>JAENWU010000097.1 GCA_016649905.1 Thermoleophilia bacterium
GCGTCCTTCTCGATGTGCTTGCGGTACTCGTCGAGGGTGGTGGCGCCGACCGCGCGCAGCTCGCCGCGGGCCAGCATCGGCTTCAGCAGGTTGGCGGCGTCGACCGCGCCTTCGGCGGCGCCGGCCCCGACGATCGTGTGCAGCTCGTCGAGGAAGAGGACGATCTGTCCCGCCGCCTCCTGCACCTCGTTCAGCACCGCTTTCAGCCGCTCCTCGAACTCGCCCCTGTATTTGGAGCCGGCCAGCAGCGAGCCGATGTCGAGCGCGATCACGCGGCGGTCGCGCAGGCTCTCGGGCACGTCGCCGTCGACGATCCGCTGCGCCAGGCCCTCGACGATCGCGGTCTTGCCGACGCCGGGGTCGCCGATCAGCACGGGGTTGTTCTTGGTGCGGCGGGAGAGGACCTGGATCACGCGGCGGATCTCCTCGTCGCGGCCGATCACCGGGTCGAGCTTGCCGCTGCGGGCGTCGGCGGTCAGGTCGCGGCCGAATTTCTCCAGCGCCTCGGCCGTCGACTCGGGGTTCGGCGAGGTCACCTTCTGGGGGCGCACCTCGGTGATCGCCTTGTCGAGCGAGTCGCGATCAGGGAGCAGCTCCTTCAGCTGCGAGTCCTCGGTCAAGGCGAGGAGGAAGTGGTCGGTGGAGATGTAGGAGTCCCCGCGCCGGCCCATTTCCTGCTCGGCCTTCCGCAGCGTCGCCGCCAGCGCCGAGGACATCCGTGGCTCCTCCGCCTCGCCGCCGAGTTTCGGCAGCGCCGCGACGGCCTCGCTCGCCCGCGCCGCGATCGTCGCCGTGTCGGCGCCGACGCGCTGCAGGATCGGCACGACCAGGCCCTCGGGCTGATCGAGCAGGGAGACGAGCAGGTGGGCCGGTGCAGCCTCGGGGTTGCGGTGGCTGCGCGCCAGCTCCAACGCGGATTGGACCGCTTCCTGGGACTTGACGGTGAATCGATCTGCCTGCATCAGTGCAGCTGCCCTTTCGTCGTTGCCTCCAGTTCCGAGACCCGCTCGCGGGCCTGCCTCAGTTCAGTGCTCAATTTCGCCATCCGCTCTTCCAGCGCCAGCACCGTCTCGACGCCGACGAGGTTGAGGCCCTGCGCGGTCATTTCCTGGATCCGCCGCAGCCGCTCGACGTCGCGCTGGGAATAGAGGCGGGTGTTCTTCGGCGAGCGCTTGGGGGCGATCAGACCCCGCTGCTCGTACATCCGCAGCGTCTGCGGGTGCATCTCCGCCAGTTCGGCGGCGACCGAGATCATGAAGACGCCCTGCTCCTCGTCGAAGGTCGCCTTGACGCGGCGCCGGTAGGTCGGCATCAGGCAGCACCTGCCTTGCGCAACAGCTCGGCCCGCGGGTCGGCGCCGTTGAAGGCCTCGGCCAGCTTCTCGGCGGCCTCGCTCTGCTCCTCGCTGAGCTCTTTCGGGACGTCGATCTCGAGCCGGTAGCGGATGTCGCCCTTGCCCACGCCCTTCGGCTTGGGTGGGCCCTCGCCGCGCAAGCGCTGGATCGCGCCGTGCTTGGTCCCCGGCGCGACCTTGATCTTCTTCGTTCCGTTCAGGGTCGGGACCTCGATCGTGCCGCCGCGCAGCGCCTCGGGGATCGAGATCGGCACCGTCACTTCGAGGTTGCCGTCGTCGAGTCGTTTGAAGACCGGTGAAGGGGTGACCCTGGTCGTCACGTAGAGGTCGCCCGGGGGGCCGCCCCGCGGCCCCGCCTCGCCCTTGCCGGCGAGCCGGATCCTGGTCCCGTCCTTGACCCCCGCCGGGACGTTGACTTTGTAGCGCTTGGTCTGCTGGGTGAGGCCGGAGCCGCCACAGGTCGGGCAGGGGTCTTCGATGATCTGGCCGGCGCCGCCGCACTGCGGGCAGGGCTGGCTGATCGAGAAGAAGCCCTGGCTCTGGGCGTCGATGCCGCGGCCTTCGCAGCGCGGGCAGGTGACCGGGCTGGTGCCCGGTTTGGCGCCGCTGCCGTGGCAGGTCTGGCACTGCTCGGCCTTGGCGACGGTGACGCTGATCTGGTCGCCGTTGACCGCCTGGTCGAAGCTCAGCCGCACTTCGGTCTCGAGGTCGCGGCCATGCACCGGTTCGGGCCTGGCGCGGCGGCCGCCGCGATTGAACATCGAGAAGATGTCGCCGAGGTCGGCGCCGAACCCGCCGGCCTGGGCACCGCCAGCGCCGAACGGGTTGCCATCGCCGCCAAAGCCGGCGAACTGGCCGCCCTGGTCGTACTCCTTGCGCTTCTCAGGATCGGCGAGGACGTCGTGGGCGGCGGAGATCTCCTTGAACTTTTCCTCCGCGGTGGGGTCGTCCGGGTTGCGATCAGGGTGGTACTGGCGCGCCAGCTTGCGGTACGCCTTCTTGATCTCCTCGTCGGAGGCGTTCTTGGAAACCCCAAGCGTCTTGTAGAGCTCGTCTGCCAAAACCGTCCTTTACTCGCTGACGACCACCCGCGCGGGGCGGATCAGCTGGTCCTCGTATTGGTAGCCCTTCTGCATCACCTCGACGACGAGGCCGGGCTCGGCTCCCTCGACCGGCATCGTCGAGAGCGCCTCGTGCAGGTTGGGGTCGAACTTCTCCCCCTTCGGATCGACCTGCTCGATCCCGTTGCGCTTCAAGGTCTCGCGGAGACCGCGGAAGACCAGCAGCACCCCATGCGCCAACCCGTCCTCGGAGTCACCCTCCGGATCGAGGCCGGCGGCCTGCAGCGCCCGCTCGAGATCGTCGAGCACCGGCGCGACTTCGGCGGCGAGCTGGGCCTTGCTCCGCTTCGACGCGGCCTGCACCTCCGCCGCCATCCGCTTGCGAAAGTTCTCGAAGTCCGCCTGCGTCCGCTTCGCCAGTTCCAGGTACTCGTCGCGCTCCTTCTGCGCCTCGGCGACGAGGGCGTCGAGGTCCTGCTCGACCTCGACGCCGTCCACCTGCTGCTCGGGCGCGACCTCCTGGGTCTCGTCCAGATGCTCCTCGCTCATTTGCTGTCGTCCTCAACGACCTCCGCATCGACGACTTCCTCGTCGTCGCTGGAGCTGTCCTCGGAGGCGCCATCGGCAGATGCCTGCTCGGCGGAAGCCGCCGCGTAGATCTGCTCCGACGCTTTGGTCATCGCCGTGTTCAGCGCCTCGGTCTTGGCGTTGACCTCCTCGAGGCTGCCGCTGGCGAGGACCTCGCGCACGTCCTTGACCGCCGTCTCGACCTCCTCTTTGGTCGCCGCATCGACTTTGTCGCCGGCGTCCTCGATCGCTTTCTCCGCCTGGTAGGCGGCGTTCTCGGCGAGGTTTCGGGCCTCCGCCAGCTCGCGCTGCTTTTGGTCCTCCTCGGCGTGGGACTCGGCGTCGGCGACCATGCCCTGGATCTCCTCGTCGGAGAGCCCGGAGCCGGATTTGATCTCGATCTTCTGCTCTTTGCCGGTGCCCTGGTCCTTGGCGGTGACGTGGATGATGCCGTTGGCGTCGATGTCGAAGGTGACCTCGATCTGCGGCATCCCGCGCGGCGCCGGGGGGATCCCGGTGAGCTGGAATTTGCCCAGGCTCTTGTTGCCGCTGGCCATCTCGCGCTCGCCCTGCAGGACGTGGATCTCGACCGACGGCTGGTTGTCGTCGGCGGTCGAGAACGTCTCCGACTTCTTCGTCGGGATCGTCGTGTTGCGCTCGATCAGCTTCGTCATCACGCCGCCTTTGGTCTCGATCCCCAGCGTCAGCGGGGTCACGTCCAGCAGCAGCACGTCCTTGACGTCACCGGCGAGCACGCCGGCCTGGATGCCGGCGCCGACCGCGACGACCTCGTCGGGGTTGACCCCCTGATGCGGGTCCTTGCCGGTCAGCTCCTTGACCCGCTCCCGCACCGCGGGCATCCGGGTCATGCCGCCGACCAGGACCACGTGGTCGATCGCGGCGTCGGCGTCGTCGAGCGCCCGTTTGACCGGACCGACGATCCGCTCCAGCAGCTCCGCGGTGAGCTCGTTCAGTTTCGAGCGGCTGAGCTTGAGGTCGAGGTGCTTGGGCTGACCCTCGACCGCGGTGATGAAGGGCAGGTTGATCTGCGTCTCCTGGGTCGAGGAGAGCTCGATCTTCGCCTTCTCCGCCGCCTCGTAGAGACGTTGCAGGGAGTTCTTGTCCTGGGCGAGATCGACGCCCTGGTCGCGTTTGAACTCGGCGACCAGCCACTCGACGATCGCTTTGTCCCAGTTGTCGCCGCCGAGGTGGTTGTCGCCGGCGGTCGCCTTCACCTCGAAGACGCCGTCGCCGATTTCCAGCACCGAGACGTCGAAGGTGCCGCCGCCGAGGTCGAAGACGAGGATCGTCTGGTCGGCTTTCTCTTTGTCGAGCCCGTAGGCGAGCGAGGCGGCGGTCGGCTCGTTGATGATCCGCTTGACGTCGAGGCCGGCGATTTTGCCGGCGTCCTTGGTCGCCTGGCGCTGGTCGTCGTTGAAGTAGGCGGGGACGGTGATCACGGCGCTGTCGACCGTTTCGCCGAGCTTCGCTTCGGCGTCGGTCTTCAGCTTCTGGAGGATCATCGCGCTGATCTCCGGCGGGCTGTACTGCTTGCCGCGCACGTCGACGCGGACGTCGCCGTTGGGGCCGGCCTCGACCTTGTAGGGGACGATCGTCTCCTCCTCTTTGACTTCGGCCTCCTTGCGGCCCATGAAGCGCTTGATCGAGAAGATCGTGTTCTCCGGGTTCATCACCGCCTGCCGTTTGGCGACGGTGCCCACCAGGCGCTCGCCGCCCTCGGTGAAGGCGACGACGGACGGGGTGGTGCGGCCGCCCTCCGCGTTCTCCAGGACGGTCGGCTCGCCGCCCTCCATCACTGCCACGCACGAGTTGGTCGTGCCCAGATCGATCCCGATCGTCTTTGCCACTTTCTGCATACCTCCAGGGGTTTCGTTATTCAAGCCTAAGAAATCTAAGTGGCAGTATGGCAGATCGTGAGCCTTGATTGCAAGCAAGGAAAAGGGCGCCACCTGGGCGCCCTCTCCAAGCCCGAATGGGTCAGCGCGCTAGCGCAGGATCAGCAGCGAGCTGAAGACACCCGCGTGGTCTGAGTCCCACCAGCCGCTTTTTGCCTTGCTGAGGCCGGTCGCCGTCGAGGAGACCAGCTTGACCTTCTGCGGAGTGTTGGTCAGCACGTGGTCGACCGTGTGGTCGAACTCGGCTTTGCCGCCCCCCGTCTTGAGGTCGTAGGTGGTGCTCAGGCAACAGGTGTTCTGTTTGCCCGTCGCGCGATCGCGGAAGCCGGCTTTGGTCAGCACCTGGTAGGCCTGGCCGTCACCGGGCTTGACTTCGGTCTTGGTGTCCGAGTTGAAGTCGCCGACCATGATCACCGGCAGCTTGCTCGTCGCCGGGCCACCCGGTTGGACCAGCTCGGCCGCCTGCTGGGCGCGGATGCTCGGGTAGATGGTCTCGTCGTCGAACGCCTCGAGGTGGGTGTTGACGAAGTGGAACTTCTTGCTGCCGCGGACCTTGGCGTCGACGCTGGTCCAGCCGCGGGTGACCGCGATTTCGGTGCCGCCGGCGACTTTGACGATCAGCGGGTGGATGAAGTTGGCGCTCTTCGGGCTCGAGGTGACGACGCCGTCGCCGACCTTGGCGAGGATCACGTCGCGCATCGTCAGGCGGCCGTTGACCTCGGCGTTGGCGAGCAGGCCGGTGCCGCCGCCGGGCCCATCACCGGGGACGTTGTTGGCGTTGGCGGGCGCCTCGAAGTCGAACTCGTCCTGGACCACGACCGCCTTGTACTTGTTGCCCTTCTTGTTCAGCTGCGCGAGCAGCAGCGCCAGGAAGTCGTACTTGACGGTTTCCGCCGACGGTTTGCCGGAGAGGATCGGGCCGACTGAGGGGGGAGCTTCACGCCACAGCGCGACCTCCTGCAGGCCGACGAGGTCGGGTTCCTCGCTGAGGATCTCCTTCGCCAGGCCTTTGGCGCGGACCGGGAAGTTGGTCGCTTCGACCTGGCGCACGATGCCGCCGTTGGCCTCGAAGAAGGAAGCCTGCGAGGTCGATGCGAGCGCCGGGCCGAGGTCGGCACCCAGGTAGAGGTTGCGGGTCATCACGTCGACGACCGTGCCTTTGCTTTTGGCGACCTTGGCCTGGGCGACGCCGGCGCAGGCCATACAGCCCAGCGCTGCGAGCACCAGCAAGAACGCGACCCGACGGGTCGGTGCGGTTAGGTGATTCAAAGTTCAACTCCTCCTGGTGGGTTCGGTTCCCTGCCGGCCCTCAGGGAAACCGTAACGCTTGGGGGAAGTTGCGGAGGAGGTTTAGCCCTCGCCGGCGGTGGCGGCGACGAAGGCGGCGACTTCCTTGGCCTGCTCTTCGTTGAGGATGCCGCCGGGCATCCGGCCTGGGGTGTCGCCGTTGACGCCGTTTTCGACGGCGTTGAGGACGCGGCCTTCGGTCGCTTTGATCGTGTCCTTGTCGCCTTCCGGCGGGCCGTTGGGCGCCAGCAGTTCGTCGAGGTCGGGCGCGTAGTTGCCGTCGGTCCCGGCCGCGTAGAGCGTGTGGCAGTTGCCGCAGTTGACCTGGAACAGCTCTTGGCCGCTCTTTAGGTTCGCGGGGACGTCCTGGGCCCCAGCGGTCGCGTCGCCCTTCGAACCGAAGACGAGCCAGGGAATCAGGACCGCGAGGACCACCACGAGGCCCCCGAAGACGATGAAGGTGCGCTTGCTCATTTAGCGGCCGAGATACTACTGGCGCTCTCGCGGTTGGCGCGGTACCACGGGCACATCCGCCGCAGCTCGCACTCGCCGCAGCGCGGCTTCGGGCGGCAAAGCGTGCGTCCGTGGCGGATCAGGTTCATGTGCAGCTCGTAGGCATCGGCGGGATCGACGACGGCGAGTATCTCGTCGTGGGCGCGCTCGAACGAGGCGTTTTCCGGGAAGAGTCCTAGCCGCCCGCCGACCCGGTGGACGTGGACGTCGACCGGGATCTCGGGGATGTCCCAGGTGAAGATCAGCACGCAGGCGGCGGTTTTGCGGCCGACGCCGGGCAGCGAGAGCAGGAACTCCAGCGACTCCTCGCGCGGCGCCGTCCGCGTCCAGTCGAGGTCGGGCTGCTCGCCGAGCTGCTCGAGGATCGCCTGGATCCGCGGCGCCTTCTGCTTGGCGAGGCCGCCCGGCCGGATCGCGTCTTCGAGCTCGTCCAGCGGCGCCTCGCGCACCTGCTCCCAGCTGGGAAAGCGCTCGCGCAGGGCGGCGAAGGAGCGGTCGCGGTTGCGGTCGTTGGTGTGCTGGGAGAGCACGGTCTTGATCAGCTCGGCGATCGGCTTGCCGTGCGGTTCGTTGACCGGCTGCCCGTACATCTCCCGCAGGCGGTCGCGAATCGCCCGCACCCGCCGCTTGTCCGGTCGCCTCCAGTCCATGCCGCCACGCTATACCGCCCGCCGACGGGCCGATTTCGGGCCTATGGGTCCCGAAATCGGCCCGTCGGCGGGGAGTCGAGGGTGAGGGGACGCCGGTGGTCTATTGCCACGGCAACCCGACGCATGGTGAGGACTGGCTGCCCGGCTACCGCTGGCACTGGATCGCCCAGCTCTGGCGGCGGCGCCCGATCGGGGAGATCCTCAATGCGACGACGACGCGCTCTTCGCTTGCGTTGCTGATGCGCCAGGCGCGCGGCGACCGCGGCGCGATGCCACCGGAGTTCGTCGATCTGATCTGGGACCACTGGGACGCGGGCACCCAGGCCGCGATCCTCGCCCTCTACCGCGGCGCCGATTCCGACCAGCTCACCGTCGCCGGCCGCGCGCTTGCCAGCCTCACCTGCCCCTCGCTCGTCATCTGGGCCGACCGCGACCCCTACCCGCCCCTCCGCTTCGGCGGCGCCTACGCCCACGCCCTCCCCAACGCCACCCTCGAGGTCGCCCGCGGCACCGGCCACTGGCCCCTGGATCGACGACCCCACCCTCATCGATCGCATCTCGCGCTTTCTCAGCTAACGCCCCCGGTGGGGACCAGCCCTTTCGCCCCCGCTCGTTCGCGGATTACAATTGTCTGTTCGTGTCTCGCGCTCTTTCAAGCGTTTCCGCCAGGTTGCCCAAAGGTTGGGGCGACCTCGGGCGCCAGATTTTGATCCTGGTCGGGGTCGATCTCGCCTACACGGCGGTGCGCGGGATCGCCGACGGGGAGAAAGCGGTTGCGATGGCGCACGGCCAGCAGGTGATCGAATTCCAGCAGCAGCTGCACCTGCTCTTTGAGCCCGACGTGCAGGGCTTCTTCCTGCCGACCCAGTGGGTGATCGACCTCGCCAACCAGCTCTACCTCAACGCCCAGTTCTCGGTCGCGCTCGGCTTCCTGGTCTGGCTCTACTTCTTCCGCAACGACTCCTACAACTTCGTCCGCAACATGTTCGTCGTCTCGATGGGCCTGGCGCTGGTCGGCTACGCGCTCTACCCGACGGCGCCGCCGCGGATGTTCTCCGAGTACGGCTTCGTCGACACGATCAACGAATTCTCCGGCGTCAACCACGACTCGGCCCTCGCCAAGTCGTTCATCAACCCCTACGCGGCGATCCCGAGCATGCACTGCGCCTTCGCGGTGATGATCGGCGCCACCGGGGCGCTGGTCTGCCGCAACTGGTGGTCGCGCGCCTTCTGGGCCTTTTGGCCGGTGCTGATCCTCTGGGTCGTGATCGTCACCGGCAACCACTACTGGATCGATGCCGTGCTCGGCTGGATGGTCGCGATCACGGCGGCGCTGGTCGCCCAGCGCCTGCTCGCCCGCGCCCGGCCCGAGGTCTGGGCCTTCCAGGCCCAGGCCCAGACCCAGGCCAAGGGCCGCCTGCCGCAAGAGGCCGAAGCCTAGATGTCGCCATCAGCCCCGCCGCGGGCACCCGAGGGCCGCCGCAACAGCCGCGGCGCTGGTGGCCGCAACGGCCAGGAGCTGCGCTCCTACGCCCGCGACCGCTTGATCGAGTCGCGGCTGACCCCGAACGCGATCTCGATGGTCGGGCTGGCCGGCAACCTGATCGCCGCCGCCCTGGTCACCCAGCGACTCTTCTTCCTCGCCGGCGTCGCCTTCATCCTCGGCTCGGTCATGGACACCCTCGACGGCCGCTACTCGCGGATGTCGGGGAAGGGGACGCTCTTCGGCGCCTTCCTCGACTCGACCCTGGACCGGGTCGAGGAGGGGATCGTGCTTGCCGCCGTCGCCGGCTACTTCGCCGCCCAGGGAGAAGACTTCGCGGCGGCGATGTGCGTCGTCGCCGTGCTCGGCTCGCTAATGGTCTCCTACACGCGGGCCCGGGCCGAGGCGCTCGGGGTCGAGTGCAAGGTCGGCTTGGCGACGCGGCCGGTCAGGGTGGTGCTACTTTCGATCGGGTTGATCTTCGCCAAGGGCGCTGGGATCGGAGATTTCGAGCTCCTGGCGCCGTCGATCTACGTGCTCGCCGCTCTGACCATCTTCACTGTCTTCCAGCGCGTTTGGCACGTGAGAAACGAGCTTCGCGGTGCCGAAGTGGCCGCCGTTGAGAGCGACGACGGCGAGGAAGGTCTGTAACCAGCAAGGCGGCTGAGTGTGTTCAGCCACTCAGCGCGATCCCAGGAGGACTTCGATTTCATGAGTAAGACCAACGGAGCAAACGGCAGCACGAACGGCGTCGGCCGCACGCAGGACAAGGTCCGTGTCGCGATCGTCGGCGTCGGCAACTGCGCCAACTCCTTCATCCAGGGCGTCCACTACTACAAGGACGCCGACCCCGCGGAGGAAGTTCCGGGGTTGATGCATGTCGACCTCGGCGGCTACCACGTGCGCGACGTCGAATTCGTCGCCGCCTTCGACATCGACACGGAGAAGGTCGGCAAAGACCTCTCCGAGGCGATCTGGTCGGGGCAGAACGACACGATCAAGTTCGCCGACGTGCCGCCGACCGGCATCACCGTCCAGCGCGGGATGACCCACGACGGCCTCGGCAAGTACCTCAAGCAGAAGATCACCAAAGCGCCGGGCGAAACCGCAGACGTCGTCGGCATCCTCGAAGAGACCAAGGCTGACGTCGTCGTCTGTTACCTGCCGGTCGGTTCCGAGGAGGCGACCAAGTGGTACGTCGAGCAGGCGCTCAAGGCCGGCGTCGGCTTCGTCAACTGCCTGCCCGTCTTCATCGCCCGCGAGGACTACTGGGACAAGCGCTTCGAAGAGGCGGGGCTGCCGATCATCGGTGACGACATCAAGTCCCAGGTCGGGGCGACGATCGTCCATCGCCAGCTGGCCCGTCTCTTCCACGACCGCGGCGTGCGGCTGGAGCGGACCAGCCAGCTCAACGTCGGCGGCAACATGGACTTCTTCAACATGCTCGAGCGCGAGCGCCTGGA
>JAENWU010000148.1 GCA_016649905.1 Thermoleophilia bacterium
CCGAGTTCGCGCTGAAGATGATGGGCGACGTGCAGCAGTACTTCGTCGACCACGAGGTGCGGAACTTCTACAGCGTCTCGATCAGCGGATACCACATCGCCGAGGCGGGGGCGAACCCGATCTCCCAGCTCGCGTTCACGCTCTCCAACGGGTTTACGATCGTCGAGTATTACCTCGCGCGGGGCATGGACGTCGACTCCTTCGCGCCCAACCTCAGCTTCTTCTTCTCCAACGGGATGGACCCCGAGTACGCGGTGATCGGCCGGGTCGCGCGGCGGATCTGGGCGCGGGCGATGCGCGAGCGCTACGGCGCCGGGCCGCGCAGCCAGATGCTCAAGTACCACGTCCAGACCTCGGGGCGGAGTCTGCACGCGCAGGAGATCAGCTTCAACGACATCCGCACCACCCTGCAGGCGGCCTATGCGATCTTCGACAACTGCAACAGCCTCCACACCAACGCCTACGACGAGGCGATCACCACCCCGACCGAGGAGTCGGTCCGCCGCGCCGTCGCGATCCAGCTGATCATCAACCGCGAGCTCGGGCTCAACTACTGCGAGAACCCCTGGCAGGGCTCGTTCGTGATCAACGAGCTGACCGACCTGGTCGAGGCCGCGGTCTACGAGGAGTTCGACCGCATCTCCGAGCGCGGCGGCGTCCTCGGGGCGATGGACACGATGTACCAGCGCGGCAAGATCCAGGAAGAGAGCATGTACTACGAGGGGCTCAAGCACGACGGATCGCTGCCGTTGATCGGGGTCAACACCTACCTGCCGCGGGACGGCCACGGTGAGCAGATCGAGCACCTCGAGCTGATTCGCTCCAGCGACCAGGAGAAGGACGAGCAGATCGCCGCGGTGCGGAACTTCGAGGCGCTCGGCGCCGACCGCTCGCCGGCCGCGCTGGCTCGACTGCGCGACGTCGCCCGCGAGCGCGAGAACGTCTTCGACGCCCTGATCGACGCGGTCAAGGTCGCCTCGCTGGGCCAGATCTCGGGGGCTCTGTACGAGGTCGGCGGCGAGTATCGCCGCAATATGTAGCTTGGTGCGATGAGCGCCCCCGCGGCCGGCCCCGCCCGCATCGTCTCCCTGGTCCCGAGCATCACCGAGCTGCTCTGCGCGCTCGGGCTCGAGCACGAGCTGGTCGGCCGCACCGGCTTCTGCATCCACCCCTGGGAGACGGTGCGAGAGATCCCCAAGGTGGGGGGGACCAAGGACGTGAAGCTGGACAGGGTCCGCGAGCTCGAACCCACGCACGTGATCGTCAACGTCGACGAGAACCTGCGCGAGACCGCCGAGGCCCTGGCCGAGTTCGTCCCCGAGGTCGTCGTCACCCATCCCCAGGCCCCGCGCGACAACCTCGACCTCTACCGCCTGTTGGGGCGGACCTTCGAGCGCGAGGCCGAGGCGGAGCGGCTTTGCGAGGCCTTCGAGGCGGCCTACGCCCGCGCCACCGCGGTCTCGAATCCGCCCCGCGACGTGCTCTACCTGATCTGGCGCGACCCCTGGATGACCGTCGCCGCGGATACCTACATCGCCCAGACGCTTGCCCTCTTCAACTGGCACACCCAGCCCGCGCAGGCCTCGGCCCGGTACCCGGAGATCGACCTCGGAGCCTTCGCCGGGAAGGTCGAGCGAGTCCTGCTCAGCAGCGAGCCCTTCCATTTCCACGAGCACCACTTCGAGGAGATCGCGGCTCTCGTCGAGGGCGCCGAGATCTCCCTGATCGACGGTGAGATGACCTCCTGGTACGGGTCGCGCGCAATCGCCGGGCTCGAGTACATGGTCGACTACGTCGCCGCGTCCGCACCTTGACCAGGGTCCGGCAGCCGCACCGCGAGCGTCAACTTCACCGCGGCATCGACCAGGGCGACGTTGCGGACGACGAGATCGTGGCGTCGCTGGGGATGTCGCCGCTGATGATCGCCGCGGCGACCACGACCAGCGCCGGCCGCAGCAACCGCGTCCGCTTGCTCGAGAGCACGACCGCGGCCATCCCGATCAGCCAGATCATGAACTGGCATGGCGTGCGGGAATCGACACGAATCGGCAGCGATCCGCGGCAATCGGCGCCATTCAGCCACTAGTTGACAAGCCCCCCACACGTTGTGAACGCCTGAAAGGCCATCCGGGCCCTCGCAGAGGCTTGGGGTGTCTACGCCCTACGCCTCAAGGAGGACCCGGATGAAGGTTCACGGTAACGCCGCTCTCGGACCAGCGGGAAGGCTCGCGCTGGTCGAAGCGATCGAGTCGGGGATGACGCAGAAGGCGGCAGCTGCCGCCTTCTGCGTGGCGCCCGCCACAGCCCACCGGTGGTGGCATCGCTGGCGCCTGGCAAGCGCGCCAGAACGGCGATCAGGCGCCTGGCTGCGAGATCGCTCTTCGCGCCCCCACCGTCAGCCACGGCGGCTCTCATCGGCCGAAGAGGCACCGATCCTTCGAGCCCGCCGGCAGACCAACCTCGGCCCTGGGCGCCTGGCCGGCATCTGCCGGTGTTCGCGCTCGACGATCTGGAAGGTCCTGCACCGCCACGGCCTCTCGCGGCTGCGCCCGAGCGCCGAGCGCGAGAGCTACCGGCGCTATGAGTGGTCTCGCCCGGGGAGCCCTCCTGCACGTCGACGTCGCCCGCCTGGCGCGCTTTGAGCGCCCCGGGCACGCCGTGACCGGCGTTCGTGACAAGACCGGCGCCGAGAAGCGGGCCGGGGTCGGCTACGTCTACCTGCACTGCGTGGTCGACGACCACTCCCGCTATGCCTACGTCGAGCAGCACCCAGACCAAGGTGGGGACACCGCGGCCGCGGTGCTGGGGCGGGCGATCGAACAATTCCGCACTCTCGGCCTGAAGGGCCCAGAGGCGGTGATGAGCGACAACGCCTTCGCCTATCGCAGGTCAAATGCCTTCCGCGACCAACTCGCCGCCCACGGCGCCCGCCACATCCTGATCCCGCCCTACACGCCGCGCTGGAACGGCAAGGTGGAGAGATTCATCCAGACCCTAAAGAGGGAGTGGGCTTACGCCCACTCCTGGCCCAACTCAGTCGAGCGCACCAAGGCCATGGCATCCTTCCTGCGCTACTACAACCGGCGTCGACCGCGCAGCTCCTTGGGAGACCGGCCGCCGATCAGCCGCGTTCACAACGTCCGTGGGTAGGACAACTAGTGGTTTATCCGCTTAATCCATTGATGGATGCAGGTGTCCCGTCGCCGATCGTGAAGTCGTCGCTGAGTGGTGTCCAGCGACAATGGAGGTCGGGCTATGGCGGCAGCGGCGAAACGGATCGAAATCGGCGTCAGAGACAGGGCGGCGCTGGAGGCGATTGTCGGTGCCGGCACCTCGCAGGCACGGATGGTCGCCCGGGCGCGGATCGTGCTCGAGGCCGGTGAGGGCCGCTCGGCGGCCCAGATCGGCCGCAGCGTCGGCTGTTCGGCGAACACGGCCCAGAAGTGGCGCGGGCGCTTTGAGCGCGACGGCCTGGAGGGGCTGGAGGACCTGCCCCGGCCCGGCAAGCCGCTCGTCCACGACCACGCGGTCAGGGCGCGGCTGATCGCCAAGGCCTGCACGCGACCGGAGCCGACCAAGTCGGGGTGCCGGCGGGGGCGCTGGACCTACGAGGAGCTGGCCGCCGAGGTCGGCATGTCGGCCTCCCACGCGCACGCGATCCTGGCCGCGGCCGATATCAAGCCCCACCTCACCGAGTATTGGGTGATGTCGGAGCTCTCGCCCGCCTTCGACGCCCAGGCAGCCGAGGTCTGTGGCCTATACCTCGATCCGCCCGAGAACACGATCGTCATCTCGATCGATGAGAAGACCGGCATCCAGGCCAAGGGGCTGGTCCGCGAAGACACCCAGGCGGCCCCGGGCCGCCCTGCCCGGCGCGACAACGAGTACCGCCGCAACGGCACCCAGAACCTCTTCGCCGCCCTGGCGGTCCACAGCGGCGGCGTCTCGGCGATGCCCTCCAAGACCCGCAACCGCGAGGACCTGCTCGCCTTCTTAGAGCTGGTCGACCAGGGCATCCCCGAGGGCCGCTCGGTGATCGCCGTCACCGACAACCTCTCGACCCGCACCACCGATGAGGTCGAGGAGTGGCTCGAGGCCCACCCCCGCTGGAGCTTTCAGTTCACCCCCACCCACGCCTCCTGGCTCAACCAGGTCGAGATCTTCTTCTCGATCCTCCAGCGCCGCCTGGTCAAGCACGGGGCCTTCGACTCCGAGGCAGACCTCGCCGAGCAGATGCTCTGCTTCGTCGAGACCTACAACCAGACCGCCAAGCCGTTCCAGTGGACCTATACCGGCAAGGTCCTCAGCGCGTGACACCACGAACTAACCGGACGGGCCACTAGTGGCTGAAATGGAGCGCGATGGGGGTGGATTCCGGCGGATTACCGGGGAGGCGAAAATCCCGACGTGCAGGGACTTCCGAAAGTGGAGCTAGGCGGATTCGAACCGCCGACCTCCTGGGTGCGATTCGCGGGGAGTACGCCCCCACCCTTATCCTGGGGTCCGTGGGCACCGTTTTCGAGCTGGCAGGACACGTCGCTGATTCCACTCGCCGTCGTTGCTGCAGCGCTCATCTGCGCCTTCGGACTCGTGTTGGCCGTAGCGATGGGCACTGCCGGGCTGTGGACGCTACGGCGCGCCGCGGAGACGGTTCTTGGCTCGGCTCACGACTTCTAGGTCGCCCGGTGTGAGCGCTGCAGCAACCCCGACCCCCGTGCCGACCAATGCCGACCGCCTCTACTGGCGTGAGGCGGTCGCTCGCCACGAGCAGCCCTCGCTGCGTTACGGCCTCCTCGATCTGGCCACCTCGGTGGTCCCCTACATGGCTTTATCCGCGGCGATGTACCTCTCCCTCGAGACCTCGGTCTGGATCTCCCTCGCCCTCGCTGTTCCCGCGGCGGGCTTCCTGCTGAGGACTTTCATCGTCTTCCACGACTGCGCCCATGGCTCCTTCATGCCGAGCCGGCGAGCGAATCTATGGCTGGGCAGATTCACTGGCTTGCTCGTCTTTCAGCCGTTCGCGAACTGGCGCCACAACCACGCCGTCCACCACGGCAGCTCCGGCGATCTGGACCGGCGTGGCACCGGGGACATTGCGACGCTCACCGTCGAGGAGTACCTCTCCCGCCCCCTGAAGTCACGGCTGGGTTATCGCCTCTTTCGCAGTCCACTGGTGATGTTCGGGATCGGTCCGATTTGGTCGCTGATGATCGGACCCCGCCTATGGTCGAACAAGATGCGCCCACGCCAACGCCGCAGCGTGATCGTGACGAACTTCGCCCTGGCGGTCGCGATCGCGGCGATCGCTTGGCTCGTCGGCCTGCAGGCTTGGCTGCTCGTGCAGATACCGACGGCCGTCCTCGCCGGCACGCTGGGGGTGTTCATGTTCTATGTCCAGCATCAGTTCGAGGACGTCTACTGGGAGAGCTCGGATCAGTGGAGCTACGCCGACGCCGCCCTACAGGGAAGCTCCTATCTGAAGCTTCCGAAGCTCCTCCAGTTCTTCACCGGCAACATCGGCCTTCATCACGTTCACCATCTCAGCGCCAAGATCCCCAACTACAACCTCCAGCGCGCCCACGACGAGGATCCAATCTTCGCTGACGTCCCGGTTCTCGGCGTCGGCGACGGCCTGCGGGCGATTCGCCTCAAGGTGATTGACCGCCAGAGCGGCCGCTTGCTGACCTGGCGGGAGGTCAAGGCTGTCGCCTGGGCTCAGACGAATAGGGGCTGAAACACTCGATCTTGCCCAGCTGACCAGCCGGCTAGCGTGAAGCGATGAGATTGCGTCGGCCTCGAGTGGCTCAAATCGGGGCCGCCGTTCCCCGCCCCGGAGTAGAGTGGATGCGAGCTGTGCGACGTGAGCGTGGCCGGAACGGGGAGAGCCGTCATGTTCCTCGGCTTCAGTCCGGAAGGCGAAGGGCAGGAATGGCAAAAGGTGACCAGAGGAAACCACTTGGTCGCCAAGGTCCCCGTCTCCCGGCTGGTCCCGGAACTCGGAGCCACCTACAAA
>JAENWU010000200.1 GCA_016649905.1 Thermoleophilia bacterium
AGCAGGTCCTCTTCGTTGCCGTCGACGTGGATCAGCTCGACCGACGGTGCCGCCCCCTGCTCGCCGCGGCGGTCGAGGCCGAGTCGGGCGACCCAGCTCTCGGTCCGCTCGCGGCGCTGCTGCAGGTAGGAGATCCACTCGCCGCCGCGGTCGGGCCGCTCGACCCGGGAGACGAAGCTCGGCATCACCCGCTGCAGCTCGGCAAGGATCATGCCGCCGTACTCGCGCGCCTCCGGCAGCGGCGAGGCCAGCAGCCGCAGGATCAGCTGCTCGTAGGCCTGGCCGGAGGCGTAGATGCCGACGTGGCTCAGCGTCGCCGCCGGCAGCAGCCCGCGCAGCAGGTCGAGCGCCTTGGCCCGGATCGAGCGCGCCCAGGGACCCTCGGGTTCGCCCTCGCCACGCGGCCAGCGCTCCGCCGCCCACTTCTCGACCGCGGTCAGCGAGCGCGAGTAGATCCCGAACAGCTCGTCCATCGCGGTCGCGAACTCGGGGCCGAGTCGCTCGTCGGAGTAGAAGCGGTAGCCGCCCCCGGGCAACGGCTCGTCGTAGGGGATGTAGCGGGTCGACTGCTCGAGGTAGGCGGCGAGGCGGCCGCGTTGGAGCAGCTTGGTGAGGATGTTGGAGACCCACTCGCAGGCGATGTGGGCGCCGCCGACCTGGGCGATCGAGTCGTCGCCGTAGCCGACGAAGACGCGCTCGTAGAGCTGCGCCGCCCGCTCCCCCTCCTCGGCGTCGAAGGGCCGGCCGCCGCTCGGCGCGTCGGACGCGAACTCCTCCAGGTAGAGACGCCTGACGGTTCCGGAATACCGCGAATAGCGGGCGAAAAGCGCTCCCTTTACCGTCTCCGGCAGGTTCACGAGGCCAAAAACAGGCCGATCCAGGTTGGTGAAATGGGGAGCGAGAACCGCTTGCTCCTCTGGGCTGAACTGTTCCACCGGATAGCGCACCGCCGCATCGTAGTGGCGGCGGGAGACGCGGTCGTCTGAGCCTCATATCCTGCGGGTATGGAGGAGCCATCTACCCAAAAATGACTATAAAGAGACCAGATCACTACAAGCCGTCAACGCGCGTTCCCGTCGGCGCCGGCCTGCTCGTCGCCGGCCTCACGGTGATCGTCCTCGGGTTGCTGCTGCCGCTGCTGCTCGGCTCCTTCTCCGAGCGCCAGACGCTCGTGCTGGCGATCGTCGAGGCCGCCTGCCTCGCGGTCGTCGGCGTCGGCGTGGTGGTGATGGCGCGGCGTCTGCGGGTCAGCCACGAGGCGCTCTGGGCGCTGGCCCGCCGCGACGAGCTGACCGGGGTCGGCAACTACCGCAGCCTCTACGAGCGGCTGGCCGAGGAGATCGCCCGCCACGGCCGCCACGATCGCCAGTTCGCCCTGATCCTGCTCGACCTCGACGGCTTCAAGCAGGTCAACGAGGTCCACGGGCACCTCGAGGGGGACCGTTTGCTGACCGAGGTCGGCGCCGCTCTGCGCGACGAGGTCCGGGGAGAGGACGCGGTCTTCCGCCAAGGCGGTGACGAGTTCGCCGTGATCGTCGAGGAGACCGATGCCGAGGAGATCGGCGAAGTCGCGGCCCGGATCCGTGCCCGGATCGCCCGCCGCGGCTTCGGCAGCGACGCCGAGCTACCGCTCTCGGGCGCCACCGGCTTTGCGGTCTTCCCGGTCGACGGGACCAGCGCCGAGGCGTTGCTGGGCTTCGCCGATCTCGACCTGCTCGCCGCCAAGCGCGGCGAGGCGGGCCATCGCTACTAGGACTAGACCGCGCCGCCGCCGGCGCCGAGGTAGCTGAAGCGGACGGCCAGGGCCACCGCCTCGGTGCGGGTGTCGACCTCGAGCTTGGCGATCGCGTTGCGGACGTGGGTGTGGACCGTCGCCGGGCTCAGCGCCAGGCGCTCGGCGATCTCTTTGACCCGCAGGCCCTCGGCCAGCAGCTCGAGGATCTGCCGCTCGCGCGGCGAGAGGTCGAGTAGTTTCTCCACCTCGGAGGGCTTGCCGCCGGCGAAGTCGCCGCCGAGGAAGGTGCCGCCGCCGGTGACCGCTTTGACGGCGCGGCCGATGTCCTCGGCCGGAGCTGACTTGAGCACGTAGCCGGAGGCGCCGGCCCGCAGCGCCAACGCCAGCAGGTCGGGCTGGGCGTGGGCGGTGAAGATGATGACTTTGGTCCGCGGCCGCGCCTTCAGGACCTCCTTCGTCGCCTCGATCCCGTCGCGCTTGGGCAACTCGACGTCGATGATCAGGACGTCGGGCTCGAGTTCCTTGACGACGTCGACCACGTCGCGACCGTTGCCGGCCTCGCCGACGATCTCGACGATGTTCGAGTTGGCCATCCGCGCCTTGATTGCTTCACGGACGATCTCGTGGTCATCGCAGAGGACCACCCGCTTGGCCTCGCGCACACTGGAGTTCATAGAGGCGCGATTGTGGCAGGGGAGCCGAACGCATGCAAAGTATTGGGTAGAGAGAATCCCCCGTCCCGCTCCTGGCGGTTCTCGATCAAGGCGATGATCGTGCGTCCGACGGCGCAGGCGGTGCCGTTCAGGGTGTGGACGGCGACCGGCGCGGCGCCCTCGCTGGGGCGGTAGCGACAGCCCATTCGGCGGGCCTGGTAGTCGGTCGTGTTCGAGCAGGAGGTGAGCTCGCGGTAGCGCTCCTGGCTTGGGATCCAGGCCTCGCAGTCGTACTTCTTGGCGGCTGGGGCGCCGAGGTCGCCGACGGCGACGTTGACGACCCGGTAGGGGATCTCGAGCTCGCTGAGGATCCGCTCCTCGATCGCCAGCAGCCGTTCGTGCTCGGCCGCCGACTCGGAGGGCTCGACGAACGAGAACATCTCGACCTTGTCGAACTGGTGCACGCGAAAGATGCCGGCGGTGTCCTTGCCGTAG
>JAENWU010000185.1 GCA_016649905.1 Thermoleophilia bacterium
GCCCGGGCCGCTGACCAACCCGGCCGCGATCGAGTCGCTCGCCGCCATCGCCGCCTACGGCGGCACCACGCTGGAGCAGTTCGACGTCTGCTCATACCGCTGGTTCGTCGGCCACGAGCTGGACCCGCAGCCGCTGGACCCGCCGCCCGACCCGCTGGTCCAGGGCGGCCTGATGCACGAGGCCCTCGACCGCCTCTACAAGGAGCGACTCGGCGGCGACGCGCTGCCGCGGCCGGGCTCGCTGCCGGCCTGGGTCGCCCGCGGCCGCGAGCTGGTCGCCGCGGTCGCCGCCGAGCGCGAGCTCGGAACCCACCCCGCCGAGCGGGCGATGGTGCGCCGGGTCGAACGGCTGCTGGAACGGTTCCTCGCCGAGGAGGCCGAGCGTGAGACCGGCGGCTTCGAGCCCTGGTTGCTGGAGGCCGCCTTTGGCGAGCACGAGGAGAGCGAGCGGCCCGCCCTGGACCTCGGCGGCTGGGGCCTGCACGGGGCGATCGACCGGGTCGACCGCGCCGCCGACGGGCGCGCCGTCGTCCTCGACTACAAGCTCTCCGGCTCGGTGACGGCGCGCGAGAAGTTCGAGGAGCAGGCGAAGCTGCAGCTGCCGCTCTACCTGCTGGCGGTCGCCGAGCACTGGGGCGCGCAGCCGGTCGGCGGCCTCTACCACCCGCTGCGCGGGACCTCCTCGCGCCGTCCCCGTGGCGTCGTCAGCGCCGAGGCCGCCGCGGACCTAACCGGCTATGGGCTCTACAAGGGGGACGTCGTCGACGAGGACGGGTTCGAGCAGCTGCTGGACGACTCGCGGCGGCGCGCCGCGGAGATCGTCGCCCGGATGCGCAGCGGCGACATCCGCCGCGACCCCGGCCCCAAGGAGGGCCGCTACCACGACGTCTGCCCTACCTTCTGCACCTTCGCGCCGATCTGCCGGCGCGACCGCGCCCCGCAGTACGAGGAGGACGTCGAAGTGGAGGAGCGGTGAGCGCGCGCGAGCCGACGCCCGAGCAGGCGGCGGCGATCGAGGTAAGCGGTCGCGACGTCCTGCTCGAGGCCGGCGCCGGCACCGGCAAGACCGGGGTGATGGTCGACCGCTACTGCCGCCTGGTCTGCGACGAGGGAGTCTCCCCCGACGCGATCCTCGCCTCCACCTTCACCGACAAGGCCGCTGCGGAGCTGCGCCAGCGGATCCGGGCCGAGCTCTCGCGCCGGGCCGAGGACGGCTCCGAGCGCGCCGCCGAGCTGCTGGGGACGATCGGCAGCGCCTGGGTGACGACGATCCACGGCTTCTGCAACCGGGTCCTCGCCGCCCACCCGGTGGCCGCCGGGATCGATCCCGGCTTTCGCGTGCTCGACGCGCCGGAGGCGGCCCGCGCCGCCCGCGAGGCCTTCGACGAGGCACTCGCCGAGTTCCTCGCCGGCGGCGAGGCGGCCCGCGAGGAAACCGTCGCCACCTTCGAGATCGACGGGCTGCGGGCGATCGTCGCCGGCATCCACGCCGAGCTGCGCAGCCGCGGTGAGGCCGAGCCGCGGCTGCCGGAGCCGCGGCCGAGCGACCCGGTCGAGGCGATCGCGCAGGCGATCGAAGCGGCCGGAATCGCGCTGGAGGAGCTGCGCGACACCGACCCCAAGCGGGAGCTGCTGGAGGCGGCGCTGGAGCGGCTCTCGCGGCCGGGGCCGCCGCCGGGACTGGAAGAGCTGCGGGCGCTGCACCCCGGCAGCAAGGCGAAAGCGATCCTGCCCTACCGCGAGGCGATCGAAGCGGCGATCAGCGCCAGCGCCGAGGCCGGCGAGGGAGGCGAGGCCTACCGGCACATCGGCGAGCTGCTGCAACTCTTCTCCGCCCGCTTCGAGGGGGCCAAGGAGCGCCGCGAGGGCATCGACTTCGAGGACCTGCAGATCCTCGCCGCGAGGCTGCTGGAGCGGGCCGAGATCGGCGAGGCCTACCGGTCCCGCTTCCGCCACCTTCTCGTCGACGAGTTCCAGGACACCAACCGGCTGCAGCTGCGGCTGATCGAGGCGCTGCGGGGGCCGCGCAGCGAGCTGATCGTGGTCGGCGACGAGTTCCAGTCGATCTACGGCTTCCGCCACGCCGACCTCGACGTCTTCCGCGAGCAGCGGCGGCGGATCGACGAGCGCACTGACGCCGAGCTGATGGCGCTGAGCGGCAACTTCCGCTCGCGGCCGCCACTGATCGCCGCCGTCAACGCCTTCGGCGCCGCCCTGCTCGGCGACTCCTACCGACCGCTGCGGGTCGGGGCGCTCGAACCACCCGCCGACGGGCCGATTCCGGGAGATATAGGCCCGATTTCGGCCCATCGGCCGGCGGTCGAGCTGTTGCTGACCGCGCGCGACGGCTGGGACGCCGAGGGGATCGAGTTGGAGCCGGCGATCGACGGGCGCACGCCGCTCAACTGCCTCGCCGAGGCGCGCTCCGTCGCCACCCGGCTGCGCGAGCTCGCCGACGCCGGCGTCGACCGCGGTGAGATGGTCGTGCTGCTGCGCGCCTTCACCCACCTCGACGCCTACGAGGACTCGCTGGAGCGGGCCGGGCTGCGTCCCTACGTGGTCGGCGGGCGCGGCTACTGGTCCCAGCAGCAGGTCTCCGACGTCTGCGCGCTGCTGGCGACGATCGCCAACCCGCTCGACGACCAGGCGCTGTTCGGCGCCCTCGCCTCGCCCGCCTGCGGCGCCGCCCCGGACACCCTCTGGCTGCTGCGGGCGGCGGCCGGACGCAAGCGCCACGTATGGGGGGCGCTCCAGCAGGCGGCGGGCGTCCGCGATGACGAGCTGGCCGAGCCGGAGCGGCTGGCCGGGATCCCGGAGTCGGAGCTGGCGCTGCTGCGCGAGTTCGTCGGCAGGATCGAATCGCTGCGCGGGCGTGGGTCACGGCTGACCCTGGCCGGCCTGGTCGAGGCGGCGAGCACCGAGACGGGCTACGACCTGGCGGTGCTGATGCGCCCTGCGGGCGAGGCCCGCTACGCCAACGTGCGCAAGCTGGCGCGGCTGGCGGCCGAGTTCGAAGCGCGCGAGGGGCGCGACCTGCGCGGCCTGCTCGACTTCCTCGCCGCCCGCGCCGAGAGCGACGCCGAGGCACAGGCGGCGACCGCCGCCGAGGGCCACGACGGCGTCCGCATCATGACCGTCCACAACGCCAAGGGGCTCGAGTTCGGGGTCGTCGCCGTGCCCGACCTCTCGCGCAGCCTGCTGGCCGGGGCGCGGCCGCCACTGCTCCTCCTCGGCCGTGAGCAGCAGCCGCGGGTGGGGATGCAGCTGCGCCGGCTCGGCAGCGGCTCGATCAACCTCTACGGCTACGCCGAGCTGCTCGAGGAGTCGCGCCAGCGTGACTCCGAGGAGGGGCTGCGCCTCTTCCATGTCGCCGCGACCCGCGCCCGCGAGCACCTGATCCTCAGTGGCGTCGTCAAGCCCGAGGCCGGCAGTGAGACCAAGCCCGGCACCCCGATCGTCGAGCGGCTGGTCGGAGCGCTGGGCGTCGAGCGCGACGCCGACGCGGTCGTGACGGTGGCGCCGCCACAGCCGCGAGCGGGGCTGGAGGCGAGCTTCGCCCCCGGCGAGATCGCC
>JAENWU010000009.1 GCA_016649905.1 Thermoleophilia bacterium
CCGCCTCACGCGCCCTCGGCGGCTCCTGGCGACGCTGCCCGCGCGGACGGCCGCCACGGCGGCGGCCGCTCACCCGCCGACCTGGCCGGCGAGGACTTCGAACGAGCGTCGCAGCGCCTCGTCGCCCCGCGTCTGCGGATCGTCGCTGGCTCTGACGTCCGGGTGGATCCCCTTGCTCTCGGCCAGGTTGACCCCGTCGGGGGTGAGGTACTCGCCGACGGTCAGCTTCAGGGCGCCGCCGTTGGCGAGGTCGCGCTCCTCCTGGAAGACGCCCTTGCCGAAGGAGCGGGTGCCGACCACTTCGGCGTCGCCGTTATCGGCGAGCGCCGCGGTGAGGATCTCGGCCGCGGAGGCGGTGCCGCGATCGATCAGGACGACCATCGGCAGCGGCGGCAGGTTGCCGGCGACCGTCTTGTGGACGCTGTGGCCTTGGCTGCGGGAGTTGGTCGAGACCACGACCTCGTCCTCCGGTAGGAAGACGCTGGCGCTGAGCACCGCCTCCTGGAGCAGGCCGCCGGGATTGCCGCGTAGGTCGAGGACGATCCCTTCGGCCCCTTCGCGCTGGACCTTGCGGACCGCGTCGGCGAGCACCGCGTGGGCGCCGACACTGAAACTGAGCAGGCGGACGTAGCCGAGCTTGTGGCCGCCCACCTCCCGCACCCGGCTGCTGACGTTCGGCAGCGTCACCTCGGCGCGGGTCATCGTCTCCTGGTGGACCTTGCCGCTTTTGGCGTCGAGGACGCCGACCGTGACCTCGGTTCCCTCCGGGCCTTTGATCTTGGCCGTCGCTTCGGTGCTGCTCTCGCCGGCGATCGAGTCGCCGCCGACGGAGACGATCGTGTCGCCGGCGCGCAGACCGGCGCCGGCGGCCGGCGAGCCGGGGAAGACCCGGGTCACCCGCAAGCCACGTTTGACCGGCACCACGGTCAGCCCGATCCCGGTGAAGCGGCCTTCGATCTGCTCGTTGAAGCTTTCGAGGCTTTCCGGCGAGAAGTATTCGCTGAACTGGTCGTCGTGGCGGCGGCGCAGCTCGCGGATCATGCCCTGCAGCGAGGAGTTGCTCAGCTCCTCCTCGCCGACCGGCCGGTAGTAGCTGCCCTCGATCAGTTCCGCCGCTTCCGTGGTCAGCCCCGCCGGCTCGGCAACGAAGGCGTCGCGGAGGAAGCCGGGCAGCTTCGACGGGTGTCCGCCCAGCCAGAGACCGAGGCAGAGGACCGCGACCAGCGCCCCGGCAAACGCCACGGCCCCGCGTGCTTTCACGCCGGCCTCAGACCTTGAGGAAGCGCCGCAGGGTGAGGCCCGACCCGATCGTCGAGACCAGCACCGCGGCGGCGAAGAGGATCCCGACCAGAGCGGGGAAGGCCAGGGTGCTGCTGTTCTGGGCCGCCAGCGGCGCGAACGTGTCGCCGAGAGGGTCGACGATCGTGAGCTTGCCGAGCCACAGGACAAGTATGGCCACCAGGCTGCCGGCAACGCCGACGACGACGCCCTCGATCATGAACGGCCAGCGGATGAACCAGCGGGTAGCGCCAACCAGGCGCATCACCTCGACCTCGCGGCGGCGCGTGTAGATCGAGAGCCTGATCGTGTTGCCGACCAGCATCAGCGAGGCCAGCACCAAAAGAGCGGTGATCACGGTCAGCACGATTTTCAGAGCGCCCGTCACCTGCTCGATCTTTTCCGAAGCCTGCTGGCGATCGAAGATGTCGCTGATGATCGGCGAGATCGGCTGCGGTTTGCCGTTGGCGCCGGTGGGGATGATCGCCGCTTCGATTCCCGTCAGATTGGCGGCGTCGTCGGCTTTGATTTCGAAGCTGGCAGGCAGCGGGTTGCGGTTCAGCTCTTCGAGGATCGATTTGTCCTCGAGTTCGCTGCGGAAGGTTTTCAGCGCCTGAGCCTTGGAGATGTAGGTGATCGACTCGACGTGCGGGATCGCTGCCAGTTCGCCTTTGAGCGCTTCCCGTTCGGCCGGGGTGGCGTCGTCGAAGAGGCTGACCTGGATGTTCAGCTCCGAGCGAACCTCTTCGCTCTTGGCCTGCGTCGTCTGGAAGATCGGGATCAGGACGCCGAGCAGGAGCACGGTGACGACCGTGGTCACGATCGCCGCCAGCGTCGGGGCGCCGTTGCGGCGCAGGGCGCGGAACGCCTCCTGGATGAAGAAGATCAGCTTCGACATCAGAGCAGCGAGTCGTGTCCGTGGCCGTTGGTCTGACCCTCACCCTGCGAGCCGACGCCCATCTCGGCCCGCATCCGCAAGCCGAATTCGCTGGTCGATTCCTCGGTGTAGCCACCGCTGACTTCGTCGCGAACGACGCGGCCCTCGTAGAGCTCGACGACGCGGCGGCGCATGTTGTCGACCATCTCGCGGTCATGGGTGACGACGAGGACAGTGGTCCCGGTCTTGTTGATCCGGTAGAGCAGCTGCATGATCCCGATCGAGGTGACCGGGTCGAGGTTGCCGCTGGGCTCGTCGGCCAGCAGCAGCGGCGGGTGGTTGACGAAGGCGCGAGCGACGGAGACGCGCTGCTGCTCGCCGCCGGAGAGCTGGTCTGGGTAGCTGTGGAGCTTGGTCGAGAGCCCGACCAGGCGCAGCGTCGCCGGCACCTGATCGCGGATTTCGGCGCGGCTGGCGCCGATCACCTGCAGCGCGTAGGCGACGTTGTCGTAGACCGTGCGATTGGGCAGCAGCTTGAAGTCCTGGAAGACGGTGCCGATGTTGCGCCGCAGCTGCGGAATCTTCTTTTCCGAGAGGGCGCCGATGTCGCGGCCGGCGATCTTGACCGCGCCCTCGGTGGCGTCGAGCTCGCGGATCAGCATCTTGATCAGCGTCGACTTGCCGCAGCCGGTCGGGCCGACGAGGAAGACGAACTCGCCGCGGCCGATCGCCAGCGAGACCCGGTCGAGCGCCATGTGGCCTCCCGGGTAGACCTTGGTGACGTCGTTCAGCTCGACGATCGGCGCCCGGCGCCCGCGGGGGCGTTGCGGCTGCTCGTCGCGCGCTTGTCTCTTTCTCGATCTCGCCATCAGTGAGGGGGGTTCTGCAAACACAGGGTGACTCCTGCGGCCCCTCGGGCGCGCAACTCTGCGCCCAGGAAGGTTGGCGAGATCTTAGCGAATTGTTAGTGAACGCTCGTAAAGATCTCGGGAAGACGGTCTCCCCGCTCTCGTCGTCGACCACGGAGATCGCCACCGCCGGACAGGCCTCGGACGATGCGGACCGGCGCCGTGTAGCCGCGCCAGCGCAGCGTCTCGACCGCACGCTGCGCCGCCAGGCCGCCACCGACGATGACCACACCCGGGTCCCTCATCACGCCTCCTCGAGGACAGGGGCCCGGGGGATCGTCCTGGCGCCGCGCTCCGGCATGCCCTGGCGGAGCGGGGGCCGCTCGCGACCGGCCCTCGCCCGCTTCTTCGCCCGCCCGGAAAGCACCCGGTAGACGAACAGCCCGCCGATCAGGGGAGTGGTGAGGATCACCCACCCGCGGAACCAGACCGCGGAGGCGTCGGTGCCGGCGCCGAGCGCGTGGACCAGGCCGAGCGCGTAGACCAGGATCGTCGCCCGGTGGGCCTTGCGCCAGAGCTTCGGCCCGACCCGCTTGCGGATGTAGAAGCTGAGCCCGAGGAAGGCGGCCAGGTAGCCGGCGATGATGCCGAGCCCGGTGAAGGCGGTGTGGAAGCTCATCGCGAAGGGCACGGTCACGCCGGCGACGCCGGGGTGCAGCCAGGGGTCGCCGAGCAGGGTGATGCCGTGCACGGCGATCGCGATCAGCCCGGCCAGGGCGGTCTGCTCGTGGATGGCCAGCAGCTTGCGCGAGAGGCCGGGCCGGCGCATCACCTTGCCGGCCATCGCCAGTCCGATGCCGACGGAGACCGTGACCAGGACCAGGGCGACCAGGCCCGAGGCGCGGCTCGCGAGCCACCAGCCGTGGGTCTGGAGCGTGGTCGAGACAGCGCCGATCATCGCGCCACCCCGGCCAGGCCGGCGTCGGCGGGGATGCGGATGCGGGGCGCCGCCGCCAGCGGACCGACGAGCTCGACCCGGCCGCCGTCGTGGACGATCAGGCCGCCGCGCTCGGCGAACAGCTCACGCGCCCGCTCGGGTCCGGAGAGCAGCGCCGCCTTCGAGAGCGTCTCCGCCTCCAGCGCGGTGTCGGCCAGCGCCGTGGCGCCGACCAGGCCGGTCCAGGCGGGCTCGCCCGTCGCCGGGTCGAGCAGGTGGTGCGAGTACCTGCCGTCGGCTCGGCGCCAGATGCGCACGTTGAGCCCGGAGGTCGCGACGCCGCCCGACCCGAGCCGCACAACGTAGGCGCGCTCTCCCGTCAGGGGGTGTTCGACGAAGACCTCGTAGGGGTGGACCAGGGCGTCGGCGCCGCCGATCCGGATGTCGCCGCCGCAGTCGACGGTGAAGCGCGAGTAGCCGCGCAGGCTGGCGGCGACCAGGTCGGCGGCGAGCCCCTTGCCGGTGCCGCCGGTGTCGAAGCCGAGCCCGGCCGGGCGGACGATCTCGCCAGCGGCGTCGTCGATCTCGAACCGTCGCCACGATTGATCGGGGCTCGGGTGGGCGGGGTGCCGGGGCGGCGCCTCGGCGAGGGCCTCGGTGAGGGGCATGCCGCTCATTCCGGCCCGCGAAATCGTGTATCCGGCGTCTTCGATCGCGCCCAGGAGGGTCGGGTCGACGAGGCCGTCGCTGCGCTCCGCCGCGGCCAGGCCGGCGCTCACCGCCTGGCGCAGCAGCGGCGAGGCTGGCACCCGCTCGCGGCGGTCTCGGTTGAGGGCGCAGAGCTCGCTCTCGGGCTTGAAGCGCGAAAGGGCGGCGTCGAACCCATGGATGAACCGCCGTGCCCGCTCGGCCGCCTCGGCGGCCGGGGCCAGCCCGGTCCCCGGCTCGCCGATCAGCAGGCGGACGTGGCTGCCCATCGCGTCGAAGGTGATGTCGTGTTCGCTCATCTGGTCGTTCCCGTTTGTCGTCGTTGATCAGGAGGCGCTGGTGGTGACCGCTTCCGCGGGCGCTTCCGCGGTGGAGCTGGTGACCGGGCCGCTGGAGACGGAGGTGGTGCCGGGCCTGGGGACGATCGTGGTGACGATCCGCCGTTTGATCACCTTGCGGACCTGCACCGGCGCGGCCGCGGTGGCACCGCTCAGCGTCGGGTCGGCACCGGAGCTCAGCTGGAGGGTGAGCAGGGCGAAGAGGACTGCGAAGAGGGCGACCGACCCCCAGAGGACCGTGCCCGGCCCCGGTCGGCGGGCGCTGCGACGGGAGTCAGTCATCGCGGCCGCCCTCGGACTCGCGCTCGCTCTCGCCCTCGTAGCCGCCGCCTTCGCCGCCGCCAGCGGAAACCGAGCCGCCGCCGCTGGTCGAGGTCGTGACCGGGCTCGATTCGGATGAAGATGAGTAGGACGAGCCGTAGCCGCCCGAGGACGAGCCGGTGGTGGCGCTCCCCTGGCCGCCCGAATTCAATCCCGATCCGGCGGCGGCCAGCGCCCCTCCCCCGCCCCCGGTCGCAGCCGGGTGCTTTGGCTTGGCGTGCTTGGTGACGTGGATCGTTCGCCGGATCACCTTGGTCCGGACGACTGGCTTCTCGGCGACCGCGGTGCCGGTGGACTGCTGCTCTCCTGAGCCGAGCGCCAGTCCCGCCAGTCCCCCCAGTCCGATGACGGTGATACCTGCGGCGATGCGGGTCTTCAGTTTGCTCACGGCGATCTCCTCTGTGGCCGAAGTTGCCGGGCCATTGTCGGAATCGCCAATCCAAGGCCAGGACAGCCGCGGGTAAAGAGCTGGCAAAACCTCGCGGAGATCGTCCGGGGAGCCCTCCCCACGCCCTACAGTGGCCGCATGGACATCCAGTCGCCGAGCGGGCGCATCCTCGTCGTCGAGGACGAGGAGTCGATCTCCGAGCCCTTCGCCGAGGCACTGCGCCGGGCCGGGTTCGAACCGCTGGTAACGGGGACGGCCGCCGGCGCCCTCGAGCTCGCCGCCTCCGAGCAGCCAGACCTGGTGATGCTCGACCTGGCCCTCCCCGACGGCGACGGCCGCGACGTCTGCCGCGAGCTCCGCCGCAACTCGGACGTGCCGATCATGATGCTGACCGCGCGCGGCACCGAGATGGACAAGATCGTCGGCCTCGAGCTGGGCGCCGACGACTACGTGGTCAAGCCCTTCAGCGCCGCCGAGGTGATCTCGCGTATCCGCGCCGTCCTGCGCCGCTGCAACCGTGCCGAGCCGGGCCGCGAGAAGCCGCTTCGAGCGGGCGCGATCGAGCTCGATCCGGGCGCGAGGATCGCCCGCGCCGCGGGCCGGGAGCTGGAGCTCTCGCGCAAGGAGTTCGACCTGCTGGCCGAGCTGATGCGCCACGCGGGCCAGGTGGTCAAGCGCGAGGACCTGATGTCGGAGGTCTGGGACACGAACTGGTTCGGCTCGACGAAGACGCTCGACGTCCACATCGGCTGGCTGCGCCGCAAGCTCGGCGACGACCCGGCCGACCCGGCCTACATCGAGACGGTGCGGGGCGTCGGCTTCCGCTTCGCCGCCCCGGAGGTCGAGGAACCGTAAGCCTCCGGGCCACCCTCCTGCTGGCGCTGGCCTACGTTCTCCTGCTGGCGCTGATCGCCTTCGGCGTGCCGCTGGCGCTGAGCCTGCGCGATCGCGTCGATTCCGAGGTGCGCGGCCAGGCGCTCAGCCAGTCCCAGCTGGTGGCGACCTCGGCCTCGGAGTTCGTCGACCCGCCGCGGATCTCCGTCCTCGAACGCCTGGCGCTGCGTTCGGCCGAGAGCGTCAGGGGGCGCGTCATCGTCGTCGACGCCTCTGGCCGCCTGCTCGCCGACTCGGCCGGGACCGCTGCCGGGCGCAACTACGCCGGCCGTCCGGAGGTGCGGGCGGCGCTGCGAGGCAACAGCGAGCAGATCACCCGCAACAGCGAAACGCTGGGGACCGAGATCCTCGCCACGGCGGTCCCGGTGATCGAGCGCGAACACACCCGCGGCGCGGTGCGGATAACCCAGAGCGTCGATGCCGTGAACCGGGCGGTGCGGACCTCGATCCTCGACGTCGCAGCGCTGGCAGCGATCGTCCTCGCCCTGGGGATGATCGCCGGCGCCCTGATCGCGCAGCAGATCGCGCGGCCGATCCGGCGCCTGGACCGGGCCGCCCGCCGGGTCGCCGACGGTGACCTCGATGCGACCGTGGTGGTCGAGGGCAGCACCGAGCAGCGCTCGCTGGCGCGGACCTTCAACGAGATGACCCAGCGGGTGAAGCGGCTGCTGCGAGTCCAGCAGGACTTCGTCGCCGACGCTTCACACCAGCTGCGCACGCCGCTGACCGGGCTGCGCCTGCGCTTGGAGGGTCTGGGCGAACGCTTCCGTGGCGATCGCGAGGCCGACGCCGAGGTCAGCGCGGCGATGCGGGAGATCGACCGCCTCTCCCAGATCGTCGACGAGCTGCTGATCCTCAGCCGCGCCGGTGAGCACGAACTTCCCGGCGAGGAGGTCGACCTCGCGGCCGCCGCCCGCCGCGCCGCCGAGCGTTGGGCGGGCAGCGCCGCCGAGCGCGGGATCGAGTTGGCCGTCGAAGGCGACGAACCCGCCCGCGGGTGGTGCGCGGGGCCGGACCTGGAGCGCTCGATCGACGTCCTGGTCGAGAACGCGCTGCTCTACTCGCCCGCGGCCTCGACCGTCACGATCGCCTACGGCCCGGGGCGGATCGAGATCCTCGACCGCGGCCCCGGCCTCGCGGCCGGCGAGGAGGAGGCGGTCTTCGAGCGCTTCAGCCGCGGCAGCGCCGGGCAGAAGGGGCCGAGCGGGACCGGGCTGGGGCTGCCGATCGCGCGCGAGCTGACCCGCCAGTGGGACGGCGACGTCAGGCTCTCCAACCGCGAGGACGGCGGCCTGCGCGCGATCATCGAGGTGCGGGAATGAGGCTTCCGGCGACCTACAAGTGGATCGGGCTGGCCCTGCTCGGCCTGGTCATCGCCGCCGCCGTGGCGATCGCCGCCAGCAACCTGGTCAGCCAGCAGATCGGGATCGCCTCCGAGTCGATCTCGGCCGGCGACGCGCTGGCGCCGGCGGTCAGCTCGGTGGGCGCCGGCGGTTCAGGCGGCGGCAAGCAGGGCCAGCCGACGACCGACACGACCACGGGCGGCGAAGACACGACGAGCACGACCCCGACGACGCCGACCACCCCGACCGAACCAACGACGACGCCGACCGAGCCGGGCGGCGACCACGGCTCCGGCAGCGGTCCCGACGGCGGCGAGGGCTCCGACGACTAGGCCGGGGCGCGTCGGCGCTAGCCGATCGCGACCATGCGCTCGATCGGAATCCGCGCCCGCTCGGCGACCGCGGCGGGAACGCTGACCTCGAACTTCATCTCGAGCAGGGAGTCGCGCAGCTTCGGCAGCGTGATCATCTTCATGTACTTGCAGAAGGCCATCCGGTTGGCCTCGATCAGGTTGGCCTGCGGCGCCGCCTGCTGGAGCGGGTAGAGCATCCCGTTCTCGGTGGCGACGATGAAGCTGCCGTCCGGGTGGGCTTCGACGTGCTGGAGCATGCCCGAGGTCGAGAGCATGTGGACGCCCTCGGCCTCGATGTCGCCGGCGGCGACGTACTCCATCGCCTGGGTCGAGCAGCCGCACTCGGGATGGATCAGGAACTCGGCCTCGGGATTGGCGGCGCGGGTCTCGGCGATGTCCTCGGGCCGGATGCCGGCGTGGACGTGGCACTCGCCGTCCCAGATGTGGAAGCGGCCGCGACGCTCATGGTCGTCGACCAGGCCGGTCTCGCGCTCGACGAAGGCACCGAGCCACATGTCGGGGCCGAAGAGGATCTCGGCGTCGGGACCGTGCTCGGCCCAGATGTGCTCGACGACCTGGACCGCGTTGGACGAGGTGCAGCAGTAGTCGGTCTCCGCCTTCACCTCGGCCGAGGTGTTGACGTACATGACGACGAGGGCGCCGAGGTGCTCGGCCTTCCAGGCGCGCAACTGGTCGGCGTCGATCGAGTCGGCGAGCGAGCAGCCGGCGTCGAGGTCGGGGATCAGCACCTTCTTCTCGGGCGAGAGGATCGAGGCGGTCTCGGCCATGAAGTGGACGCCGCAGAAGGCGATCATCTCGGCGTCGGTGGCGGCCGCCTGGCGTGAGAGCCCGAGCGAGTCACCCATGTGGTCGGCGACGTCCTGGATCTCTGGCAGCTGGTAGTTGTGGGCGAGGATGACGGCGTTGCGCTGCTGCGCGAGCGCGCGGATCTCCTCGCTGAGCTCAGCGATTTCGTCCGGGGTTAGCTCCGGGGCGAAATTGGCTTGGATCGTCGGGAGCTCCTGCATGAGCCCTTCCTTTCCTGATGTTCGCTGGCAGACCTGACGGTCGGAACCAGTCGAATGAACGTTGCCGAAGTTTACTCCGTGGCGATGGCGGGGTCGCCGAAGCGCCAGAATTTCAGTCGATGCCCGAGCTACCCGAGGTCGAGATCGTCGCCCGCCGCCTCGACGCAGCGCTATCCGGTGCCGTGGTCGAATCGGTACTGGCCCCGGGGATGAACGTGATGAGGACCTTCGAGCCGGCGCTGGAAGCGTTGGCCGGGCGCGAACTGACGGGCGTGCGGCGAGTGGCGAAGATGCCGGTCGTTCACTTCTCTTCCACCAGCTCGTCGCGACGACGTACGTCGTCGCGCTCCACCGATGGCGACCTGGCGCTGCTGATCCACCTGATGTCGGCGGGCCGGTTGCGGGTCTTCGACAAACGCGCCTCGCCGAAAGACCGTGCCTCGCGGGTCCTGATCCGGCTGGAGGACGGCCGCGAGCTACGCCTGCGTGAGTTCGGAACCAAGCAGCGCGCCTGGGCGAAACTGCTACCCGTCGACGCGGTCGCCGAAGACGAGATGGTGAAGACGCTCGGCCCCGAAGCCTGGCCCCCTCCCCCACTTGACGAGTTCGCCACCGCGGTCGACCACCCCCGCCATCTGCATCCGCTGCTCCGCCACCAGAAAGACATCGCCGGGATCGGTCGGTCCTGGGTCGACGAGATCCTCTGGGAGGCCCGCCTCTCGCCCTTCAAGAAAGGGTCGGAGCTCGACGACGAGGAGGTCGGGCGCCTCCACAGCGCCCTGCACGTGCTCGGCGACGCGATCGACCACTACGAGCAGACGATCGGCGCCGAGGTCCCCGACAAGGTGCCGATGCCACTCCAGGTCCACAAGCGCGAGGGCGAGCCATGCCCGCGCTGCGGGACGACGATCGAGGCCGTCTTCTTCTCCGAACACCAGATGAACTACTGCCCCGAGGAGCAGACCGGCGGCCGCGTGCTCAAGGACCGCCGCCTCTCCAAACTCCTCAAGTGACCGCCGATGGGCCGATTTCGGGAGATATAGACCCGAAATCGGCCCATCGGCGGGCGGCTAGGCGGGTTCGAGCAGGAGGCTGAAGTCGAGGCTCGGCGCCGAGTGGGTGAGGGCGCCGATCGAGATGAAGTCGACGCCGGTCTCGGCGATCGCCCGCACGCTCTCGAGGTCGACGCCGCCCGACGCCTCCAGGGTCGGCCCCTCGACGCCGCCGGCGTGCTCGTCGCGCAGCGCCACCGCCGCCCGCATCGTCTCGGTGTCCATGTTGTCGAGCAGCAGCCGCTCGGCGCCGGTCCCGAGCGCGTAGGCGGTCTCGTCGAGATTGCGGACCTCGACCTCGATCGGCAGCTCGGGGTGGGCGTTGTGGGCGGCGAGGACAGCCTTGGCGAGGCTGCCGGCGAGGGCGATGTGGTTCTCCTTGATCAGGAAGGCGTCATAGAGGCCGAGCCGGTGATTGCGGCCGCCGCCGGCCGCCACCGCGGCCTTCTCGAGACCGCGCAGCCCCGGCGTCGTCTTGCGGGTGTCGAGGATCTTCGCGCCGGTGCCTGCGACCGCCTCGACGAAGCGGGCGGTCAGCGTTGCGATGCCGGAAAGGTGGCCGAGGAAGTTGAGCGCGGTCCGCTCGGCCGCCAGCAATGAGCGGGCGCTGCCGCTGGCGATCGCGACCTCGGCCGGCACGTCCTGACGCCACTTGCCCTCGACGATCAGGTTGTCGACGTGGTCTACCCCGCACTGGCGCATCGTCTCGGCGACCGCCGCGAGGCCGTAGGCGACGCCGGGTGCTTTCTGGACGATCCGCGCCCGCGCTCGGGCCTCGGCGGGCACCGTCGCCTCCGCGGTGACGTCGCCCGCGCCGAGGTCCTCGGCCAGCGCCCGCGCGACGACTTGCCGCAGTGAATCGGGGCGCTCGCTCATCGCGCCAGCCTAGATCAGCCGCCGACGGGCCGATTTGTCGACGTATAGGCGCCTTTTCGGCCCGTCGGCGGCGGAGTCTCACGTTCGCGGGCGGCGGGGCGTTTAATCCACGTGGTGAGCGCACTGCCTCCGTTTCAGGTCCTGATCGATGAGCACGCGGCCAACGTGATGGCGGTGCTGCGCGGCGCGGTTGGGCGCGAGGGGGCAGAGGACTGCTTCCAAGAGACCTTTCTCGCCGCCCTGCGCGCGTATCCGCAGTTGCAGGACGACAGCAACCTGCGCGGCTGGCTGATCACGATCGCCCACCGCAAAGCGGTCGACCACCACCGCGCCAGGGGCCGGCGCCCGGTTCCGGTGGCGGAAGTCGCCGAGACCGCCGTCACTGATCCCGAGCCGAACGACGACGGGGTCTGGCTCGCGGTCGGCGCCCTGCCGCCCAAGCAAAGGGCGGCGGTGACCCTGCGTTTCGCCCTCGACCTGCCCCACGCCGAGATCGCCGACGCGCTCGGTTGCTCGCCGGAGGCGGCGCGGCGGAGCCTGCACGAGGGAATCAAGCGACTGCGAAAGGAGCTGGCATGAACATCAACGCAAGTCTCGAGCGAGTGCGCGAGCGAGCCGCGGCGGAGGGTCTGCTCGACGTCGCCTACGCCAGCACCGACTCGCCCTTCGGTCCCCTGCTGCTGGCGAAGACGCCGATGGGGCTGGTCCGTCTCGGCCTGCCCAACCAGGACGCCGACGAGCTGCTCGTCGAGCTCGCCGCGAAGATCTCGCCACGGGTCCTGGAAGCTCCGGCGGCGCTCGACGAGGAGCGGCGCGAGCTCGACCTCTACTTCGATCGCAAGCTCGACTCCTTCGACCTGCCGCTCGACTGGAGCCTCAGCGACGGCTTCCGGCTGCGCGTCCTGCACCAAATCGCGACGATCCCCTACGGCGAGACCCGGACCTACACGGAGATGGCGAGGGGCGCGGGCAACGAGCGCGCGGTCCGCGCCGCCGGCACCGCCTGCGGCAGGAACCCGATCCCCCTCGTCGTCCCCTGCCACCGCGTCCTGCGCAGCGGCGGTGCCCTCGGTGGCTACGGCGGCGGCCTGCCGATGAAGCGCGGCCTACTGACGCTCGAGGGTGTACTAGACGAAAGCCCGCCCGGCTAAAGGATTCCGCGCGCAAGCCCGATCTTGAGGCTATGCGACGCAAAATCGCGACCTTCGACCAGCACGGCCCAAGCGCAACCAGAATCGCCTGGTGGGCATCGTTCTTGGCGACCCTGGTGCTGGTTTTCGCGCTCGGCCTGGCCAAGTCGGCTCAAGCCGTGACCCTGCCCGGTGGGGCCGGCTCGGTCGCTGCCGTCGTCCTCCCGGAACCAGAGGAAGACCCGGCTGCAGCGGACGAAGCCGAAGAAGAATGGGAATTCGAAGAATGCGAATTGAGCGAGGACGAAGAAGAAGAATTCTGCGCAGATGATGAAGGCGAAGAGGGCACCCCTCCCGAGTGCTTGCTTAGCAGCGCCGAGGCAACCGTCTCGACGAACCCCGCCCACGACAGCGTTCGTCTCGCCGTCCGCTACACGGCCCGCGCGTCCGCCGCCGTCAAGATCGACTTCGGGCTGCGCGGCAGGAAGGGATCGCTCAGTCTCGGCGGGGACCAGAAGCGCTTCAAACTCGCCGGCGTCTTCCGCCAGACCGAACGGCTGAGCGAGACCCAGATGGCGAAGGTAGCGGCGGCGAAGAGCTTCACGGTCGAGCTGCAAGCCGTCAACACGCCGCGCTACTGCCACCGCTACTTCGACCGGAATCTGACCGTCAAGCGCCCCAGCGGCGCCGGCCTCACCTGGTCGGAGCCGACGGCGCGCTCAGGCGCCTGAGGGGAGCGTCTCCCCCAGCCACGAGGTCGCCTCGGCGAGGTGCGCGGGGTCGATCTGGTGGCCGATGTCCGACTCGCGGTAGGTGACGTCGAGGCCACCGGCCTCGAGCAGATCGCGGCCGCGCTGGGCGAAGCTCACGTCCATGATCGGATCGCGGCGACCGTGGGCGATGAAGGCCCGGGTGCCGGTGCGGTCGGCAAGCGACGGCTCCCAGTCGTCGACGATCGGGACGAAGCCGCTGAAGGCGAGGATCCCGGCGACGGCGGGCCGATCGGCGCCCAGCGCCATCGCGTAGCTCATCACCGAGCCCATCGAGAAGCCGGCAAAGACGGTGCGGTCCGGCCCCACCCCGGTCTCCTCCCAGAGCCGGTCGTGGAACTCGGCCAACGCCGCCCGCGCGGCGTGGAAGCTGTCGTGGTCGGGATAGCCCACCCGCGGCACCAGGTACCAGTGGTACCCCGGCGACCCCGGCAGGGTCAGCGGCGCCCGCGCCGAGACCACCCGCAGCCGCTGCTGCGGATCAAGGTGATCGGCGAGGCGGAGCAGGTCGGTCTCGTCGGTGCCGCGCCCGTGGTGCAACGCCAAGACACCCTCGGGCGCCCCGGCCGCCGGCCGTTCGAGCTGGACCAGCGGCGCCACTAGCTGGCCGAGGCCGCGGCGGTCTTGTTCAGGTAGTCGCGCACGAACTCATCGATGTCGCCGTCGAGGACCCGCTGGGCGTCACCCACCTCGTGCTCGGTGCGGTGGTCCTTGACCATCGTGTAGGGGTGGAGGACGTAGCTGCGGATCTGCGAGCCCCAGGCGACGTCTTTGACCTCGCCGCGGGCCCGGGCCAGCAGTTCGGTGCGTTTGCGCTCCTCGAGCTCGATCAGCTTCGAGCGCAGCAGCTGCATCGCCACCGCCTTGTTCTGCGTTTGCGAGCGCTCGTTCTGGCACTGCACGACGGTGTTGGTGGGGAGATGGGTGATCCGCACCGCCGAGTCGGTCTTGTTGACGTGCTGGCCGCCGGCGCCGGAAGCGCGGTAGGTGTCGATGCGGAGGTCGTCCTCGTCGATCTCGACCTCGACGCCGGCGTCGACCAACGGCCCGACGTCGACCTGGGCGAAGCTGGTGTGGCGCCGCGAGGAGGAGTCGAACGGCGAGATCCGGACCAGGCGGTGGACGCCGCGCTCGGCGGCGAAGAGGCCGTAGGCGTTCTCACCGCGGGCGACGAAGGTCGCCGACTTCAAGCCGGCCTCCTCCCCTGGCGATGCCTCCTTCATCTCGACCTCGAAGCCGCGGCGTTCAGACCAGCGCAGGTACATCCGCAGCAAGATCTCGGCCCAGTCCTGGGAATCGGTGCCACCGGCACCGGCGTGGACGGTGACGACGGCGTCGCCGGCGTCGTACTCACCGCTGAACAGCCGCGCCTCTTCGAGCTCGGCCAGGCGCTTCTCGACGGCGGTCAGCTGAGTATCGAGCTCAGCCGCGATCTCCTCGTCCTCGGCCGCCATCTCGGCCAGATCGGCGAGGTCCGTTACATCGGACTCAAGGCCGCGGAACATCTCCAGCCGGCGCTGCGCGCGGGCGTGCGCAGCAGCGGTGCGGGCAGCGACGTCCTGGTCGTCCCAGAACCCAGGCTGCCCCATCTCCGCCTCTAGCCGCTCGGCCTCGGCCTCCAGCGCAGCGGGGTCAAAGGTAGTCCGAGAGCAGGGACAGCTGCTCGCGGACAGCGGCGAGGCGCGGCGCTACTGATTCGGTCTGCGCGGCATCGGCCATGGGGGGAGGTTAGTGGGCAGGCGACGCCTGGGCCGGTGCCCTGGCGCTGATGATCCAGGTCGAGGCCGGCGCGACCACGCCGTCGGGTCCGTCAAACTCGGCCAGCGCCTCACGAAGCTGGCGGGCTATCTTCGGCCGGATCTCGTCGACCCGGTCCCCCCAGAGGCGCAACACCTCGCCGGCCGGGCCAAGCGCCATGTTGAACTCGACGGCGTGGTCGAGGTCGGCGCCGATCTTGATCGGGCGGTCGCAGCGCTGGAAACCGATCTCGTCGAATCCAGCGATCCTGAGCTGCTCGCTGACGGTATCGGCGTCGGCCATCGAGAACGGGCCCGGTCCGCAGGTCGGTTCGTCGGACTCCTCCGGATGGTCGAGGTAATCCTCGACGACCAGCTCGGCGCGACGCACCCATTCGTTGTCGAGCTTGCGTCTCCAGACGACCGCGCAGAGCTGCCCGCCAGGGACGAGCGCGAGCCGGACATTGCGCAGCGCCTGCACCGGATTGGCGAAGAACATGATCCCCATCCGCGAGAACGCGTAGTCGAAGGTCTCCTCGAACTCGGTCGCCTGAACGTCGCCGACGAGGAAGCTGGCGTTGGCGACACCAGCCGCAGCGGCGTCGGCGCGCGCGGCCTCGACGAACGGCTCCGAGACATCGACGCCGACCGCCTCGCCAGCGGGGCCGACCAGCTGGGCGAGCCGCTGGGTCGTGTCCCCGAAGCCGCAGCCGAGGTCGAGCGCCCTGGCGCCCGGCTGCGGGGGGTGGGCTTCGATCGCCGCCTCGCCGTGGGCCCCGAGCCCAGCGGTGACGAGATCGCGGAACTGGACGAACCGCTCAAACAGAGGACCGCTCCAGGCCTCACTCGCCTCCCTGTTCGATGCGGCAACCGACTCCATGCGCCAAATGATAGGCGCGCCGCCAGCGAACTCAAGTGCGAAATCCACCGTCCTCAAGCGCCTCGGCGCGATCCTCGTAGGAACGCCAGCTCAGTATCCGGCGCGCCCGCAACTCGAAGCCCCAGGCCATCTCGTCCTCGCTGGCGAGCTCGCCGCTGTCTTCCCAATGCCAGCGGCGCACGATCAAGGCCACCGCGCGGCCAGCGCCGCCCTCGGTCCCGTCCTCGTAGAGCTGCTCCAGCTCGATCGTCTGCTGGACCCCGCCTGGCTCCCGCGTCGCCCACTGCCGCGCCGCCTCGACACCCTTACGCAGCCCCTTCATCGAGTGCAGCTCGACCCCAGGGTCGAGCACGGCGACGAACCCGTCGAGGTCGCGATCGTTGAACGCCCGGATGAACTCCCTTACCGAGTGAACGGGCATTCTGCTTTTCTCGAATCACGCACGGCCGTGAAAACCAAGCAGGTCGGTGGACGCAGGGCGCGAGGTGAGGGGAGCGCACTGTTCAGTGCGTGACCCGATCCGAGCGACCGAGGACTCCGAGATGCGCAGGTTTGCAGCGGCCGCGCCTAAGCCCCGTGACAGCGCTTGTACTTTTTGCCGGAGCCACACCAGCAGGGGTCGTTGCGGCCGACTTTGTCGTGCTCGTCTTTGACCACGGTCTCGACCACGTCGCCGTTGCCGCCGACCGCCTGCGAAGCGGCGACGTCGACGGCGCCAGCGGTGCTGGTGGCGCCGGAAGCGACCTGCTGCAGAGCCGAGGGCTGGCCCTCGGCCGTGCCGCCGGAATAGTCCAGCGCGGCCGGGTCGCCGCCACCGTTGGCGGCGACGGCGCCGTCGGCGGGCTGAACTTCGACTTCGGCGCGGAAGACGAGGCGGCTGAACTCGTCCCAGATCGAGTGCATCAGCTCCTCGAACATCGAGAAGCCCTCGTTTTTGTAGGCGACCAGCGGGTCGATCTGGGCGAAGCCGCGGAGGTGGATGCCTTCGCGCAGGTAGTCCATGTCGAAGAGGTGTTCGCGCCAGCGGTTGTCGATCACCTGCAGCAGGATCGAGCGCTCCAGGTAGCGCATCAGCTCCTCGCCGAGCTGCGTCTCGCGATCGTCGTAGGCGCTCATCGCGTCGTCGTCGAGCGCGTCCTTGAGCTTCTCGCGATCGACCTGCTCGGGCGCCAGCGAGGCGACGTCGACGCCAATCGGCCAGATCTGGCGCAGCTGCGTCTCCAGCTCCTCGAGGTCCCACTCGTCGAGGTCGTCGCCGGGCGTGTACTCGTCGACCAGGCGCTCGATCACGCCCTCGACCTCGTCGCGCGCGGTCTCGGAGATGTCGCGGCCTTCGAGGATCTCGCGGCGGTATTTGTAGACGACGCGGCGCTGCTCGTTCATCACGTCGTCGTACTCGAGCACGCGTTTGCGGATCAGGAAGTTCTGCTCCTCGACCTTCTTCTGCGCGTTCTCAACCGTTTTCGTCAACATCTTCGCCTCCAGCGGGACTTCGGTGCCGTCGTCGTCGACGGGGCCGAGGCGGTCGAGGATTTTGTAGATGCGATCGCCAGCGAAGAGGCGGATCACGTCGTCTTCGGCGGAGAGGTAAAAGCGCGACTCGCCGGGATCTCCCTGGCGCCCAGAGCGGCCGCGCAGCTGGTTGTCGATCCGCCGCGACTCGTGGCGCTCGGTGCCGCAGATGAAGAGGCCGCCGAGCTCACGAACTTCCTCGGCCTCGACCTTGCACTGGGGCTGGAGCTCCGCCGCCTTCGCTGCCAGCGCCTCGTGGTATCCCTCGCTGTCGTGGTTGATCCCCTGCTTTTTCAGATCGTGGATGGCGAGGTGCTCGGGGTCGCCGCCGAGCTTGATGTCGACGCCACGGCCGGCCATGTTGGTGGCGATCATCACCGCGCCCTTGCGCCCCGCCTGGGCGATCAGCTCGCCCTCTCGTTCGGCGTGCTCGGGCCTGGCGTTGAGGACCGCGTGTTCGATCCCGTCGCGTTTGAGCGCCCCGGAGATCATCTCCGAGGTCTCGACCGAGACGGTGCCGACCAGAATCGGCTGCCCTCGTTCGTGGCGGCTGACGATCTCGTCGAGCACGGCTTTCCACTTGCCGTCCCGGGTTTTGAAGATTTGGTCGTTGTGATCGGCCCGCACCATCGGCTGGTTGGTCGGGACCTCGACCACCGGGACTTTGTAGATCTTCATGAACTCGGTCGCCTCGGTCAGGGCGGTTCCGGTCATGCCCGAGAGCTTGTCGTAGAGGCGGAAGTAGTTCTGCAGGGTGATCGTCGCCAGGGTCTGGTTCTCCTCGCGGATCGCCACGCCCTCCTTCGCCTCGACCGCTTGGTGCAGACCCTCCGACCAGCGCCGGCCCTCGAGGATGCGGCCGGTGAACTCGTCGATGATCATCACCTCGCCGTCGATCACGGCGTAGTCGTCGTCTTTCTTGTAGAGCGACTCCGCCTTCAGCGACTGGACCAGGTGGTTGACGAGGCTGCCGTGCTCGCCGAGGTAGAGGTTGTCGACGCCGATGAATTCCTCGGCTTTTTTGACGCCGCGCTCGGTCGGCGCGACGGTCTTGTGTTTCTCGTCGTACTCGTAGTCGTAGTCGACTTCGGAGGTGTCCTTCGACTCGCCGAGCGATTTCAGTTTCTGTTTGGCCGGGACGCCGACGAGTTGTTTGGCGAGACGGGCAAACGTGTAATACGTCTGCGCCGCCTGTTCGGGCTGGCCGGAGATGATCAGCGGCGTCCGCGCCTCGTCGATCAGGATGTTGTCGACCTCGTCCACGATCGCGAAGTCGTGGCCGCGCTGGACGCAGTTCTCGAGCGTGGCCGACATGTTGTCGCGCAGGTAGTCGAAGCCGAACTCCGAGTTGGTCCCGTAGGTGACGTCGCAGGCGTATTTGCGCTGCCGGGCGGCGTGGTCGTCGGCGTCCTGGAGGGCGGCGACGCTGACCCCGAGCGCCTCGTAGATCGGCGCCATCCATTCCGAGTCGCGCCGGGCCAGGTAATCGTTGACGGTGACGAGGTGGACGCTGCCGCCGGCCAGGGTGTTGAGGAAGACCGGCAGGGTCGCGGTCAGGGTCTTGCCCTCGCCGGTGCGCATCTCGGCGATGGCGCCGTCGTGGAGGACCATGCCGCCGATCAGCTGCACGTCGTAATGGCGCTGCCCGGTGGTCCGCCGCGACGCCTCGCGGGTCAGGGCAAAGGCTTCTGGGAGAAGGTCGTCGAGCGACTCGCCACCGCGGGCGCGCTCGCGCAGGGAGTCGGCCTCCTCGCGCAGCTCGTCTTCCGAGAGGGCTTCCATCTCGGGCTCGAAGCGATTGATCGCCTCCGCGCGCTTCTGGTAGGCCTTGAACTTACGGCCCTCCCCCGCGCGCAAGGCCTTGGTGACCAGGTCCATTGCGGGCATTGCTCAAGGGTAGCGGTGCAGCCCTTGCTCCGAGCCGCCGGCAGGCGTAGCATCGAAGCAAGAACCCACAAGGAGGCACTCATGCGGATAGAGATTCGGGGCCGGAACGTCGAAATGACGGAAGACCTGCGTGAGATGGTTAGAAAGAGATTCCAGCGCCTTGGCCGGCAAGTTTCCGAGCTGGCCACGCTCGAGGTTGTGCTGTCGGAAGAGCGGAACCCCGCGATTGCCGACAGCCAAATCGCCGAGGCGACGTTCTACCTCAAGGGCGTCACGCTGCACGCCCGTGAGTGCTCGCCGGAGATGACCCACACGGTGCACGAGTTGGCAGAGGACGTGCGCCGCCAGGTCAAGAAACACCGCGAGCTCCGCCGCAAGCGCCGCCAGACGAGGAAACTGGTCGGGCGCATGCGGGGGAGGCCGGCTACTACCTAGCTCTCGGTCGACCTCGGGCCGGATCGCCTCTAGCGGACGAAAAAAGCAGCCCAGCTCGGTGGCGGTCGTAATTGCCTCCGTTATGCGGAGAGAAATACGACCTCCGAGCTGAAGGCTGTTCCAGCTACGGAACTTCGGGGCGGCCTGATGGGAGGGGGCGGGGTGCCCGTCGTACGAGCGGCGTTAGAAATTCGCCCCGCCGCTCCCCACTCGGACGGCTGGCAAAGTCCGGGGCGAATTTCCCAGCGAAGGTAGACGGGCACCCCGCCCCCTCACGCCAACCCCCCGAAGCAAGCCGTCCCTCAAAGCCGTCTGGCGAAGGTCACGGCGACGATCCGGATAGCGCCCGCTGCCCTGAGCGCCTGTGCGCAGGCGCTCAGGGTCGCGCCGGTGGTGAGCACGTCGTCGACGAGGAGGACGCTGCGAGGGACTGCGCAACGGGTCTGGATGCGGGGCGGATGGGCGATCCGCTCGGCGCGACGGCGACCGACCTGCCTGCCGCCGCCGCGCCGCGCCAGGCAGGGCTCGAGCGGCGCCTGCAGGCGTTCGGCGAGGGCCGCGGCGATCTCACCGGTGGGGTCGAAGCCACGGCGGCGCAGCCGCAGCGCCGCCGGCGGCACCGGCACGATCGTCCCGCTCAGCATGTGAGCGGGCGCGAGCCAGTGGATCCGGTCCGCGATCAGGCCCGCGACCGGCAGCAGGCGACGGAACTTCAGCGATGCGACGAGATCGCGGGCGACGCCCTCGTGGGCGGCCGAGGACCAGGCGCGGTCGAGCCCCGGCGGGCCCTTGCCCAGGAGCGGCTCGGCCGCAGCAAGCCGCCGGGCGCAGCGGCTGCAGATCACCGCCTCGGGGCGGCAGGAACGCCCGCAAGCCGCACAGAGTGGCGGCGCGAATCCGGCGGCGACGGCGTCGAGAAACTCCATGCCCCGATCCTGCGTGGCGCCGACGCACGCGTTGCGCGCGGATCGGGACATATCGGCGCGGACTTCGTCGCGGAAGGCGCGCTCAGGCGCGGTGGGCGACGATCGCGTCGACCAGCACCGTTCCGGCGGCGATCTCAGCCCCCGGCAGGACGATGACCTCGCGCAGGCGGCTCCCGTCCCCCACCCGGACTCCGTCGCCGATCACCGCGGGGCCGTCGATGCGAACGTCGTCGCCGATCTCGCACCCGGGGCCGAGCAGGACGGGGCCGACCAGCTCGCCCTCATCGCCGGCCGGGGTGCCGCTGCGGTAGCCGTCGCGGAGCTCGCCGGCGAGCTCGACCTCGACCGCCCCGCTGAGCGCGTCGCGGGTGCTGTCGCGCAGCTCCTCGAGGTTGCCGATGTCGTTCCAGTAGGCGGCGACCTCGTGCGAGTAGAAGGGCACGTCGCCCTCCAGCAGGCCGGGGAAGACGTCCATCGCCCAGTCGGCGAAGCCGTCGGGATCGCCCGGCCCCGCCGCCTTGCTGGTACCGGGCGCGGGGAAGAAGTCGAAGATCTCCTTGCGAAACATGTAGATGCCGCAGTTGGCGAGGTCGGAGAGCGCTTCGGCCGGGTCCGGCTTCTCCTGGAAACCCTGGATGCGGCCGTCGCTGCCGGTGATCGCGACGCCGAACTGGCTGGTGTCGGCGACCCGCTTGGTCGCCAGGGTCGCGATCCCGTGGTGGGATTCGTGGAACTCCCGCATCGCCGCCAGGTCGATGTCGGTGAGCGCGTCACCGGAGATGACGAGGAACGAATCGCCGAGGAACTCAGCCGCGTTGCGGACCCCGCCCGAGGTCCCAAGCAGTTGCTCCTCGTAGCTGTAGGTCAGCTCGACGCCACAGCCGGAACCGTCGCCGAAGTAATCCCTGATCAGGTCCGGGAACCAGTGCAGGTTGGCGATCGTCTCGGTGAACCCGTGCCGGGCCAGCAGCCGCAGGATGTGCTCCATCACCGGCCGGTTGGCGACCGGGACCATCGGCTTCGGCATCGCGTAGGTGAGAGGGCGCAGGCGCGTTCCCAGGCCGGCGGCGAGAACCATCGCCCTCACCGGTTCATCGCCTCCTTGAAGTCTTCGATCGCCGCCACCGGCAGCGGGTCGACGCCGCGCCGCTGGGCGAGCTCGAGCGAGACGAGGTCGCCGAGCATCGTCGCCCAGAGCAGTCGGGCCGTGCGCGTCTCGCCCGCGGTCTCGATCCGCACCGCGGTGGCGCCGGCGGCGCTGACCGCCTCGGCGGTGAGCTCGAAGCGGCGGGCGACGCGGGGGTGTTGATCGCGGTCCTCGAGGAAGACGGCCGCCAGACCCAAGCTGGCGCCGGCGGCGGCGCTCCAGCCGCAGAGCTCGTTGTGGTCGGCCTCGGGCAACTCGGCGAAGAAGGCCGGGAGCTTGGCGTTCTCGTTCGCCTGCGTCTTCCAGCGCCGCGCAACCGGAGCGGTCAGGTCGGCTCCGTAGATCACCGGCGCCGCGCCCTCCAGCAGGGCGGCGACCTCGGCCGCCTGGAACTTCAGGGTCTCGACCTGCTCGGAGAGGAAGGCGGCGGCGGCGTCGATCTCGGTGTGGATGCGGGGGCTCGCGCCGGCCAGGGCGGCGACCTCGGCCGCGGCGGTGAACGTGTAGGCGACCGCGGCGCGGGGCTGGAAGATCCCCGGCAGGCCGACCACCGGCACGGCGTCCGCGCGCGCCTGCTCGACCAGCGGGCCGCCGGTGCTGACGACGACCCGGCGGGCGCCCAGCGCCGCGGCGGCCTCGAAGCAGGCAAGGGTCTCCTCGGTGGCGCCCGAGTAGCTGGAGCAGAGCACGGTCCACTCCGGCGTCGCCCAGCTCGGCAGCGCGTAACCGCGGATCGTCAGCAGCGGCTTGGTGAGGCGATCGCCGAGCGCGGCGGCGGCGAGGTCGGCACCGATCGCCGAGCCGCCCATCCCGCAGGCCATCACTCCGACCGAGTCGGCTGCCTCCAGGCGGGCCGATTCGACCCGCCAAAGGGCGTCGCGAAGCTGATCCGGGATGCCGAGGACGTCGTCGATCATCGCTCGATCATCTACTACCCGGCTGAGACCCGCTCGTCGCGGCCGGCGACGGCGCCGGTGACGACGGCCCCGGGCGCAACACTGGCCCCGGGAGCGAGGATCGAGCCGCTGACGCTGGCACCCGCACCGATCGTGCAGCCGTCGAGCAGGACCGATTCGCGGACCGTGGCCCCCGCCTCGACGCTGCTCCCGGGCGCGATCACCGCGCGCGGACCGACCGAGGCGGCGCTATCGATCTCGGCTCCGGCGCCGACGAAAAGGCCGGGCGCGGTCGGGCGGACGCGGGTCGCAACCCGGCCCTCGAGGATGTCCCAGCTCGCCTCGAGATAGCGCTCGGGCGTACCGATGTCCATCCAGTAGCCATCGAGGCGCAGGCCGTGGAGGCCGGCGCCGATGAGGCGTGGGAAGACCTCGCGCTCGATCGAGACCTCGCGACCGGGCGGGATCAGGTCCATCACCGAACGCTCAAGCACGTAGGCGCCGGCGTTGACCTCACCCGGCACCGCCTCACCGCTCTTTTCGAGGAGCTCGACCACGGCGCCGGCGCCGTCGCAGCTGACCAAGCCGTAGGCGGAGGAGTCCTCGACCGGGTAGAGGGCCAGGGTCGCGCGGCTCTCGCTGTCGGCGTGCGCGGTCAGCAGCGCGCTGAGGTCGAGGTCGGTGAGGACGTCGCCGTTGAGGGCCAGGAAGCGGTCCTCCAGGCGCTCGCCGAGCGAGTCGGCGGCGAAGCGAATCGCGCCACCGGTGCCGCGGCGGTCGGGCTCGGCTACATAGCTGAGGCGGACGCCGGCGTGCTCGCCGTCGCCGAGCGCCTCGCGCAGCACGTCGGGCAGGAAGCCGCAGGCAAACACAACCTCGGTCACACCATGAGCCGCCAACCACTCAACCATGTAGGCAAGGAAGGGCCGGTCGACCAGGGTCAGCGCCGGCTTCGGGACGTCGTTGGTCAGCGGTCGCAGCCGCGTCCCTTCACCGCCGACTAGAACAATGGCTTGCATGGGGTCTCCAGAGTGTGGATGGCCAAGTAGATCAAGGACGCAGGGAGCGTGGCGTGCTCTGCACGCGAGCGACTGAGGACGCGGATATACGCCGGTCATCCGCGCTCTGGGTGCCGATGCCCTCGTACTCGAAGCCTGCTGCAACGAGTGCCTCGGAATCAAGGAAGTTGCGGCCGTCGACGACCAGCGGCCGCGCCATCCGCGCCGCCGCCTCGGCCCAGTCGAGCTCGGCGAACTCGCGCCACTCGGTGACGAGGACGGCGGCGTCGGCCCCATCCAGCGCCTCCAGCGCCGAGGCCGCCATCTCGACCGAGCCGAGCAGCTCGCTGGCCCGCTCGGCGGCGACCGGGTCGTAGGCGACGACCTCTGCTCCCTCGCCCTGCAGCCGTGCCGCCAGAACCAGGCTCGAGGCCTCGCGCATGTCGTCGGTGTCGGGCTTGAAGGCGAGCCCGAGCAGCGCCACGCGCTTGCCGATCAGCGAGCCAAGGTGCTTCTCGAGCTTGCCGACGACCCGCCGCTTCTGCAGCTCGTTGACCTCGATCACCGCCGTCAGCAGCTGGAAGTGGTAGCCGGTGTTGCCGGCGAGCATCTTCAGCGCGCTGACGTCCTTGGGGAAGCAGGAGCCGCCGTAGCCGATCCCGGCGCGCAGGAAGGAGGAACCGATTCGCTGGTCGAGGCCCATCCCGGCGGCGACCTCGCTGACGTCGGCGCCGACCTCCTCGCAGACGTTGGCGATCTCGTTGATAAACGAGATCTTGGTCGCCAGGAAGGCGTTGGAGGCGAGCTTGATCATCTCGGCGCTGGCAACGTCGGTTCGCAGGATCTCACCGCCGAGCGGCGCGTAGAGCTCGGCGACCGCGGCGGCGGCCGTCTCGTCGCCAGAGTCGGCGCCGATAACCACCCGGTCGGGATGCATGAAGTCGGCGACCGCCGTCCCCTCCTTGAGGAACTCGGGGCAGGAGACATAGGAGAGGCTGGGCTGGTCGCGGCGGATCGATCGCCCGGTCCCGGCGGGAACGGTGCTCTTCATGACCAGCACGTGGTCGCCGGCGGCGGGAAGGTCCTCGACGACAGCGCGGACCCGCGAGAGGTCGGCGTCGCCGGAGTAGGTCGGCGGCGTGTCGACGCAGACGAACAGCACTCGCGCCCGCTCCAGCAGCACCGGCATCTCGGTCGTGAAGGTGATCCGCTCGGCGTTGCGGCGCAACATCTCTTCGAGGCCGGGCTCGTGGATCGTCGTCTCGCCCCGCGAGAGCGCCTCGACCTTCTCGGCGACGATGTCACGGGCGACGACCTCGTGGCCGAGCTCGGCAAAGCAGACCGCGGTCACAAGACCGACCCAGCCCACCCCGATCACGCCCACTGGCTCACGCTGCGCGCTCATCCTTTGTTTCTACCTTTCTTCGACTTCTGTTTCGCCACGATCAGATCGGCGGACCGCGCCATCCCGACCATCTGGTCGTTGCTCAAGCTCTGTAAGAGGTCATTCGACACCCAGTAGCTGTTTTCGCCGCGATGCCAGGCGATCAATTTGATCCGGCCGCTGTCAGCGAAGATCTCGTACTCGCGCCCATTGATCGTCTTCGTTTCGCTCGGGTTGTCGAGGATCGGCGGGTCGGGCCAGCCGCGGATCCCCTGCATGCCGAAGTAGTGGGTGCCGTCCGACATTTCGGCGACGAGGACCATGCGGTAAGCCTCATGGCGGCTGCCGTCGTCCTCTTTGATCCCGTAGATGCGCGGATCGACGATCTTTTCGTAGGGGTTGCTTTCGACGTAATAGGCGCCGGAGGGGAGCCGGGTCGGGAAGAAGATCGGGAAGGTCCCGTGGACCCGGCGGGCGGCGATCTCCGCCTCCATTTCGCCGGCTTCGCGGGCGGCCACGAGTTCGTCTGAGCCCGGCGCCTTTGCCTTGGCGATCGGCTCTTTCTTCGGCTTCTTCTTGCCGCTCTTGCCCTTCTTCTTCTTGGCCTTCTTCTCCCCCGCTTCGTCCTGTTCGTTTTCTTCGGCGCCTTCCTGGTTGGCGGTGGCGCCGCCGCTGGCTTCGACCCCGAGGAACTGGTTGACGGCTTCGTTGATCGCTTCCGGCGTCGCGGTCACGTAGCTGGGACCGAGTTCGGCCGGGAAGTGGACCTCCTCGATCTCCGCGCCCCGAACCGCGACGAAGAGTTTGAGGATTTCCAGCATCGTCTCCTTGTCGCTGATGTCGGAGGTCGTGTATTCCGTGAAGATCTGGATCAGGTCCTGTTTGCCGCCGCCGAGGAAGACGTCTTCGACCAGGTCGTCGACGGAGATCCGCTGCCGGGCGTCGCTGATGAAGGCCTGCTGGCGTGAGGAGCGGACGATGTCGGTATCGGTGTGGCGGTAGCGCACGTACTCCAGCGCCGGCCCGCCGCAGAGCAGTTGGTAGCCGGGCTGGATGTTGATTTCGGCGTACTGTTCGGAGGCGGCGACGCCTTCGTTGGAGTGGTAGTAGCGGCGGTCGACGTCGGTGTAGACGCAGCCGATCGCGTAGACGGCGCGGACGAAGCCGAGGAAGTCGACGTTGACGACGTGGTTGATCGGCAGCCCGGTCAGGTCCTTGACCACCCGCAGGGTCAGTTTCGGGCCACCGTAGGCGTAGGCCGCGTTGAACTTATCGGTGCCGACGTCGGGGATTTCGACCTTGAGATCGCGCGGGATCGACATCACCGCGATCTTCCCCTTGTCCGGATCGAGGCGGAGCAGGATCGTCGTGTCCGAGCGCCCCGGGTCTTCTTCGAATTCCGCCCCAGCGCGCTTGTCGGAGCCGAGGATGAGGATGTTCTGCGCCTCGCCGCCCTTGACCTTGGAGAGGAAGCGATCGACTTTGCTGCCGAAGGCGTCGTTGTGCGAGAGGGCCTGGGCGACGCTGTCGATGTAGACGAGCACCCCGGTCGCGGTCGCCGCGGCGGAGACGAGAACGATGATCACCGAGGCCAGCGTGAACCGCCACCAGTAGCGCTTTGGCTTCGGCGGCTGCTCGGGATCTCCCGTCGGCGGTGGCTTCTTCGGGGCCCAGCCCGGCCCCAGCGGCTCACTCATCGGCGAGCCGGTCCGGGATCGCCAGCAGGAACGATTCGAGCGCCTGCTGGTAGCTGGCCAGCGAGGAGACCGAGACCCACTCCTCGGGGCCGTGGTGACCGGCCCCGATCGGCCCGAACTCGACCGCCGGCACGCCCACCCGCAGGAAGGAGACCGCGTCGGAGGCGCCGTCGCGACCGACGCTCATCGGCTCGCCGTGATGGTGCTCGGCCGCTGAGGCGCGGAGGGCCCTGACGAACGGCGAATCGCGGTCGACGGTCGCCGGCGGCCGGGTCAGCAGCGAGGTCGGCTCGCAGCCGGGCAGCGCGCGCACTTCCTCGAGGATCGCGGCGGGGTCCTGTTCGGGCAGGTAGCGGATGTCGACGTCGATCACGCATCGGTCGGGCACCTTGTTCAGAGCATCGCCACCCCAGATCCGGCCCAGGTTTATCGAGGGGCGGTCGAACAACTCAGAACTGTGCCGGGCAAACGGTAGCGACTCGATACTGCGGAAAACGTCGATCGCGTTGAGAACGGCGTTGTCGCCGAGCCAGGGCGTCGCTCCGTGGGCCGCCGTCCCCCCCACCTCCAGGCGTAGCGCCAGCACCCCCTTGGCCTCGATTCCGATGTGAAGATCGGTCGGCTCGCCGGTGATCGCGAAGTCGCCGACGAAGCCGCTGTCGACGAGGTGATCGGTGCCGCGCTCGGACTCCTCCTCGGACTCCTCGTCGCCGACGAGGCCGAGTCGGACCCGGACCCGATCCTGGTCGCGCATCGAGGCGGCGACGATCATCATCGCCGCGACCGCTCCCTTCATGTCGTAGGCACCACGGCCATAGAGCCGGTCGCCCTCGATCCGCGGGTCGAACTGCCCGGCGCGGCCGGGAACGACGTCGATGTGCCCGTGCAGAACCACCGTCGGCGCCCCATCGGACGGGCCGACCTCGGCCATCACCACCGGCAACCCCCGCACCTCGTCAGCGGCGACCTCAATCCCCTGCGCCTCCAGCCAGCCCTGCACGAATCGGGCAGCCTCCGAGATCGCATCGGGCTCCGCGGTCTCATAGGAGATCAGGCGCTGCGCAAGCGCTACGAGCTCCCCGCTCATCTACTCAACCTGCGATCGCGAGAAACGCCTCCGCGCGGTCGCGATCTTTCTTCGCCCGCGCGAACTCGGCGCTGTCCTTCTCACTCTCGCCAAGCCGCCGCTCGGCGTCGGAGAGCTGTTCTTTCAGCACCCCGGCGTCGAGGTCCTCGGGCGCGATCGCCTCCTCGACCAGGAGCCGGGCGCGGTTGCCGAAGACCTGCAGCCAGCCGTGAGCCTGCGCGTAGCGCTTGGTCTCCGAGTCGGAGACCTTCAGCCGCAGTTCGGTCGGCCGCAGCGCCGCCAGCAGCGGCGTGTGGTTGGCGAGGATGCCGATCTCCCCGACCTCGGTCCGGGTCGAGACCTGGCGGGCTTCGCCATCGAAGACCTCACCCTCGGGGGTAAGGACCTCGACGTCAATCATGTGCTCCGCGGCCATCGGTCCCTAGGCGGCCGCAGCGGCCTTGGCGTTCTCGGTGACCTGGTCGATCGAGCCCTGCATGTAGAAGGCGCCCTCGGAGAGATCGTCGTGCTCGCCGTCGAGGATCTCGCGGAAGCCGCGCACCGTCTCGGCGACCGGCACGTACTCGCCGGTGCGGCCGGTGAACTGTTCGGCGACGAAGAACGGCTGCGAGAGGAAGCGCTCGATCTTGCGGGCTCGGGAGACCGTCTGGCGGTCCTCGTCAGAGAGCTCGTCGATGCCAAGGATGGCGATGATGTCCTGCAGCTCCTTGTAGCGCTGCAGCACCTCCTGGACGTCGGTGGCGGTGCGGTAGTGCTCGTCGCCGACGACGTCGGGCTTGAGGATCGTCGAGGTCGAGTCGAGCGGGTCGACGGCAGGGTAGATGCCTTTCTCGGAGATCGACCGCGAGAGCGCCGTGGTCGCGTTGAGGTGGGCAAACACCGAGGCGGGAGCCGGATCGGTGTAGTCGTCGGCGGGAACGTAGACCGCCTGGATCGAGGTGACCGAGCCGCGGTCGGTGGAGGTGATCCGCTCCTGCAATTCGCCCATCTCGGTCTCCAGGGTCGGCTGGTAGCCGACCGCCGAAGGCATCCGCCCGAGCAGCGCCGAGACCTCGGAGCCCGCCTGGACGAAGCGGAAGATGTTGTCGATGAACAGGAGCACGTCCTGGCCACCCTGCTCGCGGTAGTACTCGGCCATCGTCAGGCCCGAGAGGGCGACGCGCAGACGCGCTCCGGGGGGCTCGTTCATCTGGCCGAAGACGAGCATGGTTTTGTCGATCACGCCCGACTCTTTCATCTCGAGCCAGAGGTCGTTGCCCTCGCGCGAGCGCTCGCCGACGCCGACGAAGGCGGACAGCCCCTCGTGCTCCTCGGCGATGTTGCGGATCAGCTCCTGGATCAGCACGGTCTTGCCGACGCCGGCGCCGCCGAACAGCCCGACCTTGCCGCCTTTGGCGTAAGGGGCGAGCAGATCGATGACCTTGATCCCGGTCTCGAGCATCTCCTGGGTCGGGGTCAGGTCGGAGGCCTTGGGGGCCGGGCGATGGATCGGCCAGCGCTCGATGCCGTCCTCGAGCTCGGCGCCGTTGTCGATCGGATCGCCGAGCAGGTTGAAGATGCGGCCAAGGGTGACGTCGCCGACCGGGACCGTGATCGGGCCGCCGGTGTCGGTCACCTTGGCGCCGCGCTGGATCCCGTCGGTGGCGTCCATCGCGACCGCGCGGACGCGGTCGTCGCCGAGGTGCTGCTGCACCTCGCAGACCAGCTGGGTCGGTTCGCCGTCGCCGTCACCGGTGGTCTCGATCGTCACCGCCGAGTAGATCTCCGGCAGCTGGTCGGGGAAGACGGCGTCGATCACCACGCCGGTGACCTGCTCGACGCGCCCTACGTTGGTTCCACTTGATCCGTTCTCAGCCATGACTTCCTTTTCTCATTGCCAAAGGTTTCTATCGCTACCCGAGCGCCTCGGCGCCGGCAACGACCTCCAAGATCTGCTGGGTGATCTCCGACTGGCGGACCCGGTTCATTTCCAGGGTCAGGTCTTCCATGATCGTTTCCGCGTTCTCAGCGGCGTTGCGCATCGCGGTCATCCGCGCCCCCAACTCGGAGGCGGCGGACTCGAGCAGCGCCCGGTAGACGGAGATCGTCACGTACTCGGGAATCAGACGGGCGAGCAGCTCCTCGGGCTCGGGCTCGTAGCTCCACTCCGATTTGCTCTGGCGCTCTTCCGCCTCGTTGACCTCGCCGCTGTCCTGCTCCTCCTCGGCGCCCTCGCCGATCACCTCGGCCTGCTGCAGTGGCAGCAGGGTCTGGCGCCAGACGTGCTGGGTCAGCGGCGAGACGAAGCGGTTGTAGACGAGTTCGACCCGGTCGAGTTCCTCGTCGACGTAGCGAGCGGTCAGGGCCTCGCCGATTTCGCGGGCGTTGGCGAAGGCGGGCCGGTCGGTGAAGCCGACGTAGGAACCGCTGATCTCCTGTTTGCGGAAGTTCAGCGCCGAGACACCCCGTTTGCCGACGGCGGCGAAAGAGGGCTCGGCTCCCTCGGAGCGAACCGTGGCCGCCATCCGCATCCCTTCGCGGATGATGTTGGTGTTGAAGGCGCCGGCGAGACCGCGGTCACCGGTGACCAGGAGGATCCCCACCCGCTCGACGTTCTCGCGCTCGGCCATCACCGGCACCCGCGGAATCGCGCCGGCGTGAGCGGACGCCTGGCGGGTCAGTTTGCGGATGCCCTCGGCGTACGGCCGCAGGTCGTCGATCCGCTGTTCGGCGCGGCGCAAGCGAGCGGCCGCGACCATCTCCATCGCCCGCGTGATCTTGTTGATGTTCTTGATCGACGCAATGCGACTCTTGACTTCCTTCTGGGTGGCCATGGCTCAGTGCTGACGGCGAACTAGGCCGTCGCGGTCTCTTTCGCGTCCTCGGAGCTGTCGGACTCGGTCTCCGAGCCGGTGCGACCCGGGGCCTCGCGCTCCTCCAGCGACTTGACCCGGTCGGACTCGCCGGCCTCGATCGGGTCGCCGTTCTCGTCGAAGTCGGCGCCGAAGTCGTCGACGAAGTCGGCGATCGCGGAACCGAGCGCCTTTTCGTCGTCGTCGGAGAGCTTGCCGCTCTCTTCGATCCGGTTCAGCAACTCCGCGTTCTCGGTGTGCAGCCGGGTCCGCAGATCGGCCAGGAACTCACCGACGCGCTCGACTTTGATCCGGTCGAGGTAGCCGCCGGTCCCCGAGTAGATCGACGCCACCTGGTCGCCGACGCTGAGCGGGTCGCGCTCTTTCTGTTTCAGCAGCTCGACCAGCCGTTCACCGCGGGTCAGCGCTTTCTGCGTCTCCGCGTCGAGCTCGGAGCCGAACTGGGCAAAGGCCTCGAGGTCGCGGTACTGGGAGAGGTCGAGGCGCAGTTTTCCGGCGACCTTCTTCATCGCCTTCGTCTGCGCGTTGCCGCCCACTCGCGAGACCGAGATGCCGACGTTGATCGCCGGCCGCACGCCGGAGAAGAAGAGGTCGGACTCGAGGAAGATCTGACCGTCGGTGATCGAGATCACGTTGGTCGGGATGTAGGCGGAGACGTCTGAGGCCTGGGTCTCGATGATCGGCAGCGCCGTCAGCGAGCCGCCGCCGAGGTCGTCGTTGAGCTTGACCGCGCGCTCGAGCAGCCGCGAGTGCAGGTAGAAGACGTCACCTGGGTATGCCTCGCGACCCGGCGGGCGCCGCAGCAGCAGCGACATCTGACGGTAGGCGGAGGCGTGTTTGGTGAGGTCGTCGTAGACGCAGAGCGCGGCTTTGCCGTTGTAGAGGAAGTGCTCGCCCATCGCGCAGCCCGCGTAGGGGGCGATGTACTTGATCGGCGCCGCCTCGTCGGCGGGAGCGGCGACGATGATCGTGTTCTCCATCGCCCCGTTCTCCTCCAGCGTCTCTTTCAGCTGGACGACGGTGGACATCCGCTGCCCGATCGCGACGTAGATGCAGATCAGGTCCTTGTCCTTGTTGTTGATGATCGTGTCGATCGCGATCGCGGTCTTGCCGGTCTGGCGGTCGCCGATGATCAGCTCGCGCTGGCCGCGGCCGATCGGGATCATCCCGTCGATCGACATCAGCCCGGTCTGGACGGGTTCCTCGACCGGCTGGCGCTCGACCACGCCGGGGGCTTTGAACTCGGCCGGGCGGGTCTCGGTGGTGGCGACCTCACCGCGGTTGTCGAGCGGGCGGCCGAGCGGGTCGACCATGCGGCCTAGCAGCGCCTCGCCGACCGGGATCTCGAGCAGGTGGCCGGTCCGTTTGACCGTGTCGCCCTCGACGATCTTGTCCCACTCGCCGAACAGCACGGCGCCGACGTTGTCGGCCTCGAGGTTCAGCGCCAGCCCGGTGACCCCGTGCGGCAGGTCGAGCATCTCCAACGCCATGCAGTTGTCGAGGCCGTGGATGCGGGCGATGCCGTCGGCCACGGAAAGGACCGTGCCGACCTCGGTGAGGTCGGCGGAATCGGTCTCCAACCCCTCGATTCGCTCACGCAGAATGCTTGCGATCTCGTCCGGCTTGATCTCCATCGGGTGCTCTATGCCTCCTTACGCCGCGGTGGCGACGGTCTTTCGAAGTTTCTCCAGGCGACTGCGGATGCTCGCGTCCAAAACCATGTTGCCGACCTGCAGGACGATGCCGCCGAGGATCTCGTCGTCGACGCGGCTCGACAACTCGACCGCCTCGCCGGTCTGGCGTTCGACCTCCTGGCCGATTTTGTTGATGACCGCTTCGTCGAGCTCGACGGCGCTGACGATGGTGACGTCGAGGCGGCGGTTCTCCTTTTTCCAGAGCTCGTCGAACTCGCGGCGGATGCGGAAGACTTCCGGCATCCGGTGCTTCTCGATCAGCAACTCGAGGAAGTTGATCAACTCGGGCTCGGCGCCGGAGATCGCGCGCCCCAGCCCCTCGCTCTTGTCGGCGGATGAGAGATAGGGGCTGAAGAGGAACACCTGCAGCTCGCGGTTGCCGTCGACGGCGTCGGCAAACTGACCCAGCTGCTCCTGCAGCGCGTCGAGCTTGCCTTTGTCCTTGCCGGCCTCGAAGAGGGCCTCGGCGTATACGCGAGATGCCTCGGGCATCGGTTAGTTCTCCGACCCCGAGAGCGTTGAGAAGTCGACCTCGGCGAGGGCCTCCTCGACGAGCCGTTTCTGGTCCTCGGCGGTGAGGCTTTTGCGGGTGACCTTCTCGGTCGCCAGCACGGTCAGGTCGGCCACCTCGCCGCGGATCTGCTCCAGCGAGCGCCTGGTCTCGGCCTCGATGTCGCGCTTGGCCTGGGAGACCAGCTCCTCGCGTTTCTCGCGACCGGCGGCGGTCGCCTCGGCCTCGGCCGTTTCGGCCGCTTTGCGGGCGCGGGCCATGATGTCGTCAGCCTGCTCGCGAGCCTCGGCGAGGCGGGCGCGGTACTCGGCCAACAGCTCGTCGGATTCGCGGCGCTGGCGCTCGGCGGCGTCGATCGACTCGGCGATCGTTTTCGCCCGCCTGTCCAGCGCCTCCTGAATTTTCGGGAAGGCGAACTTGCTCAGGACCCACATCGTGAAGAGGAACAGGACGAGGGTCCAGATCATCAGACCCAGACCCGGGGAAACGAGGAAGCTGCCACCTTCTTCCTCTCCCGCCGCCGCAGCCGCGAGTGGGATCGCCGCTATGTAGCCGAGCAGCTCCATCTGCCTAGAGGAAGTAGGCGATCAGGCCGAAGATGAACGTGTAGAAGGCCACGGCCTCGGTCAGCGCGAAGCCGAGCCAGCGAATGCTCTGCAGCTCGTCTTTCATCTCCGGCTGACGGGCGACCGACTCGATCTCCTTACCGAAGATGAAGCCGATGCCGATACCGGCGCCGATCGAGCCGAGGCCCGCTCCGACGCCGAGAGCGATCGCTTTGCCGGCGCTTTCCACGCCTTCGTCAGTGACTGCGGCGACGACAGGGGACAGGTCCATGAAAAAAGTGCTCCTTTTCTAGTGACTGGCGGAGGTGGCTCCGCCGAGGTAGATGGCGGTGAGGGTCGAGAAGATGAACGCCTGCAGGGTGGCGATAAGGCCGACCTCCAGGATGAAGAAGAAGAAGGCCAGGGGGAAGGTGAGCGCGCCCAGCGCGGCGATCCCCAGCAGCACCGCCAGCCCGCCGCCCATGAAGAGCAGCAGCAGGTGGCCGGCGAGGATGTTGGCGAAAAGTCGCACCGAGAGCGAGATCAGCCGGGCGAAGTGCGAGATCGCCTCGATCACGAAGATGAACGCCTTGGCGGCCGGGTTCATGTCCTCGAGACCGGGCGGCAACCAGCTGGCCAGGTACTTGAACAGGCCCTTGGCCCGCACGCCTTCGACGTGGTAGCTGATCCAGACGACCAGGGTCAGGACCAGCGGGATCGAGAGGTTGGCGGTGGCGGCGTAGAGCGCGAAGGAGGGAATTTCGGCGCCGAAGACGTTGACGGTGTGCTCGGTGTTGGTCGGCAGCGGCAGGAACCCGATCATGTTCGAGAACCAGATCCAGAAGAAGAGCGCGGCCAGGAACGGGAACCAGCGGGCGGCCATTTTGGTATCGAGGGCCCCGCCGGCGATCGTGTTCTTGGTCAGGTCGTAGGCGACCTCGATCGCGGTCTGCACCCGGTTGGGCTTCTGCTGCATCCGTTTCGAGATCCACAACATCGTCGCGATCGTCAGCGCGCTGGCGAGGATCAGGTAGAGGACCGCCTTGTTGATGCTGAAGTCGATGCCGCCGAGTTCGAGCGTGATCCACGGTTCGAGCTTGAACTCGTTCTGGGGCTGGAACTCTTCGTTTTTGCCGTCGCTGCCGAAGATCAGCAGCAGCAGGATCGCGATCCCCAGGTAGGCCCCGAGGCCGATCAGGACTTTGGCCTTGGTGCTCAGCCCGCTGGACTTCGCGGCGCCGTCGGGCGCCTCGGTAACTGCCTGCTCGGCGCTCACGCGACTCCCTGCCCCTCGGGCTCGCCGAACAGGTGCGCCAGGCCCTGGGCGGCGAAGGAAACGGTGAAGAGGACGAGGACGAGAATCGCGGCGGAGAGGCCCGCTTCGCGCTCGGCGATGCCGACGAGCAGGACCGCGGTCGCCATCAGCCAGACTCGGCCGAGCGTGGTCGCGGCGACGATCCCCATCGCCTTCTGGCGGTTGCCGGCGGCGAGCTCGGTGGCGGCCCGCTTCGTGGCATAGACCTGAACGAAGCGCTGGATAAGCCAAACGGCAGCCCCCACCGCGTAGCCGAGCATGGGGAATCCTCCGACCACGAAAACAGCGAGAGCGGCGGCCAGCAGCAGAAGATCGACGTACTTAAGAGGAGACATAGATACGTCCGGCTCGGGGTTGAGCGGACGCAGCGGCGACTATATCCGAAGGGTCCCGAGAATGGCTTTCTGCTGCGGGTTAGTGCCCCTTGCCACTACCTCCATCGGGCTGGTCGAGGGCGCCGAACTCGCCGGTTTCCGGATCCACGGTGGGGAAGCTGCCGGTCTCCAGCTCGCGCTCGACCGCGCGATCGACCTCCTGGGGCTGCGGCTCAGGGGCGCCGACCTCGCGCCGCAGGCTGACCAGTTGCCGCAGCCGCACCTGGCGGAGCTTGAAGATCTCCAGCACCGTGACCAGATAGAAGCTGGCGGCGATTGCCAGCAGCCCGCAGATGCCGATCACGACCGTCCAGCCAACGTTGAAGTGGCCGTGGTCGTCGCTGTAGGGGACGAAGCGCAGCGCCAGCGCGAGGGCCGCCATCACCATCGTCCAGCCGTAGAGGTAGACCAGCGTGCGGCGCTGGGAGAAGCCGATGTCGGCCATCCGGTGGTGGAAGTGCCAGCGGTCGGCGCGGTAGATCGGGCGGCGGTATTTGAGTCGCTTGGCGACGACGAAGCCGGTATCGAGGATCGGCACAGCGAGCACGATCAAGGGCAGGAAGAGGGCGACGACGGCGTTCGTCTTCAGCGCCCCTTGGACGGCGATCGTCCCCAACAGGTAGCCGAGCAGGTTGGAGCCGGTGTCGCCGAGGAAGGTGCTGGCGGGAGGAAAGCCGTAGCGCAGGTAGCCGAGCGAGGCGCCGGCCACGAGTGCCGCCAGCACGCCGGCGGCGGTGCGGTCGAGCGAGAGCGCGATCACGGCCAGGGTCAGGGCGGAGATCACGCAGACGCCCGCGGCCAGCCCGTCGACCCCGTCGATCAGGTTGATCACGTTGATCATCGCGACGATCCCGACCACGGTCAGGACCTGGCCGAGGTCGACCACTCCCCCCCACGGCAGCGTCACCAGATCGACCGTGCCCGGTGCGAGCCGGCCGAAGAAGGGAAAGGTGAAGTCGTCGACGGTGACCCCGGCCGAGACCGGGATGATCACCGCCGCCGCCTGGCCCAGGAGCTTGGTCGCCGGGCCCAGTTCGTAGAGGTCGTCGGCGACCCCGACCAGGGAGATGGTGACGGCGCCGATCAGGATCGCGTGGCTCTCGGAATCGTCGGGGAGCCAGATCAGGCCGGCGGCGAGGACGCCGACCAGGACCGCGAGGCCGCCCAGCTTCGGCGTCGGCACGTCGTGCAGGGAGCGCTCGTTGGGGTAATCGATCGCGCCGACCCACACCGCCAGCCGCTTGGTCAGGGGCACCAGGAGCATCGTCAGGGCGCCCGCGAGAAGGAAGGCGAAAAGCGCGTCCAGCGAGTCGGGGGTCTGCGTCATATGCGCTCCTGCCAGGCGCGGATGAGTCTAGTTCGCGTAGCGGTCAAACCAGAGGCTGAAGGCGATCAGGCCCCAGAGCTGCCGGCTCAGGTCCTCGCGCCCCGAGCAGTGGTCGTCGAGCAGGCCCTGGACCGTCGCCGGGTCGAGGCAGCCCTGGCGCTCCAGGTTGGCGGCGGAGAGGACTTCGCGGGCGAACGGCTCGAGCGGTCCGCGCAGCCAGGCGGCAACCGGGATCGAGAACCCCTGCTTGCGCCCCGCCACCACCTCTTTCGGGAGCAGCGGTGCCAGCGCCTTGCGCAACAGCCGCTTCTTGGCGAAGCCGCGCACCCGCATCGCCCGCGGCAACGAGAAGGCGAACTCGGCGACGTGCTGGTCGAGGAAGGGGACGCGCAGCTCCAGTGAGTTGGCCATGCTGAGCCGGTCGGTCTTGACCAGCAGGTCGTCGGCCATGTAGATGCCGAGGTCGACGTCCTGCATCCGGGCGAGCTGCTCGGCGCCGGCGGTTTCGGCGTAGCGCTCGCGGTAGAGGTCGACCGGGTCCCAGCCGGGGTTGCGCTCCCCCAGCAGGGCGGCGCGGACCGGCGGCGCGAAAATCTCCTTCCAGGCGTGGTGGCGCTCCAGCGGTGGCAGCTTGGCGCCGCGAGCGAAGCGCTTGGCTTTGTAGTCAAAGCCGACCCGGCGGTCGGAGCTCGGCAGCGCCTCGGCCAGCGGCGCCGCCAGCGCCGCCAGGCGGCCGACCCGCGGTGCCAGCAGGTCGGCGACGTAGGTGTAGTAGCCGCCGAAGAGCTCGTCGCCGCCCTCGCCGGAGAGCGCGACCTTTACCTCGCCCGCCGCAAGCTCGGAGACGAGGTAGGTGGGCAGCGCCGAGGAGTCGCCGAACGGCTCGTCGAAGGATTCGACCAGCCGCGGCAGCAATTCGACCGCGTCGGGGCGCACGACCAACTCGTGGTGGTCGGTGCCGTAGCGCTCGGCGACCAGGCGGGCGCGGTCGAGCTCGTCGAAGCCGCTCTCCTCGAAGCCGATCGAGAAGGTCTTCAGCGGCTCGCGCGACTGCGAGGCGGCGAGCGCGGTGATGCCACCAGAGTCGACGCCGCCGGAGAGCAGCACCCCGACCGGGACGTCGGCGACGAGGTGGGCGCGGATCGAGTCCTCGAGCACCTCGCGCAGCTCAGCTGCCAGCGAGTCGGCGGAGCCGCTGCGCACCCGGTCGGCGGCGACCGGGCTCGGGCGCGCGTAGCGAACCTGTTTGATCACGCCGTCCTGCCAGCTCAGCAGGTGGCCCTGGGGCAGCTTGCGGGCCTCGGCGAAGATCGTCAGCGGCGCCGGAATCGAGTTGAAGGCGAGGTAGGCGGCGAGCGCCTCCGGGTCGATCGTGCGCGAGAAGCCGGGCTGCTCGAGCATCGCCTTCAGCTCCGAGGCGAAAGAAAGCTCACCGTCGACGGCGCGGTAGTAGAGCGGCTTGATCCCGAAGCGGTCGCGCGCCAGCAGCAGCCGGCGCTGGGGCTCGTCCCAGAGGGCGATCGCGAACATCCCGCGCAGGCGCTCGACGAAGGCGTCGCCGTGCTCCTCGTATAGGTGGACGAGGACCTCGGTGTCGCAGTCGCTGGCGAAGCGGTGGCCGGCGCCCTCGAGCTCGCGCTTGAGCTCGCGGTAGTTGTAGATCTCGCCGTTCTGGACGACGACGACACTGCCGTCCTCGTTGGCGATCGGCTGGTGGCCGTGGTCGAGGTCGATGATCGAGAGTCGGCGGGCCGCCAGCGCCACCTGGCCGCGGTGGAAGACGCCCGAGTCGTCGGGGCCGCGATGGGCAAGCGTGGCGCTCATCCGCTCAACCACCTCTGGGTCGGGCGGTCCGCTGCGCTCGCCCCGCACAATTCCGCATATCCCGCACATGCGCGGGAGTCTCGCAGTATCGACGGCCTGCTTCGGGGGGTTGGGGTGAGGGGTTGGGGTGCCCGTCTACCTTCGCTGGATTTTTCGCCCCGAAGCACGCCCGTCTCGAGAACGTACAAGCGAAAAATTAACGCCGCTCGTACGACGGGCACCCCAACCCCTCCCCTCAAGCCGCCCGAAGATCCGTTCGCTCACAAGGTCCGCCCATCCCCTCCCAAGGTGAGGTCGTAATTAGCTCCGCATAGCGGAGTCAACTACGACCTCACGAGAAGATGCCGTCCCTCGGTCGTCAGCTTCGAGACGATCCCGGGTCGAGGTTGGGCGAGAGATGGGCGTGCTCAGGTGTCGGCGTTACCCGGCGCCGCGGGCCCGCGGCCGAGAACCTTGGCGACAGTCGCCGCCAGCACGTTGAAGTAGAGGCCGACCGAACGGTCGGCGATGTACTCCATGTCGTGGGCGAGCTTGTTGGCCCACGACTCCTCCCTGGTCACCCGCGTCTGCGCGAAGCCGGTGACGCCGGGGCGAACGACCAGCCGCTGCCAGTACTGCGGGATCTCGCGGCAGAGCTCGGCGAAGAAGGCCGGCCGGATCGGCCGCGGGCCGACGATCGCCATGTCGCCACGGAGGACGTTCCACAGCTGCGGCACCTCGTCGAGGTGGGTCGAGCGCAGGACGCCGCCGATCCGCGTCCGCTCTTCCTCGGTGCGGCGCGAGAGCTCCTCGCCGTAGAAGGGCCCAAGGCGGTCCTCGGCGTCGGGCTTGAGGGTGCGGAACTTGTACATCCAGAAAAGGTGCCCGGCGCGGCCGACGCGGGCGCCGCGGTAGAGAACCGGCCGCCCCGACGTGATCAGGATCGCCAGCGCGGTTAGGGCCAGCAGCGGCGAGAGGACCAGCAGCGCCGAGGCCGAGATCAGGACGTCAAGCCCGCGCAGGACGACGTCCACCGGCCGCGATTCACCCTCCGCGGCGTGCGCGATCAGCTCCTCCAGGCCCTGTTCGCTGAGGCCGGAGTCGTCTAGGAAGGAGTTACTTGGGGTGCCTCGCCGCGCAATGGTAGGGCTCCGACGGTACCGAGAATCGTCTCGACCAGGACGGCGGGGTCGCGTTTTATCGCGGTCGCCGCAGCGGTTCGCTTCTCCAGCACGAGCGCCCGCGGATCGGTCAGCGGGCGCAGCCGGCCGGAGCGGATCAGCGCTTCGTCGACCCCGCCCAAGCGGCCGCCGTAGGTCGTGTAGACCGGCGTGCCCAGCGCCGCCGCCTCGCGGTTCATCGTCCCGCCCGCAGAGATCACGAGGTCGGCGAGGGCGACCAAGCTCTGCGCCTCGACCGCGTCGTCGGGGACGATCAGCGAGGGCAGCCCGAGGCCGTTGATGAAGGTCCGCTGGGCTTCGGTGCGAGGCAGGACGACCGCGTGCACTCCCTCGTCGCGGCCGATCCGCTCGAGCACCTTCGGGAACAGCGGGTTCGATTTACGGTGGTAGAGCGAGACGTCGGGCGGCGGCCGCACGATCACCACTACCCGCTCGGTGTCGACCGCCAGCCGGGTCAGCGCCTGCGGGTCGGGCTCGAAGTCGAAGAGGTAGTACTCCTCCTTCAGGCCCGGGTAGGGGAAGAGCTTCTCGGGGCCGACCCCGAAGCGGCGCAGCCGCGAGGCGGGGACCGTGTCGGGGAACATCACTCGGCGGGCGAGACGGCAGCCGATGTGGTGCTGGGTCACCGCGTACTCGTAGTCGTGCATGTTGGCCTCGGGGATGCCGAGCGCCCGGGCGGCAATCGCGAGGTCATTGGAGCCATGGGCGAGGGCGAGGTCGAAGGAGCGCTTGCGACCGAAGCTGAGCATGCCGGCGGTCCGCTCGCCGAGCCGGTAGGCCTTGCCGACCCGCGAGGCGCCTCCGTGGCGGCCGATCGGAGTGTGCGGCATGCCGTGCAGCTCGAGCAGGGACTGGGTCTGGGCGTAGTCGCGCGAGGTCACCTCGACCGAGTGCCCTTCGGCCTGCAGGCGCTCGATGATCGGACGTAGCACGAGGACGTGCGCCGGAGCGCTCATGTCGACCCAGATATCCAAGGGTCAGGCGGTCGCCAGCTCGGGATAGAGCGGGTGGCGATCGATCAGCGCCGCCGTGCGGGCGCCGAGCCCGTCCTTCTCGAAGACGAAGTCGCCGGTCAGGGCGGTGGAGATGACCGAGGCGATTTCGGCCATCTCGGCCTCCCCCATGCCACGGGTGGTCAGCGCCGGCGTGCCGATCCGCAGGCCGGAGGGATTCATCGGCGGCCGCTCGTCGAAGGGGATCGAGTTGCGGTTGACCGTGATCCCGACTTCGTCGAGGCGATCCTCGGCGGTCTGGCCGTCGAGCCCCGTAGGGGTGAGGTCGACGAGCACGAGGTGGACGTCGGTGCCGCCGGTGAGGACCGGGACGCCGCCGGCTTCGAGCCCGGCCGCGAGCTCGCGAGCGTTGGAGATCGTCTGCCGCTGGCGGCGGCGGAACTGGGCGCTGGAGGCGATGTGCAGGGCCACGGCCTTGGCGGCGATCGCGTGCATCAGCGGCCCCCCCTGCTGTCCCGGGAAGATCGCTTTGTCGATCGCTTTGGCGTGCTCCTCGCGGCAGAGGATCATGCCGCTGCGCGGTCCGCAGAGGGTCTTGTGGATCGTCGTCGTGACGACGTCGGCGTGCTCGACCGGGTTCGGGTGCTCGTCGGCGGCGACGAGGCCGGCGAAGTGGGCCATGTCGACCATCAGCTTGGCGCCTACCGAGTCGGCGATCTCGCGGAAGGCGGCGAAGTCGAGCTGGCGCGGGTAGGCCGACCAGCCGGCGATGATCAACGCCGGGCGGTGCTCCTCGGCGAGGCTCCTGACCTCGTCCATGTCGACCCGGAAGTCGTCGCGGCTGACGTGGTAGGCGACCGGGTTGTAGAGCTTGCCGGAGACGTTCAGCTTCATCCCGTGGCTGAGGTGGCCGCCGTGATCGAGGGCGAGGCCGAGGATGGTGTCGCCGGGTTCGATCAGAGCCATGTAGGCGGCGTTGTTGGCCTGGGCGCCGGCGTGGGCCTGGACGTTGGCGTGCTCGGCGCCGAACAGCTCCTTGGCGCGGTCGATCGCCAGCTGCTCGGCGACGTCGACCTCCTCACAGCCACCGTAGTAGCGGCGGCCTGGGTAGCCCTCGGCGTACTTGTTGGTGAGAACCGAGCCGACCGCCTCCAGCACCGCTTGCGGCACGAAGTTCTCCGAGGCGATCATCTCCAGCGTGTTGCGCTGGCGCCGCAGCTCGCCCTCGAGGACGGCAGCGATCTCGGGATCGACGTCGCCCAGCGGGGCGGTCTGGAAGTTCTCGGGCATCTCACTCATAAGTAAATGTCCTCGCGCAAAACGCCACGGATTCGAATAACCGGAAGCCACCGCGTCGTTTTGCGCTTCGGGCGGCCGACGATAGCAACGCTTCAGGATATTCTGGGGCCGGTGAGAGCCCGAATCTCCGTCTTGGCCACGGCCCTCCTCGTTGCCGCCGCGCTACCTGCAGCGAGCCAGGCGGCGCCGGTCGAGAACCCCTGCGAAGGCAAGGAAGCCAAGCAGCTCCTCTGCCCCAACCTGCGGATCGGCCCCGCCAGCGAACTCTACGTCGAGGACAACGGCCCAGGCCGAGTCCTGCTGCGAGCCACCAGCGACGTGCGCAGCCGCGGCCGCGGCCCGATGGAGCTGGTCGGCAAGCGCAACGGCTGGCGGACGATGCGGACCAACCAGCGCATCTACAGGGTCGGCGGCGGCCAGATCACGGTCAGCAGCGACGCCACGCTGCGCTTCACCGACGTCGGCGCGTACTGGGGCGGCGCCTACTGGAAGGTCCACCAACTCGCCCAGTTCAACCTGCGCGCGGTCGAACCCGACGGCAGCCTGGGAGCGGTCGTCCGCACCAGTCCCAAGCTCAACTACTGCCTGCGCGACCTCGAGCGCACCCAGCCGAGTGCGGTCTCACCAGCGAGCCGCCACTACCCCGGCTGCAACCAGAACCCCTACCGCAGCCGGGTCACGCTGGGGACCTCGGTCGGCTGGTCGGACATCTACCCCGCCCCCTACCAGCAGCAATGGATCAACGTCGCCGGCCTCAGCGGCTGCTTCTCCTTCGAGATGACCGTCGACCCGAAGGAAAACCTCTTCGAGTCGAACGAGCGGGACAACACCTCGCAGCGGCTGGTCAGCCTGCCGTTCACCGGCATCACCACCTGCTAGTGGTGTGACCGGCAACGTTGCCGGGAATCTGGCGAGACTCGGTGGTCGTCGGGCCAGGACGCAGGGAGCCCGAATAGCAGCGCTATTTGGGCGACTGAGGACGCCGCACGGCGATCATCCGAGGCCGCCAGAAA
>JAENWU010000197.1 GCA_016649905.1 Thermoleophilia bacterium
ACTCGAACTTGGTGTCGGCGAGGATGATCCCGCGCTCGGCGGCATGCTCGGCGCCGCGCTGGTAGACCGCGATCGAGACCCGCCGCAGCTCCTCCATCAGCGCCCGGTCGCCGACGATCTCGGCGGCGCGGTCGAAGTCGACGTTCTCGTCGTGGTCGCCGATCTCGGCCTTCGTCGCCGGCGTGAAGATCGGCTCCGGCAGCTTGTCGGACTCGAGCAGGCCGGCCGGCAGCTCGATCCCGCAGACGGCGCCGGACTGGCGGTATTCCTTCCAGCCCGAGCCCGAGAGGTAGCCGCGGACCACGCACTCGACCGGGTACATCTCCAGCCGCCGCACCCGCATCGCCCGTTCGGCGACCTCCTCCGGCACGTCCTCGGAGATGAAGTGGTTGGGGACGATGTCCGCGGTCAGCCCAAACCAGAAAACCGACATCCGGTTCAGCACCTTGCCCTTGTCGGTGACCGGCGTCGGCATCACCACGTCATAGATCGAGATCCGGTCCGAGGCGACCATCAGCAGGTCGTCGTCCCACTCGTAGATCTCGCGCACCTTTCCCGACGAGTGGAGCTTCAAGTCCGCGAGGGCCGGCATTAAGTCGATGCTAACCATCCGGGAAGCGGGACCACGGTGTCGCCGTTCGGTGCCATCCTCAGAGGCGTGCCGCTCCCGCCCGAACCGAAAGGCAGCTCGCTTTCCCAGACGTTGCGCTGGGCCTTCCGGCCGCTTCCCTTCATGGAGGACTGCCGGCAGAAGTACGGCGACTCCTTCAGCGTCCGCTTCCTCGGCTTCGAGCGGCCGATGGTGCTGATCTCCGATCCAGCCGCGATCAAGGCTCTATATAGAGAGCGTTCGCACGGCTTGCCGCCGGGACGCAACATCATCCTCGAACCGATCCTCGGCTCGGGCTCGCTGCTGATCCAGGAAGGGACGGAGCACCTCTCGCGGCGCAAGCTGATGCTGCCGCCATTCCACGGTGAGCGGATGCGCTCCTACGAGGCGGTGGTCGAGGAGATCGTCACCGCGGAGATCGACAGCTGGCCACTGGAGCGCGAGTTCCCGATCCACTCGCGGATGCAGGCGGTGACGCTGGAGGTGATCCTGCGGGTCGTCTTCGGGTTCAGCGATGGACCCCGCCTGGAGCGGCTGCGGGGGATGCTCGGCAACGTCCTCCAGGAAACTGCCTCGCCGCGGGCGCAGATCGTTGGGCTGGCGACGCAACGCTTCGGCGGCCGCGGCCCCTGGGCCAAGTTCGAGGGGGCACTGCGGGAAGTCGACGAGCTGCTCTTCGCCGAGATCGCCGAGCACCGAACCAAGCCCGACCTCGAGCAGCGCGACGACATCCTCTCGATGCTGATGCTCTCCGAGTTCGAGGACGGCGGCAGCATGGACGACAAGGAGCTGCGCGACCAGCTGATGACGCTGCTGCTCGCCGGCCACGAGACGACGGCGACGGCACTGGCCTGGACCTTCGACCTGCTGCTCCGCCACCACCAGCCGCTGCAGCGGCTGCGCGACTCGCTCGAGGCGGGCGAGGACGACTACCTGCGGGCGACGATCTCCGAGTCGCTACGGCTGCGCCCGGTGATCCCCCTGGCGGGACGTCGCCTCGCCACCGAGCTGGTCGCCGACGGCCTCGAGCTGCCGGCCGGCACCGACGTCACGCCGGCGATCTGGCTGACCCACACTCGCGCCGACATCTATCCGCAGCCGTTCGCCTTCAAGCCCGAGCGCTTCCTCGACAGCGGCCCCGAGACCTACGGCTGGATCCCCTTCGGCGGCGGCATCCGCCGCTGCATCGGTGCCTCCTTCGCCGAGTTCGAGATGCGGATCGTCCTGCGTGAGGTGCTGACCCGTTGCGACCTGCGCAAGGCGAGCCCGGCGGCGGAGAAGACCGGCCGCCGCAACATCACCCTCTCGCCCAAGGACGGCACCCCGGTCATCGTCAGCGCCCGCCGCCCGGCTCGCGAGCCGGTCACGGCTTAGGCGCAAAGCCGCAGCGAAAACTTCTCTTTCAGCGCGCCACGCGCTGAAACTTTCTGTCTACATTGATGCCATCATGGAGGCGATGAGGCAGAGCTGGAGCGACGACAGGCTCGACGACTTGAACCGTCGCGTCGACGACGGCTTCGTACAGCTGCGCACCGAGATGCGCGCAGGCTTCGCTGAGCTGCGCGCCGGGATCAATGGGCTGCGGCGGACGCTGCTGCAGGTAGGCGGTGGCTTGATCGGGACCGTGATCGCCGCCACCTCGGCGATCGTCCTCGCCGTCTCCTAGACGCCGGATTTGGCCGGCGAGAGCGGGTGCTCCTTGGCCCAGCGCGCGATCGCGCCGGAGCCGGAGATCACCTCGCCGCCGTCGAGGACCAGGATCGGCACCTCGTTGGTGCCGCTCAGCTCCTTGACTTCGGCCCGCTCATCGTCGCGGGAGCCCCAGGTCCAGGGCATCAACCGGTAGCCGCCGACGGTCTTCAGCTCGTACTCGTAGCCGGCCGCGTCGAGCGCCTTGCCGGCTTTGCCACATGGGTGCGCGAAGCCCGGTCCGTGCGTCTTCTGCCTGCAGGTGTAGAGAATCATTGGAGGACCCTAGCTCGAAAGCGCTTCGACCCGCGCGAAGATCTCGGGCAGGTGGGTGAGGTAGGCGTTGTAGTCGAAGACGGCGTCGAGGTCGAGCGGCGGCGTGTCGGCCGCGGCGAGGAGGTCGCGGAACTCGGTGCGGGTGTCCCAGGCGCGCTGGGCGTTCTCCTGGACGATCCTGTAGGCGTCGTCGCGTGAGAGCCCCGCCTCGACCAGCACCGTCAGCGCCCGCTGGCTGAAGAGGGCACCGTGGGTGAGGCCGAGGTTCTCGCGCATGCGCTCGGCGTTGATCGTCATCCCGGCGGCGACCTTGGTGGCGAGGTCCTGCATGTAGTCGAGCAGGATCGTCGCGTCGGGCAGGATCACCCGCTCGGCGCCGGAGTGGGAGATGTCGCGCTCGTGCCAGAGGGCGACGTTCTCGATCCCCGCCTGCGCGTAGCCGCGCAGGACGCGGGCCAGGCCGGTGACCCGCTCGGTGCGGATCGGGTTGCGCTTGTGCGGCATCGCCGAGGAGCCCTTCTGGCC
>JAENWU010000152.1 GCA_016649905.1 Thermoleophilia bacterium
CCGACGCGACGGCGCTGACCGAGGCCGGCTACGTCGGCGAGGACGTCGAGAACATCCTCTTGAAGCTGATCCAGGCCGCCGACTTTGACGTCAAAAAGGCCGAAACGGGGATCATCTACATCGACGAGATCGACAAGATCGCGCGCAAGGCCGACAACCCGTCGATCACCCGTGACGTCTCCGGCGAAGGCGTCCAGCAGGCGCTGCTGAAGATCCTCGAGGGGACTACCGCTTCGGTGCCGCCGCAGGGCGGGCGCAAGCATCCCCACCAGGAGTTCCTGACGATCGACACCACCAACATCCTCTTCGTCTGCGGCGGCTCCTTCGCCGAGCTCGACAAGGTGATCGAGCGGCGGGTCGGCGACCGCGGCATCGGCTTCGGCGCCGCGATCTCCTCGCGCGAAAAGAAGGACGCCGGCGAGTGGTTTGAGCAGGTGCTGCCCGAGGACCTGATCGAATACGGCCTGATCCCCGAGTTCATCGGCCGGCTGCCGGTGATCACCGCGATCCACCAGCTCAGCCTCGGCGACCTGACCACGATCCTGACCGAGCCCAAACACGCTCTCACCCGCCAGTTCCAGCGCTTCTTCGAGTTCGACGACATCGAGCTGGTCTTCTCCGAGGACAGCCTCGAGGCGATCGCCAACAAGGCCCTGGAGCGCGAGACCGGCGCCCGCGGCCTGCGTTCGATCCTCGAGGAAACCCTGCTCGACGTCCAGTTCGAACTGCCCTCGCGCCGCGACGTGACCAAGTGCGTGGTCACCCGCGAGACGATCACCCAGGGCCGTCGCCCAACCCTCGTCACCGAGGCCGCCCCCCAGGACATCGGCGCCGCCGAGGACGGCCTCAGCGAGGAATCGGCTTAGCGCTTCCGACTTTTGCCCCAGCGGGGTGGGGTCAAAGTCGGATGCGCGATATCTAGACTCGGCGGCGTGAGCGCCGCCGACCGCAGGAAGCTGGAGCAGACGACCCGCTACGACCCGGCTGAGGTCGAGGGGCGGATCTTCGCCGAGTGGATCGAGGGCGGCTACTTCCACCCGGACGCCGTGGGTACGCCGGAGGAGAACTTCTCGGTCGCGATCCCGCCGCCGAACGTGACCGGGGCGCTGCACATGGGCCACGCGCTGAACGGCTCGATGCAGGACGCGCTGGTGCGGATGAACCGGATGAAAGGGCGCAACGCGCTCTGGATCCTCGGCACCGACCACGCCGGCATCGCCACCCAGGCGGTGGTCGAGAAAGACCTCAAAGCCGAAGGCATCTCGCGCCAGGAGCTCGGCCGCGAGGCCTTCGTCGAGCGGGTCTGGGCCTGGAAGGAGGAGTACGGCTCGCGGATCGTCGAGCAGTACAAGCGGCTCGGCGCCTCCCTCGATTACGAGCGCGAGCGCTTCACCCTCGACTCCGACTACGTCCGCGCCGTCTACCGCGTCTTCAAGCAGCTCTACGACAAGGGCTACATCTACCGCGACTACTACATGGTCAACTGGGACCCGGGTTCGCGCTCGGCGATCTCCGACCTCGAGGTCGAGAACCGCGAGGTGGTCGACTCGATCTACTCGATCGACTACCCGATCGAGGGCTCCGACGAGGTGCTGACGGTGGCGACGGTGCGGCCGGAGACGATGCTGGCCGACACCGCGGTCGCGGTCAATCCCACCGACGAGCGCTTCGCGGCGCTGGTCGGCGGCTTCTGCGTGTTGCCGCTGGTCGGCCGCCGGCTGCCGATCATCGCCGACGAGCACGTCGACCCCGAGTTCGGGACCGGGGCGCTGAAGATCACCCCCGGCCACGACCCCAACGACTTCGAGATCGGCCGCAGGCACGGGCTCGAGGAGATCGTCGTGATCGGCCCCGACGGCCGCCTCACCGAGGAGGCCGGTCCTTACGCGGGGATGACCGCGGCCGAGGCCCAGGCCGCCGTCGTCGCCGACCTGCGCGCCGAGGGCCGGCTGCGCGGCGAGGAGCCCTACACCCACTCGGTCCCGTTCTCCCATCGATCCGGCGAGCGGATCGAGCCGCTGATCTCGCTGCAGTGGTTCTGCCGCATGGACGAGCTGGCGAAACCGGCGATCGAGGCGGTCGAACGCGACGAGGTGCGGATCAGGCCGGCACAGTGGAAGCGCGTCTACCTCGAATGGATGCGGGAAATCCGGCCCTGGTGCATCTCCCGCCAGCTCTGGTGGGGGCACCGGATCCCGGTCTGGTACTGCGACGCATGTGAGGCCAATCCAATCGTCGCCGAGTCCGAGCCCGAGCGTTGTCCCGACTGCGGCGGCGAGCTGCGCCAGGAGGAGGACGTGCTCGACACCTGGTTCAGCTCGGCGATCTGGCCCTTCGCAACCCTCGGCTGGCCCGACGACACGCCCGAGCTGCGCGCCTTCTACCCGACCAGCTTCCTGACCACGGCCCGGGAGATCCTCTTCCTCTGGGTGGCGCGGATGGTCATGACCGGGATCGAGTTCGCCGGCGACGTCCCCTTCCGCGACGTCTACGTGCACTCGGTGATCCAGGCCCGCGACGGTCGCCGGATGTCGAAGAGCCTCGGCACCGGGATCGACCCGCTGGTTGAAATCGACGTCCACGGCGCCGATGCGCTGCGCTTCGGCCTGCTGGCGATGTCCTCGACCCAGGACGTGCGCTTCTCCGACGCCAAGGTCGAACAGGGGCGCGACCTCGCCAACAAGCTCTGGAACGCGTCGCGATTGATTCTGCTGAATTGCAAATTCGAGCAGAATCAATCGCTCACAAATGCGCCGCAGGGCCAAGTCCCTGCGGCGGTTGGGCAAGGGACGATCAGGCCCAGGCCGATCCATGTCGAGGACCGCTGGATCCTCTCCCGGCTCGAGCACACGATCGCCTCGGTGACCGAGAAGCTCGAGACCTACGACTTCGCCCACGCCGTCCAGGAGAGCTACTCGTTCTTCTGGCGCGACCTCTGCGACTGGTACCTGGAGATCGTCAAGCCGCGCCTCTACGACGGCGAGCAGGAGGTCTCGGCGACGCTGCTGTACGCGCTGGAGCGCCTGCTCGGGCTGCTGCACCCGACGATGCCCTTCGTCACCGAGGAGATCTGGTCCTTCCACCCGGCTCGCCAGGGACACCTCGCGGTGCACTCGTTCCCACTGGCCGACGAGTCGCTCTACGACGAGGCCGCCGAAGCCGACGTCGAAGGCGGGATCGGCCTCACCCAGCGACTGCGCGCCTGGCGCGACCTCGCCGGGGTCCCGGCGGCGGCGGTGTTGGTGGCGCTGATCGACGGCGTCGAGCCGCCCGGGTTCGTCGGCCGCCTCTCGCGCTTCGAGTTCGACGGCGTCGGCGCCGAGCCGGTCGCCTCGATCGGCCCGGTCCGCGTGCTCGCCTCCGACCAGCTCGACGCCGGCGCGGTCGCGACGCGGCTCGACAAGCGCCGCGAGGAGCTGCGCGGAGAGGTCGAGCGGGCCGAGCGCAAACTCGGCAACCAGGGCTTTGTCGCCAAGGCCCCGGTCGAGGTGGTCGAGGAGGAGCGCGGCAAGCTCGAGCGCTACCGCGCCGAACTGGACGAGTTGGGCTAGCCGCGCCTTGGCCGAGCCCGCCTTCGACGCCGACGTTTACCTCGACTCGCTGGAACCGATCGGTTGGCGGCTCGGGCTCGAGCGGATGCACAAGCTGAGCACGGCGCTGGGGCTGCCGCAACACCGCTTCGCCTCGATCCACGTCGTCGGCACCAACGGAAAGTCGTCGGTGGCGCGGATGACCGCGGCGCTGCTGGAGGCCCACGGCGTCGGCTCCGGTGCCTGCCTCTCGCCCCACACCGACCGCTGGTCGGAGCGAACGCTGATCCACGACGAGGAGATCGGCGGCGCCGCCTGGGCCGATGCGGTGCAACGGGTCGCGCAGGCGGCCGAGGGCGTCAACCGCACGCTCGAGGAGGGTGAGGCGGTCACCCAGTTCGAGGCCGCCACGGCGGCGACCTTCACCGCCCTCGCCAGCGCCCGGGTCGAGGCCGCGGCGGTCGAGGCCGGGCTCGGCGGCCGGCTCGACGCGACCAACACGATCCCCTCGCGGGTGACCGTGCTCACCTCGATCGGCCTCGACCACACCGAGTGGCTGGGGGAGACCGAGCTCGAGATCGCGGCCGAGAAGCTCGCCGTCCTGCGCGACCAGACGACGCTCGTCCTCGGTCGCGTCTCCGAGCCGGTCGCGGCCTTGGCCGAGCGCACCGCGGCCGAGCGCGGCGCCCGCCTGGTGCGCGCCCCCGAGGATCCCGGCGCGGAGCTGAGGGTGTTGGCTGCCGGCAAGTTCCAGCGCCGCAACTTCGCCCTCGCCCGCGCCGCCGCCGAGGCCTTCCTCGGCGAGCTCGACTCCGCCCGCGTCGCCGCGGTGGCGGCGACGGTCGCCGTTCCCGGCCGGCTCGAGCAGATCGCCGCGGAGCCGCCCATCTACGTCGACGCCGCCCACAATCCCGACGGCGCCGCGGCGCTGGCCGAGGCGCTGCCGGCGCTGGCCGGCGGCCGCCGGGTCGTTGCCTGCCTGGCGATCCTCGCCGACAAGGACGCCGCGGCCATGATCCGCGCCCTCGCCCCAGCCCTCGATCGCGCCATCTGCACCGAGCTCCCCGCCGACGGGCCGAAAACGGGACATATGGTCCCGAAATCGGCCCGTCGGCGGGGAGTTTCGGCCGGGGAGCTGGCGGGGCTCTGTCGGGAGGCCGGGGTGGAGGCGGAGGCGGAGGCTGACTTCGAAGCGGCGCTGGCACGGGCGACGGACCTCGCGCTCGAGCCGCCGCCCGGCGCAGTCCTGGTTGCGGGCTCTCACTACGGGATCGCGCCTGCCCGCGCCTATGCGAGGATTCGCGCATGAACAAACGCAGCGCCGGGTCCGAACTGCTGTCGATGATGGGCCTGGTAGCCGTCGTGGTAGCGCTGGTGATCCTTGCCTTCTTCGGGATCGGCTACCTGTTCGGAAGGCTCTTCCTCTGATGCACCTGGTTGCCCGTCAACCGCGAACAGGGTTCGCGGGGGCGGCGGCGAAGTAGACTGCCCGTCCCTTCAACGGGCGGGCGAATTCTCATGGCACTAGCGATCTTCGGCATCACCAACGACGGCCTCAACCTGGTCGCGACCCTCTTCCTGCTGATGCTGGTCGTGCTCTGGTTCGCGCTGATCGTCTACACCTACCTCGACGCACGGCGGCGGATCTCCGATCCATTCCTGATCGCCTGCGCCACCGTCGCCTCCTTCTTCCCCTTCATCGGCACCGCCGTCTACGCGATCGTGCGGCCGCCCGAGTTCCTCGAGGACGCCCACGAGCGCGAGCTGGAGATCAAAGCCGCCGAGTTGCGCGTGCGCCAACTCAAGGACCAGAGCTGCCCCAACTGCGAGTACCCGGTCGAGAAGAACTTCCTCCGCTGCCCGAACTGCCAGCGCCGGCTCAAGGACCCCTGCCCGACCTGCAGCAAGCCGGTCGACCCGCGCTGGGGCCTCTGCCCGTTCTGCGAGACGGCTCTCGGCGGCGGCGGCGGTAGCGGCGAGCGCGGCCGGCGCCCGCGGCCGCGGCGCCCCGAGG
>JAENWU010000005.1 GCA_016649905.1 Thermoleophilia bacterium
CCTTGAACTGGGAGGAGCGGGGACGCAGGGAGATGAGCTCGACGATCTTGCGCAGCGCGAGATAAAGGAACGACAGGAGCAACAATGCCCTCCTCGGCTCGATGACGGGCAGGCGACCTTGGCAGATGGGCGAATTGAGAGTTCCTCCAACCCCCCGAGATCGGGTTTACGCACCCCACAAGCTGGTCGGCGAGTCGAGGCAACGCACCATCCGGCGCGCGCGCTGCCGGTCTTCGCCCCCACCCTCGTCGCCGTCCGCGACGAGGGTGGGGTGGCGACCAGACTCCCCCTATTCGGTGACCGTCAGGGTCCCGTACATGCCAGCGGTGTAGTGCCCCGGCAGATTGCAGAACATCACGTACTTGCCGGGGGTCAGTTTGAAGTCCCCCGATTTGGTGTCGCCAGCCTCGACATCGGGGATCTCTCCTGCCCCTTCCGCAACTTTGTCCATCTTCTCCTCGTTGACCTCGCCGTTGGCTTCGGTCGGGAGCTTGGCGGGATTCATATTGGTCTTGAACACAACCAACTCGTGCTCGACACTTCCTTCGTTCGGGGCTTCGATCGTCGTCGGCCCGGCCTTTGCCGTGGCGTTTTTCGGGTTGAAGTAGAACTCGCCCATCTTGATCTCCAGCGTCGCGCCCTTGACGCCGCCGCCCGCCCCACCGGCCGCACCGGTTTCGGTTGCAGGCTCGGTTGCGGTCGTGTCTTCGTCACCGCCGCAACCGGCGACGACGAATCCGGCGATCGCCAGTATCGCCACCACTCCGAATAGTCCGCGTGTCTGCAGCCTCATCTGGGCCTCCGATTCACTGTTGGGGTTCACTGCCTTTCCAATGACTGTATCCCGGGGTCCTGCGGGTCCATCCGAGTTTCTCCACATCTCTTCCAGGATTTCCCCGACGATCCGTCGAGCTGAAGCGCCCCACGGGGCGTACGGACCACCCGCTATCGACGCGACGGTATCCGCGCCACCCTCGGCGGCGGTAGGCGACAGCCCTGGATAAACCCGACGGAGCGGGCCGATGGGGACATTTTCGGACTCTGGCCTGCGCGAGCGTCACCTCATCCGGCAGGAGCTGCGCCGGGAGTTTCGTTGTAGGCACAAGTGAAGGGGACCCTCCCGGTATCCTGCACTTTCAGCTATGGCGACCAAGACCAACACCGACATCGAGGTTCGTGAGCTAGACCGCGAGGCTGGCCAGGAGTTGCTCGATGAGCAGGCCCGCAAGTTCCTGGGGATCAGCGGGCCGGAGTTCCTGCGCCGCTGGCAGGCTGGCGAGATCGACGCCGACTCGGACCCGGACGTGATGCGGGTCGCGATGCTTGCCGGGTTTGCCCGCTAGCAGCGCCGCTGAGGCCGCTGAGCCCCCTGAGCCCCCCTGTCCTCCATCCTCAGCAGGCCACCACCACCCCCGCATTCCATGCAGCTCCAGTCCTTGAGCGCCGAGACGACGACGATCTCGGACTTCGAGTCGCGTTTCCGGCCCCCGTCCGCCACGGTTCTCCTCAGCCGGCCGCCCGTGCGCGCAGAGCCAGCCGCAGGGCCTCCTGACCGCCGGGCGTCACTGTGAACGTGCCTCGAGAGCGACGCGCCTCGCGGTCATATTCATGATCGTAGACGACCAATTCCAGGGCCTCCGCCAGCCGGATCGCGCCCCAGGCGCAGGCGCTCACCTCGTAACGGTCCGGGGACTCCCCGGCAGCATTCCAGCCGTCGGCGACGATTGCGGCGTGAACCCGCACCTCCAGCTCGTCGCGATCGACGCTCGGCCCGCCGCCGAGCAGCGCCGCCACGGCCAGCTCCTGCACCGCACCGGCAAATCCGTCGGCGGCGATCAGGTTGGGTGCGACGGCGTTGCGGAAGGCAAGCGGGTCACCCAGCAGCGACTCACCTCGTTTGGTCAGGACGAGATTGCGACCCCTCCTGCGCAAGAGGCGCGCACGGCGTGACAGGTCGTGGAGCTCGCGGAGCGGCGCCACTTCGTCCTCGCGATGGGGCGGCCCCCACGTCCCCGCCTGCCACATCGCCGGAAAGCGCTCGACGAAGGCGCGCACGAAGGCGCGGTTGAGCGCTCCGGTCTGGGTCAGGCCGATTCCTGCGGCACCCTCTTCGAGCAACCAGGCCATCGGCCTCATCAGATCGCCGGAACTCGGCTCCGCCCCTTGAGCCGGGGGCGCTCGCAGCTCCGGCACGACCGGGGCGGCGATCTCCCGCCAGGCCTTGCTCCCGTCCCTCGCCCAGTCCTCGAGCCGCTCCTCGACGACGACGTCGAGCGGGGCGCGGCCGTCCAGCTCCGGCTGCGGCCGGCGCAGGAACTCGCTCACGAGCCCTGCCTGCCGGCGCTTGAACCCGCGAGCGCCCGGATCGATTCCCTCCCCCTCGATCCACGCCTCCAGCTCCCGCGTCGCCTGGTCGCGCAACCGGGCCTCTTCGAACCCCATCACCGGCCGCCAGGCGAGGACGTCCGTGTCGGGCGGCTCCAGGCCCGAGTCTTCGAGTGCTTCGCGCAGCAGCTCGCCGGCAGCGGAGTCCTCGGCCTCCCATGCCTGCAACATCGCCATCGTCTGCTCGGAGGTGCAGGTGTCCGCATAGGCCTCGGCCCCTGCACCGGCGAACTCAAGGAAGCGGCCAAGCCGCGCAGCCACTTCCCGCTTCACCTCGGGCGGAGCGAGCAGCTTGCAGGGCAACTGGTACCAGAGGAAGAGCTGCAGGTCGTAGCGGCTGATCTCCAGCGGCGCCTCGTCATCCTCGCGGCCGGCGATCAGCTCGAGAGCGCCCTCCACGTCGCCCGGGGCCTCGAGGTCGTGCTCGCCCAGCCGAGCGAGGGCGCGCGCAACCACGGTGGGCGACAGCTCTACGGGCATCGACTCAGTCTGCCCGATTCGCGGCAGCACGTGTATCAGTCAGGCGCCCACCCGGTGGGCGCCTGAGAGAGATCACCGTCGCGCGGCAAGCTCGTTCTGCTGGCGCCCTTGGGACTCAGGAGCCTTGCGAGATCCAGTGCGCCCCGATCCCGAGATGCTCGCCGAGCCGCTCGAGGTGCTGGTCGAAGTGCAGAACGTCGATGCCGGTGGCCTGGGCGGCGAGCGCCACGGTGAGGTCGGTGAGCGGGAAGCGATGGGCGCCGTGGGAGCCGGTCGCGGCGAGCTCGCGCATCGTCGCCAGGACCGCGCGCTGCACGGCGCGGTCGACCGGAATCTCCCGCATCCCCTCCAGCGTGCGCTCGACCGCTGCGATTCCCTCCGGTCCGCGGGCGTCGACCATCAGCTCGTAGCGCACCGGCCAGCACCAGCAGACCTCGCCGCGCTGGACCGCGCTCAGCAGGAGCTCGCGGGCGGCTGGATCGCGACGGGCCCGCATCCATGCTGAGGTGTCGACGAGCACCGGCCCGACGCCGTCCCAGATCCGCGCGGCCATCAGCCGGGCGTCGGCTCGTTCAGGCGATCGATCGCGACAAGGTCGAGGTCGAAGCGCTCCTCGTCCATCGCCTCGAAGAGCGCCTCGGCGGCGGCGCGCCGGTTGCGGCCCGCCTCCAGCTCCACCTCGGCGCCCTCGACGGCGAGGCGGCGCAGCAGGGTCGCGTCGGGCTCACGGGTCCCGGTGGCAGCGCGGACGCGCGCCAGCGCCTCCCCCAGCTCGGGATCGGCGGTGACGGCGATTCGGGGGTGCTTGGAAGGCATGGCCGAATAGTGTAGCTCCTAGGAGCTACACTAGGCCAATTCGAGTTGGGCACTCGGCGCCAAGAATGCCCGAAACGCCGACGATCGCCGCATATCCACGTGTATCTGTGGCTCAGTGACTTGGCAGTGCCTTTACAAAATACCTGCAAATATGCATATTTGGGTAAGCGTTCAGCCCCAACTGACGCCTGAGATTCCCGCTCTCCCGCTCAGACCAGCGAGGGAGCCGGGCTCGCCCGAGCGCTCGCCGTGATCGCCTCGATCAGAAAGCCGAAGAGCGATCGGCCCTGCAGCCGGCAGGTCTGGGAGACCGAGAGCATCCGCTCGGCGAAGCGCTCCCCGGCCTCCGACTGGCTGCCGAGGGAGATCTTGCGGTAGATCACCGCGGAGCGAAGCCCGCGCTCGGCGCGGTTGTTGGTCGGCTCCACCCCCTCGACCTCGGTGAAGGTCCAAAGCGCCGGCCAGAGCTTCAGGAGGTTGCGGGCGAAGGTGCGGAAGCGGCGGTTGCGAGCGGTCTTCTTGCGATGGGGCTCCAGCAGCGCCCGCAGGCGCCGCTTGATCGGAGCGATCTCGCGGGCCAGGCGCTCGCGGTCGGCGTGCTCTGCGAAGCGATCCCAGGCGCCGAACAGCTCCCGGCAGATCGCAAGCCCTTCCTCCCCGAAGCGCCCCTGCCCGGCCAGGCCTTCGGAGTGGCGGCGGAAGTCGCGCAGCAGGTGCGCCCAGCAGACCTGGCGCCGCGCCGGGTCTAAGGAGTCATAGGCCCACCAGCGATCGGAGGAGACGATCCCCGCGAAGCCCTCCCCGATCAGCTCCGGCAGCTCGCGCTCGTGGCGATCGGCGGCGATGTGGAAGGCGGCGCGGGTGTCAGTGATTGCGCCGCAGAGGGTGCGCTTCTGACCGGCGCAGCGCCAACCGGTCTCATCGACCGAGAGCACCGGGGCGTCCTTGACCGCCTCGCGCAGCTCGGCGTAGGGAGAGGCCAAGGCGGTGGAGGCGCGCTGGCAGATCGCGTCGACCGAGCCGGTTGAGACCTGGGCGCCGAACAGCTCCCCGCAGAGCTCTGAGGCATCGCGGCGGGAGATCCGGTTGCGGACCGAGAGCAGGGCGATCGCCGCCGCCAAGCGGGGGCCGAAGGCACTGGCGCCGATCCCCTCGGGCAGGGTGGCCCGGGTGGCGTGCCCGCAGCCCGGGCAGCGCAGGGCGTGGGCGCGATGCTCGGTGACGGTGACCGCGATCGCCGGCAGCTCGGTGATCTGGTGGCGGTGGGGATTGCCGGCGGGCTCGTGCTCGCCGGAGTCGAGGTCGGCTCCGCAGCCCGAGCAGCTCGCCGGCCAGTGGTCGATCACCCGATCGAGCTGATCCTCGGCCACCAGCTTTCGGGTCTTGCCCTCGTGGCCGGGCTGGCCGCCCTGCTTGCGGGGGCTGGGCGAGCGCTCGGGCCCGGAGCGCTTGGCCGGCGGGTCGGCCGAGGGTGGTTGGGAGGAGTTCTGCGAGCTCTCGCGCAGCTTCTCCTCGAGACGCTCGATCCGTGCCTCCAGGCGGGTGACCTGGCGCTCGTAGCGGGCGGTGAGCTCGATCAGGAACTCGACGCAGGCCTCGCGGCCTGCGTCATAGACGGCCTCGGCCTCGGCGCGCTCCATGGCAGAAGGGTTCGCCGCGCTCGGGTTATGTCCCCCTGTGGGGCTGAACGCTTACAAAAATGACCCATTTACAGGGATTTACCGGTGGACCTCCGAGCGGAGAAAAACACTCAATACCCCGTCTCTTGTCAGTACCCTTCCGTTCACAGATCAGCTGATCTGTTCCAGGTAGTGCTCAAGCGCGTCCCCGAAAACGTCGTTGTCGTCCCCGGCGACCATGTGACCTGCCGCCCCGACTTCGGCGAATTCCGCGTCGGGCATCATCCGAGCCATGTCGTCCAGGCCTGCCTGGCTGACGACATCGGAGTCGGCGCCGCGGACGATCAACGTCGGCGCCCTGACTTCCTCCGCGGCCCGGCGGAGGCGCTTAGGGTCGCTTCGCCGCTGCGGCTCGTCGCCGAGATCGACGAAGGCGGGATCCCAGTGCCAGCGCCAGCGCCCATCGTCGCCGAGGCGCACGTTCTTGCGCAGTCCGTCGAGGTTCCGCGGGCGCTCCCGGTGGGGGTTGTAGGCCGCCACCGCATCGGCGACCTCGTCGAGCGAGCTGAAACCGTTGGGGTAGGACCCCATGAAGCGGCGGATCTTCTCCACCCCCTCCCGCTCGAGCTCGAGGACGACGTCGACCAGGACTAGGCCCGCCACCCACTCCGGATGTTCGGCCGCGGTGACGAGGGCGATCATCCCGCCGAGCGAGGCGCCAACCAAGACCGCTGACCGCTCGCTGCTCTCGAGGTATGTGGAGAGGTCGGCCACGAAAGCGTCGAGTAGATAGTCGCCGGCGGGGTCCCACTGGCTGTCGCCGTGGCCACGGGCGTCGAGTGCGACCACGGACCGGCCACCGGCCGCGAGGCGCGCGGCTGTATGGCGCCAAGAGTGCCTCGTCTGGCCGCCGCCGTGGAGGAGGACCACGGTCGCCCGGTCGGGGTCGCCGTCCCACCGCTCGCCGACGAGATCGAGGCCCCCGGCCACGTACTCGAAGGGCTCGCTGGTAAATATTTCGGGCAAATTCCCGCGCTCCTCGTTGGGGGCTTGTGCCGGCACAATGACAGTCGTGGCTGAACTTGACAACCGAGTCAGTTCTCATTTAAGGTCGGCTCTCGGTCCATCAAGTGGAGTCAGAAGGAGCGTCGAGGAGGATGCCCACCACACTGCGCGCGGCGGTGATCGTCGACGCGATCCGCTCTCCGATGGGCAGGGGGAGGAGTGCAAGCGACAGTCGCCCCGGCGGCGCGCTGAGCTCGCTGCACCCGGTCGAGCTGCTGGCCCAGACCCTGCGGGCGCTGATCGATCGCAACGACTTCGATCCGGAGATCGTCGACGACGTCCTGATCGGCTGCGTCAGCCAGGCCGGCGAGCAGGCCGGGCCGATTGGCCGCTTCGGCTGGCTCGCGGCCGGTCTGCCTGAGCGGGTCCCGGCGCTGTCGGTCGACCGCCGCTGCGGCTCCGGGCAGCAGGCCGCCGAGTTCGCCGCGGTCGGCGTGATGGCGGGGAACTACGACGTGGTTGTGGCCGGGGGCGTCGAGTCGATGAGCAGGGTGCCGATCCTTAGCGCCCGCATGGGCGCCGATCCCTACGGGCCGTCGGTGGCAGAGCGCTACGCGCCGGGCTTGATCCCACAAGGGGTCGCGGCCGAGCTGATCGCCGCCCGCTGGAAGCTCGACCGCGAGGCCTTGGATGAGTATTCCGCGCGCTCGCACCGACTCGCCGGCGTCGCCGACACGGCCGCGGAGATCGTCCCGATCGAGGTTGCCGCCGCGGACGAGCCGGAAGTGGTCGCTGCCGACGAGACGATCCGGCCCGGAACCACGGTCGAGGATCTGGCGGCCCTAAGGCCGGCGTTCGAGACCGAGGAGATGTCCGCGCGCTTTCCGGAGATCGAGTGGAGCGTCACCGCCGGCAGTTCCTCCCAGCTCGCCGACGGCGCCGCCGCGGCGCTAATCATGAGCGAGGAACGCGCCGAAGTGCTCGGGCTGACGCCGCGGGCGCGATTCCACTCCTTCGCCGTCGCCGGCGACGACCCGATCGCGATGCTCGGCGCCCCGATCCCGGCGACCGAGCGAATCCTCGAACGGGCCGGGATGGCGATCTCCGACTTCGACCAGATCGAGGTCAACGAGGCCTTCGCCCCGGTTCCGCTCGCCTGGGCCGAGCACTTCGGGGTGCCGCTGGAGAAGGTCAACCCTCGCGGCGGCGCGATCGCCTTTGGACATCCCCTCGGCGCCTCCGGCGGGCGCCTGCTGGTCTCGCTGCTCTGCGGACTCGAGCAGAGCGGCGGCCGCTGGGGGCTGCAGGCGATGTGCGAGGCGGGCGGAACGGCGAATGCGACCATCATCGAGCGGATCTAGGAGGACAGGATGGAACCCGATGGAATCACCGCGCTGATCACCGGCGGCGCCTCCGGGCTCGGGCTGGCAACGGCGAAGCGGATGCTGGATTGCGGCGGCAACGTGGCTCTGCTCGACCTGCCGAGCTCCGACGGCGAGGAGATCGTGGCCGGGATGGGGGGCAGGGCGAAGTTCGTCGCCGCCGACGTAACCAGCGAGCAGCAGGTTCTGCGGGCGCTGGACGAGGCGGCGGAGCTGGGGCCCCTGCGGGCGCTGATCCACTGCGCCGGGCGCGGGTCGCCGGTTCGCACGGTCGACCGCGACGGCAATCCTGCGCCGCTCGAGGTCTTCGCCGAGATCATCAACCTCAACCTGGTCGGCAGCTTCAACGTGCTGCGGTTGGCGGCGGCACGGATGGCGAAGAACGAGCCGCTGGAAGGCGACCGCGGTGTCTGCATCCTCACCGCGTCGGCGGCGGCCTTCGAAGGGCAGATCGGTCAGATTCCCTACGCCGCCTCCAAGGCGGGGGTACACGGGATGACAATCGTCGCGGCCCGGGACCTGGCGGGCCGGTTGATCCGGGTCTGCACGATCGCCCCCGGCACCTTCGAAACGCCGCTGCTGGCGGCACGGCCGCAGGAGCTGCGCGATTCGCTCGCCGCCGCCACCCCGCACCCCAGACGCCTGGGCAAGCCGGACGAGTTCGCGAGGCTGGCGCTGCAGATCGTCGAAAACCCGATGCTGAACGGAGAGACGATCAGGCTCGACGGGGCGATCCGGATGGGGCCACGTTGACCGACGGGGGCCAGGGGATCCGGGTCAAGCACCGGGATGGCACGGTGATCGTGACGATCGATCGGCCCGCCGTTCGCAACGCCGTCGACCTCGAGTCGGCGCGGCGGATCGCGGCGGCGCTGGACGAGCTCGACCGACGCGAGGACCTCCTGGTCGGCGTCATCACCGGCGCCGGCGGCGGCTTCAGCGCCGGAATGGATCTAAAGGCGCTGGCGGCGACCGGCGAGCGACCCGTGGCCCCCGGCCGGGGGCCCTTCGGCCTCTGCGCCCGCCCACCTGACAAGCCGCTGATCGCGGCGGTCGAAGGGACGGCATTCGGTGGCGGCTTCGAGATCGCCCTGGCCTGCGATTGCGTCGTCGCGGCCAGGGATTCCCTCTTCGCCCTGCCCGAGGTGAAACGGGGACTGGTCGCCGCCGCCGGTGGCGTCCTGCGACTGCCGGCGCGAATTCCACGCAACGTAGCGCTTGAGATGGCGATCACCGGCGAGCCGATCGGCGCCGCCAGGGCCTACGAGCTCGGCCTCGTCAACCGTCTGACCGCGCCCGGCGGGGCGCTCGACGCGGCGCTGGAGATGGCGGCCCAGGTCGCCGCCAACGCGCCGCTGGCGGTGCGGGCAACGAAGTCGCTGGTCGAATCCTCGGCGAACTGGCCGCCGGAGCAAATGTTCGACCACCAGCAGCCGCTGGTGCAGTCCGTGCGGGAATCCGCCGACGCCGCCGAGGGCACCCGGGCGTTCGTCGAGAAGCGGCCGCCACGATGGACCGGGAAGTGAAGTCGTGCGGGAAGAGCCGGCAGCTTATTGACATATGACTCAACTGTCAGTTAGGGTCGAAGCCCGTCAGCGAACGCAGAGGAGTGGCGGCATGGGTGAGGGGTCTGGAAGCGAACGTGGTCAGGGGCCGTTGTGAAGGCCGTCGCGGAGCCGAGCACGGCCCGCGGTCGCGCCACCCGGCAGCGGATCCTGCAGGCGGCTGAGGAGTGCTTCGCCAGGCACGGATACGCGGAAGCCTCCGTCGCCGAGATCGTCCGCCGCAGCAGCGTCGCCCAGGGCAGCTTTTACAATTACTTCGAGAGCAAGGCGGCGATCTTCGCCGAGCTGATCCGCTCGCTCCAGCGCCAGATGACCGACGCCACCCGTGAGGGCGCCCTCCGGGCGGCGGGCCGCAGCCGGGTCGAGGCCGAGGTCGAAGGGACCAAAGCCTTCTTGGAATGGCTGGCCGAGCACCGCGACCTTCACCGCCTTCTGCATCTGATCGACGAGGCCGATCCGAGGCTCGCGGTCGAGTTCTTTGGCGGCTTCGCGAAAGGCTATGCCGAGGGCTTGGCGGAGGCGATGCAGGAAGGCGAGGTGCAGCGTATCGACCCCGAATTGCTGGCCTTCGCGCTGATGGGCATGAACCACTTCGTCTCGATGCGGTGGATGCTCTGGGATCGCGACGGAGAGCTGCCGCCCGAGTTGATGGACGACTTCGCCAGGATCATCGCCGGGGCGCTGAGGGGCGCGGCCGTGAGATGAGCCCCCGCGCCGCAACGGTCCCGAAGCTGGTTCCACTCGCCGAGCTGCTGGCGGCGACCCGCGCCGAGCATGCCGGCCGGGTCGCCCTGGTCGACCGTGATCGATCGCTCACCTACGCCGAGTTGGGCGAGCGCTCCAGTCGCCTGGCGGCGGCCCTCCATGACCTCGGAGCCAGGCCCGGCGACCGCGTCATCCTGGCGGCGTCCAACCGCTGCGAGTGGGTCGAGACCGAACATGCGCTGGCCGGCAGCGGCCTGGTCCGGGTGGCACTGGTTCCCCGCCTGCACCCCCGCGAGCTCGCCCACATCGCCTCCGATTGCGACCCCTTCGCGGTGATCGCCGAGGCCGAGCTGCTCGCCAGCACGGGCCTCGACTGGATACCGGAGGGGACCCGGCAGGTGATCGTGATCGGCTCCGCGGCCGGTCTAAATGAGGGGGTCATCGAGTTCGAACAGCTGATCGATTCGGTGCAGTCGCGGCAGCTTCCGGCTCCGGATGCGGAGGATCTGGCGGCCCTCTGGTACACGTCAGGATCGACCGGCCTGCCGAAGGGTGTCCTCTGCAGCCACCGGACCTTTGGCGCCTCGACCCGGAACATCCTTTCGGTGATGCCGTTGCTGTCCACCGATGTGGCGATGCACACGGCGCCGATCAGCCACTGGAGCGGTGCCATCGGCCTGGCGTTGAGCGCGGTCGGCGGCTGCAACCGGCTCCGCCCCGGCTTCGACGTCGGCGAGATCGCCGACCAGGTCGCCGCCAACGATGTCACCGTCCTGCCGCTGGTCCCCACCCAGATCAGCATGCTGATCGATCGCGTCGAGCCCGCCGAAGCGAGGGCTCGAATGGATTCAATTCGGTTGATTCCCTACGCGGGGTCGGCGATCCCGCCCGATCGGCTCGACCGCGCGGTCGAGAGCTTCCCCGACGCGCTCGCGCAGTTCTACGGCAGCGCCGAGGTGCCGGCGCCGATTACCTATCTCTCGCCCGAGGACCACAAGCTCGGCGAGACCAAACGGCTGCGTTCGGCCGGCCGCACCCATCCGCTCACCGAGGTGAGGATCAGCGACCCGGCGGGCGAGCTGGGAATCGGTGAGATCGCCTGCCGCGGCCGCCAGGTGACCAGCGGCTACTGGCGCCAACCCGAGAGCACCGCCGAGGTTCGCGACGAGGCGGGCTGGTTCCGCACCGGCGACGTCGGTTATCTCGATGACGAGGATTTCCTCTTCATTGTCGACCGCAAGAAGGAGATGATCATCAGCGGCGGCTTCAACGTCTATCCGCGTGAGGTCGAGAACGCGATCTCCTCGCTGCCGGGCGTCGCCGAGGTCGCCGTGATCGGTTCGCCCGACGAGAAGTGGGGGGAGGCCGTCACCGCCGTCGTCGTCGTCGCGGAGGGCGCGGCGCTGGAGGAGGGCGACGTGATCTCCCGCTGCCGCGACTCGATCGCCGGCTACAAGGTTCCGAAGCGGGTCGAGTTCGTCGACTCGCTGCCGAAGAGCAGCACCGGAAAGGTGCGCAAGCGCGAGCTCAGAGCAGCGCGGTGGGCAGGACGGGAGCGCCGGATATGAGGCCAAGGATCGACGAGAGCGAGGACAGCCGCAATGGACATGTCTAGGGCGATGGTCGGCGTCGACGTCGGCGGCACCTTCACCGACGTCGTCGCCGTACGCGACGGAGTCATCGAGACGAGGAAGGTCCCGACCGACCTCCTCGACACCACCAACAGTGTCCTCAGCGGCGCTCGCGAGCTCGGGGTAGGCGACGCCAACGTCTTCAACCACGCCAGCACCGCCGGACTCAACGCCCTGCTGACGAGACGGATCCCGAAGGTCGGCCTGCTTTGCACGGCGGGCCATCGGGACATCCTCGACATCGGCCAGAACTGGCGCCCGGCCGACGCGGTCACCGACCCCCGCTGGCGGCGCTCCTTCGGCGACGCGATGGCTCCTCTCGTTCCTCGCTACCTGCGCCGCGGCATCCGCGAGCGGCTTGCCGCCGACGGCTCGGTCGTCGCCAAGCTCGATGAGGAGCAGGCGCGGAAGCAGATCCGGGTCCTCGGCCGCTGCGAGGTCGAAGGCGTGGCGATCTGCCTGCTCAACGCATATGTCAGCGGCGAGCACGAGCTGCGGCTGGCGGCGCTGGTCCGCGAGGAGCTCGGCGATGAGATCCCGATCGCGGTCTCGAGCGTGGTCTCGCCGCTGGCGCGCGAGTACCAGCGCACTTCGACCACCGTGATCGACGCGATCATGGGAATCACCTACGGGGAGTACTCGAAACGACTCGACGCCGGCCTGCGCGAACTCGGCTTCGAGGGGCAGTGGAACTACGCTGACTGCGCGGCGATGCTGGCGCCGGTCGAGGTCGCGATGGCGCGGCCCTCGCGGGTGATCTTCTCCGGCCCCGCCGCGGGAACCAGCGCCTGCGCTCATTTCGGCGCCCTGATCGAGGACCAGGACCTGCTCTGCGTCGACGTCGGCGGCACCTCGACTGACGTCAGCGTCGTCGTCGGCGGCAAACCGATCGTCAACAACACGGTCGAGCTCGAGCACGACATGCTGGTCAGCACCCTCTCCAACGAGATCACCAGCGTCGGCGCCGGGGGCGGCAGCATCGTCTGGGTCGGTGACACCGGCGAGATCCAGGTCGGCCCGAAAAGCGCCGGCGCCGACCCCGGGCCCGCCTGCTATGACCGCGGCGGCACCGAACCGACGATGACCGACGCCTGTCTGCTGGTCGGAATCCTCGACGAGGATCGCTTCCTCGGCGGCGAGGGACGGCTCAACCGGGAGCTCGCCCTGGCGGCCTTCGAGCGGCTCGAGACGCCTCTCGACCTCTCCGAACGCGTTTTCAACGCCTTCAACATCGGCCTCAACAACATCGCCGAAGGCATCGTCGACATCGTCATTCGCAATGGCATTGACCCGCGCGAGTTCTCGCTCGTCGCCTATGGCGCCGCGGGGCCGATGCTGCTGCCCTCGCTGATTCGCCTGATCGGCGCCAAGCGGGCGATCGTGCCGCCGCACCCCGGCCTCTTCTCGGCCCTGGGGCTGCTCAGTGCCGACATGGTCTTTATGGAGAGCCGCAGCCGCTACCTGGCGCTGGTGCCCGACTCGGCGTCGGAGATCGCCGAAATCTACGCAGGGCTGCAGCGGGAAGTCGAGGCGCAGGTGGACGCCGACTCGGGCGCGGTGTTCCGACGCAGCTTCGACGCCCGGATGGCCGGGCAGGCCTACGAGACCCCGTTCATCGACGCACCCAACGGCGAGATCGACGAGGCTGCGATCGGGGAGATGGTCACCACCTTCCACGACGTCTACGAGCAGCGTTCGGGCAACCGCTTCCCCGAGGTTCCGCTGCAGGCCGTGACCTTCCGCGTCCAGGCCACGGTCCCGACTGCGAAGGCCACCTTCGTCGAGCTCGACCCCCGCGGCACCGGCGAGCTCTCGCCTTCACGCGAGGTCGAGGTCGAGCACCTGAAGGGAGCGCCCTACCAATGCAAGGAATACCAGCGCGGGGAGCTATGTCGCGGCGACAGCCTCGAGGGCCCCGCGATCGTTCGCGAGGCGCTCTCGACGACCTTCGTCCCACCGGGGCAGACGCTGGGGGTCGGCCGTTACGGCGAGATGTTGATTAGACAGGAGGAGTCATGACCGAGGCAATCGTTTCCGAGCCGAACCTGCGCGATCTCACGGAGGAGGAGTTCGTCGAGCGCTACGGGGCCGGCCGCTTCACCTGCGGCGTCCTCGCCAACCGCGGTCGCTACGTCGCCGAGCACATCTGCACCGACCTGCTGCACCGAGCCTTCTCGCCGATCATCACCTTCTCCCAGGATTTCGTCGGCGCGATCGTCGGCCCACCCGAGCAGGACTACCCGCTGGCGGCGGTCAACAAGGGCAACGTCATATTCCTCGGCTCGCTTTCCACCGGGGTCCGCAACACCGTTTGGGAGTACGGGATCGAGCGACTGGAGCCCGGTGATCTGCTGATCTGCAACGACCCCTTCCGGGTCGGCAACCACGTCAACGACATGTGTTTCATCCGCCCCGTCTTCCACGCCGGGGAGATCGTCTCCTTCGTCGTCATCCGCGCCCACCAGCTCGACATCGGCGGCACCGTCCCCGGCGGCTTCTCGCTGATGAAGAAAAACGTCTACGAGAACGGCCTGGTGTTGGGCCCACAGTTGATCTTCCACCGCGACGAGCCGGTCAAGGAGCTGATGCGGACGATCCTTGACAACACCCGCTTCGGCGAGACGCTGCTGCCGGACTTCCACACGATCCGCTCCTGCTGCGCGCTCGGCGAGCGCCTCGTTCAGGACAGCATCGAGCGTTACGGGATCGAGGCCTACAAGGGCGCGATCCGCTACAACACCGACGCCTCGGCGGCCTCGATGCGGGCGGCGATCGCCTCGCTGCCGGACGGCGTCTACGAGGGCGAGGACAAGGTCGACAGCGACGGCGTCGACGCCGAGCAGGAGTACCGGGTCCACGTCAGCCTGACCAAGCGCGGCGAGCGTCTCGAGGTCGATCTCAGCGGCTCCTCGCCGCAGTCGCGGACCTCGCTGAACGCGACCGCGCTCGACGCCCAGACGGCGGTGGCGCTGGCGGTCAAGCTGGTCCTCGACCCATTCTCGCCGTTCACCTCAGGCATCTACCGCGACATCGACGTCCTCGTCCCGACCGGCAGCGTGATCGGCGCCGGCCCGCCCGCCGCGGTGATGTTCTACTTCGAGATTCAGTCGGTGCTGATCAACGCGATCCTCAGAGCCCTCGAGGCGCCGTTGGGGGAGCGGGCCGTGGCGGGCGCCTACGGTTCGACCAACCTTCACACCGGCGAGGGGCTCAATCCCGACGGCACACCCTGGTTCAGCGCCGCCGAGCTCGAGGCCCAATACGGCGCCTGGGGGGCCACCGATGCCGGCGACGGCAACAACCACTCCGGCCTGGCGACGCTGAACATGATCATGCCCTCGGTCGAGGAGATCGAGCCGCGGGTGCCGGCGATCATCCTCCACCGCGAGTACCTGCCCGACACCGCGGGCGCCGGCACCCACCGCGGTGGCGCCGGGCTGATGAAGCAGTCGCTCTTCCTCAGCGATGGCGACCACTACTTGGTGCCGCTGCACTTCCGCAGCGCCAGCGGCAGCGGCGTCTACGACGGTGGCGACGGCCGCGCCGGGGGCTCTTGGTTCTTCGAGGACGAGAGCTCCGACGCGACCACGCCGGTCTCGGAGTTTCGAATCCCGGACCCAGACGACTTCGATGGCTCGGCGGTCGTCTCCGGCGTCGTCGACCCGAGCAGCGGTCGGCTCGACCCCGAGGGCGAGTTCGCCTTCTTCGGGCGCCACCCGATCTGGAGCGAGCGCCGCGGCTCGGTGCTGCGCTGGATCACCAACGGCGGCGGCGGCTGGGGCGATCCGCTGAAGCGGGATCCGGAGGCCGTCAAGCGCGACGTCCGCGACGAATACGTCTCGATCGACGGCGCTCGTGACGACTACGGCGTCGTCGTCAGCGGCGATCCCGACGAGGACCCCGAGGGCCTCGAGGTCGACCTCGAGGCGACCGCGCGATGCAGGCGAGAGAAGAGCGCGGAACGAGCGCCGGGGCAGAACGTGGAGGGTGGACGATGAGCGCCCCAGGCCAAGAGCACGAGCACGTCTCGGTCGAGCGGGCGGCGGTCGAGGGGGCCTGCTCGGAGTGCGGCGAGTCGCAGCTGCGGCGCTACCCGGTGCTCTCGGAGGGTGGTTGGTATCGGGTCGTGAAGTGCGAGAGCTGCCTCCACTCCGAGTCGCGCGAGCCCGATCCAGTCGGGCCCGTGGTGCTGGCGTCGGTGGTGCTGGTATGAGCGATCCCGGCTCCCCGGGCAGGGTGGCGATCGTGACCGGGGCGGGCTCGGGGATCGGGCAGGCGACGACGGTGGCGTTCTGCCGGGCGGGCTACGACGTTGCCGCCGGCGATGTCGATCGCTCGGGCCTGGAGGAGACCGTCCGTCTCGCCGAGGGCCTGCCCGGGAGCGTCGACGCGGTCAGCGCCGACGTCACCGACTCCTTCACGGTCGAGAGCCTGACCGGCGCCGCCCTTCGCCTCGGGCAGCTGCAGGCGGCCGTCAACTGCGCAGGCATCGTCGGCCCGACCCTTGACCTGAGCGAAAGCGACTCCTCGCGCCTGCGCGACGTCTCCGACCCCGACTGGGCGCGGGTGATCGAAGTCAACCTGACTGGCGTTTTCAACTGCGTCCGCAGCCAGATGCGGGCGATGTGGGACACGGGCGGGGCGATCGTCAATCTTTCTTCGATCGCCGGAGTGGTCGGGACCGCCGGTCTCGGTCCCTACGTCGCCAGCAAGCACGGCGTCGTCGGCCTGGGCAAAACCGCGGCGCTCGAGGGAGCGCCGCGGGGAATTCGGGTCAACACGATCTGTCCCGGCACCGTCGCCACTCCGATGCTGATGGAGGCTTTCGGCAGCGACCCCACCCAGACCGCCGCGCGCGACGCCGCAACGCCGCTCGGCAGACCGGGCGAGCCCGAGGAGCTCGCCGAAGTCGCCGTCTGGCTCTGCGGTGACTCCGCCTCCTACATCACCGGAGTGAGCCTGCCGGTCGACGGCGGCACGACTTCGATGAATCCCCGATCGGGCGTTGCCGGAAAGACATGAGAGGCGACAAGTGAACGGCCCTGTGACGCACCAGATGAACCACCCGGCGATGGACGACGACGCGGCGATGATGCTCGACACCGTCCGCGAGTTCGCTCGCGACCGGGTTCTGCCCGGCGTGATCGAGCGCGACCGTGAGGAACACTTCGACCGGCAGTTGGTCCGTGAACTGGGGGAGCTGGACCTGCTCGGTGGCATCAATCCGTCGGAGTACGGAGGTATCGGACTCAGCCACGTCACCTACTCCGCATTGCTCCAGGAGATGTCGAGGGTGGACCACCTGATGGGCCTGGTGATGTCGTTTCCCAGCGGCCTCGGCGGCTCCGGGTTGCTCCAGTTCGGGACCGAGGAGCAGAAACAGCAGTACCTGACGCCGCTCTGCCGCGGTGAGATCCTGATCTCCGCCGGCGTCACCGAGCCGGCCTCGGGCACCGCCGTCGCCGACATGCAGACCGTCTGTCGCCGCGACGGCGACGAATACGTGATCGACGGCGCCAAGACCTGGATCAGCTTGATCAACGTCTGCGACTACCTGCTCACCTTCGCGACCCTCGAGAAGGGCGCCGGCCGCAACTCGATCTGCGCCTTCCTGATTCCGCGTGATGCGCCGGGCCTGACCCTGAAGCCGTTCAAGAACAAGCTCGGTTTCCGCGCCGTGGCCACCGGCGAGGTCTTCCTGGATGGCGTTCGAGTCCCGGCCGAGAACCGAATTGGCGAGGAGGGCCAGGGCTACGGCGTCGCCATGTCGGCGGTTGAGACGGGCCGGCTGGGGGTTGCTTCGCGCGCCCTCGGGCTCGCCCAGGACTGTCTCGATCGTTCGGTCTCCTACGCCCGCGAACGAATCGTCCAGGGGCAGGAGATCGGCCGCTTCCAACTGGTCCAGTCGATGATCACCGACATGGTCGTCGGCATCGACGGCGCCCGCGCTGCAACCTACGACTACGCCCGCCAACGTGACCTCGGCGAGCGGGCGCGCCAGGAGGCGTCGCTGGCGAAGATGCACGCGAGCGACGTCGCGATGATGGCCTCCACCCACGCGGTTCAGATCCACGGCGCCTACGGCACCCACGAGGAGTACCACGTCGCCCGCCATTTCCGCGACGCCAAGGTCTTCCAGATCGTCGAGGGACAGAACCAGCTGCACCGCGCGATGGTCGCGGAGTACGCGCTCGGCTACCGCGGTTGACGGCGTTCATGTCAGATCCTGGGAACGGCGACGTGCCGCTTCGGCCGCTCGATCGCGACCGTCTGCAGCGAGCGGTGGCGGCGGCCAACATCCCGGCGCTGGCGATGGTCCTCTTCCAGCTCGGCGGCGATCGCCGCTGGCTCGAGGACCCCTACCGGCCGACCCGCGCGCGCGGGCTCGGTCCCAACGACTCCGGCGGCCTGCCGGAGGAGATCGGCGCCGAGGTGCGCGCCGCGGCCGTCGAGGCGATCGTCGCCTGGTCGGAGGGGGACGAGGCCGCCGTCCCGGTTCCGGAGCCGCGGCTCCTGCGCGAGCTGCTCAGCATCTGCATGGGGGAGGAGGTGCCGGAGGAGTACGAGCGGCTGATGCGCGAGGAGATGGGCTTCGTCGCCGAGCCGACTCCGACCGCGCCGGAGGATGGCCCGGAGCTCTCGGCGATCGTGATCGGCGCCGGAATCTCAGGGGTGGTCGCGGCGTTGCGGCTGCGCGAAGCCGGCATCCCCTTCGTGGTGCTCGAGCGCAACCAGGACGTCGGCGGCGTCTGGCTGACCAACACCTACCCCGGTGCCGGTGTCGACACGCCCAGTTATCTCTACTCGTACTCGTTCTTTCACCGTGCCTGGGAGACCCACTTCGGGAAACGCGACGAGGTGGTCGGCTACGTCGGCGACATGGTCGAGCATTTCGATCTGCGCGCCGACATCCGCTTCGAGGTCGAGGTCGAATCCGCGAGCTATGACGAGGAGGCGCAGCGCTGGACGGTGGTCGCCGAGGAGGACGGGCGCGAGGCCACCTTCAGCGCCGAGATCCTGATCACCGCGGTTGGAATCTTCAGTCAGCCGAGCATCCCCGACCTGCCCGGAATCGACCGCTTCGAGGGGCCGGTCTTCCACAGCTCGGAGTGGCCCGAGGACCTCGATCTCAGCGGCAAACGGGTCGCCGTCGTCGGCGCCGGCGCCAGCGCCATGCAGATCGTCCCGGCGATCGCCGACCAGGTCGAGAGCCTGACCGTCTTCCAGCGCTCGCCGCAATGGATCGCCCCCAACGACGAGTACTTCTCCCCAGTCTCCGAGGAGGTTCACTGGCTGATGGAGAACGTCCCCTTCTACCGCGCCTGGTACCGGTTCCGGCTCGCCTGGACCTTCAACGACCGGGTCCAGCCTTCGCTGGTGATCGACCCCGAGTGGGAGCACCCGGAGCGCTCCCTCAACGCCGTCAACGATGCCCACCGTCGCTATTTCACGCGCTACGTGGAGGAGCAGCTCGAGGGCCACCCGGACCTGATCGAGAAGTCGGTTCCGACCTATCCCCCGTTCGGCAAGCGGATGCTTCTCGACAACGGCTGGTTCGAGTCGCTGAAGCGCCCCAACGTGGAGTTGGTGACCGCGGGGGTCGCGTCGCTCTCCGGCGGCGCCGTGCAGACGGACGCGGGCGAGAGCTTCGATGCCGACGTGGTGATTCTCTGCACCGGCTTCCAGGCCCGGAACTTCCTCGGCTCGATTGCGATCGAGGGCCGCGGGGGCCGCTCGCTGCACGAGGCCTGGGGCGAGGAAGACGCCACCGCCTACCTGGGGATGACCGTCCCCGGCTTCCCCAATCTCTTCATCATCTACGGGCCCAACACGGGGCTCGGGGCCGGCGGCAGCTACATCTTCGTCGCCGAGTGCGACGCCCGCTACATCGTCAGCCTGATGGTCGAGATGCTCGAGCGCGGACGCGGCGCGGTGGAGTGTCGTCGCGACGTCCACGACCGCTGGGTGGAGGAGGTCGACGCGGCCCACGCGGAGATGGTTTGGAGTCATCCGGGGATGTCGACCTACTACCGCAACGCCGCCGGCCGCATCGTCACCAACCTGCCCTGGCGAGTCGTCGATTACTGGACGATGACCCGGCACGTCGACCTCGACGATTACGAGTTCGAGCCCGCCCGAGCCCCGGAGCGGCTCTCCTAGGCAGGGGGTCGAACAGGGGCTTGAGAGGCTAAGTAAGAAGAAAAACCGGCGGCGATGGTTTTTTTTGTAAGATCGCTGTCGTGTTCGCCGCCGACGCTCAGGTCCGACGCCGTTCTTGCCTCTCCGTGCCCGCCTCGTCGGCCAAGATGATGGCCCGAGCCCGCGAGATCGAGGTCGACGAGGTGGTGCTCGATCTCGAGGACTCGGTGGTCCCCGAAGCCAAGGAGAGCGCGCGCTCGGCCGCAGCCGCAGCCCTGATGGTGGGACCGTGGAAGGCTCCCGTGCTCAGCGTCCGAGTCAACGCCCCGCGCTCGCCCTGGTGCGCGGCGGACCTGCTCGCGCTCGCCGCCCTGCCCGAAGCGCCGCTGGCGGTCGTCCTTCCCAAGGTCGAGAGCGCCGGCGACCTCGCCTTCGCCGATCGTCTCCTCGACGGCGCCGAAGCGACTGTGCTGCGGCGGGGTCCACTGCGACTGCAGGCCCTTATAGAGACTCCGGCGGGACTTGCCGCCGCGACCGAGATCGCCACCTCCTCCAAGCGCCTGGAAGCGCTGATCCTCGGTTACGCCGACCTCGGCGCGGCGCTGGGACGCTCCACGCGGGGCGCCCAGAACCTCGACCTCTGGCTCGCCGCCCAGGACGCGGTTCTGGGCGCGGCGCGAGTGGGAGGCCTGCAGGCGATCGATGGGCCCTACCTCGGCACCGCCCCGGATGCCGGGTTCCGAGCCGCCGCCGAGCGCGCCCGCGATCTCGGCTTCGACGGCAAGTGGGCGATTCATCCCTCGCAGCTGCAGGTGCTCGAGTCGCTGTTCACCCCAACCACGACGGAGCTGGAGCAAGCTGAGGCGGTGATCGAGGCGTTGCGACGGGCCGAGCTCGAGGGTTCGGCGGGCGCCGTCGCGCTCAATGGCGACATGCTCGACGAGGCCGTCGCCGCGGCCGCATGGGGAATTCTGGCGCGGGCGGGTCGGGGCCGTTAGGTGAGCGCCGCAGCCATCACCCTGCAGCCGGTCGGCGGCCCCTTCTTCGAGGAGCTGGAGGTCGGCCAGCGGATCGACACCGCCCCGGCGATGACGCTGACCCCAGGCCACGCGGCGCTGCACCAGGCGATCGTCGGTGATCGCCTGCGGCTGCCGCTCGACGCCTCTCTCAGTACTGCCGTCAGCGGCGACGAGCGGCAGCTCGCCCACCCGGGCCTGGTCTGGGACGTCGCGATCGGCCAGTCGACGCTGCTCACCCAGCGGGTGATCGCCAACCTCTTCTACCGCGGCCTGGTGCTGCATCGCCAGCCGCGGCTCGGCGACACCCTGCGCACGACGGTCGAGGTCGGCGCGCTGCGCCAGAACAGTCCTCGTCCGGGTCGGGGGGGAACCGGCCTGGCGGCGCTGCGGGTGCGCACGGTCGACCAGGAGGAGCGCTCGGTTCTGGACTTCTGGCGCTGCGCGATGCTGCCGCTGCGCGACCCCGAGGCGGAGACCGGCCACGCCGACGATCTCGACTCGATCCCGGCTGCACTCGACCTCGCAGCGGTGCGTTCCTCGCTCGCGGGCTGGCGGCTCGGCGCCTTCCGCGAGCTCGTCCCCGGGCCCCACTTCGAAGACCTCGAGCTCGGCAGCCGCTGGTCGATCGCCGCCGGAGACGTCGTCAGCGCCGCTCCGGAGTTGGCGCGGATGACGCTCAACCTGGCGATGGCCCACCACGACGCCGACGCGTCGGGGCGCGGCCGGCGTCTCGTCTACGGCGGCCAGACGATCGGCCTCGCCGCCTGCCACGTGTCGCGAGCGCTCCCGAGCCTTGTCGCTTATGCCGCCTGGCATGCGTGCGACCACCTTGGCCCGGTCTTCGAGGGCGACACCCTGCACTCCGAGGTCGAGCTGGAGCAGACCGAAGCGCTTGCGGGCGGCGGTGGGCTGGTGCACCTCGTGGTCAGGACCAGCGCGCGACGGGACGGCGAGGATTTTGAGGTTTTGAGCTGGCGGCCGGTGGCGGTGATGGCGTGAGCCAGAGCCGCTTCTTGACAACGGTTGAGGCGAGGAATAATCTCGGCCTTCGCCTGTACCGATCGGTCGGAACTTTGGGAATAAGGGAACTACAGGTGCGACGCTGGGTCGCCCGAGAGGGGAAATATGAGCACGGCTAAAAGCAACGGCGCGACGGTCAACGGGGACGCTTCCGGAGGCAGCGAGGCCTTCGTCGGCGTCGACGTCGGCGGTACCCACACCGACGTGCAGGTGATCATGGGCAGCCTCGAAGCCCGCGGCAAGGCACTCACCACCTACGACGACTTCAGCCGCGGAGTCCTCGGCGCCGTCGGCGTCGCCGCCGAGAACCTCGGCGTCTCGCTCGAAGAGCTGCTCGGCTCGACCCAGCTGCTGGTCAACGCGACCACGGTCGTCACCAACGCGATCACCCAGCTCAGCGGCGCCGATGTCGGCATCCTCGTCACCCGCGGCTTCCGTGACGAGTTCCGCTTCGCCGGCGGACCCCGCATCCGCAACGTCGACGACCACGTCCAGACCAACGTCCCGGACATCGTCAAGCGCGCCAACATCCTCGAGGTCGAGGAGCGCACCGAGTTCTCCGGCGAGGAGCTGGTGCCGCTCTCCGAGGAGGGCGTGCTCGAGGCGGCGCGGGTGCTGGTCGAGGAGAACGGGGTCAGCGCGATCGCGATCTGCTTCCTCTCCAGCTACAGCAACGGTTCGCACGAGCAGCAGGCGGCGGAGCTGATCGAAGCCAAGTACCCCGAGATCTTCGTCACCCCCTCGCACCGGGTCAGCTCGGTTCGCGGCGAGTACCCGCGCTGGATGACGGCGGTGCTGAACTGCTTCGTCCACGAACACGCGAAGGGCTTCCTCAACGCGCTCGGGACCAAGCTCCACGAGGCCGGGCTGCGGGGCAGCGTCGCCTTCTTCCAGGGCCTCGGCGGCGGCGTCAGCCAGGGCCGGGCCGAACAGCTGCCACTGACCCTGCTCGGAGCCGGGCCCGCCGGCGGCGCCACCGGTGCCAACGAGCTGGCGCGGCGGATGGGCCACGACCGGGTCCTGCTCGGGGACATGGGCGGGACCAGCTTCGACACCGGCCTGATCTACGACAACGTCATCCACATCGAGAAGGACGTCAAGGTCGGCCGCTTCAAGACCTCGCTGCCGCTGGTCGACGTGATCTCGGTCGGCGCCGGCGGCGGCAGTATCGCTTGGATCAGCGAGCGCGGGGTGCCGCAGGTCGGCCCCCAGAGCGCCGGCTCGACCCCGGGCCCGGCCGCCTACAACAACGGCGGCACCGAGCCTACGGTCACCGACGCGATGATCGCGATGGGACTGATCGACCCCGGCAACTACCTCGGCGGCCGGGTCGAACTGCGCAGCGATCTCGCCGCCGACGCCCTGCGTCGGTTCGGAGAGCCGATGGGCTGGGGCGTCGAGGAGGCCGCCGCCGCGGTCCACGATCTCGTCGTCACCAACATGGCCAACGCGGTGCGCGAGGTCAGCGTCTCGCACGGCTACGACCCGCGGGAGTTCGTCTTCTACGCCTACGGCGGCACGATGCCTTGGTTCGCGGCGGAGATCGCCAACGTGCTCGGGATCGGCACCGTCCTGGTCCCCCACAGCAGCTCGGTCTTCTGCGCCCGCGGCCTGCTGGTCTCCGACTACGTCCTCCGCAACGACCAGACCCTGCAGTCGGCGCTCGACGGCACCGAGGAGGTCGCCCGGGTCAACCAGGTCGCCCGCGAGCTGGTCGCGGCCGGCGAGCAGAGCATGCGCGAGGAGGGGTTCTCGGCCGACTCGATCGAGATCGCCCGTAGCGCCGACTTCCAGTTCGCCGGCCAGGTCCACGCGCTGCCGATGCCGCTGCCCGATCGCGAGCTCAGCGCCGACGACGTGCCGGGGCTGAAAGAGAAATTCAACGAGGTCTACGAACGGACCTACGGCAAGGGAACCGCCTGGCCGGACGCGCCGCCGCAGATGCTCAACTACTCGGTCACCGTCACCGGCAAGCTGCCGCGTCCCTCGATCGAGGAGCGGCCGCTGGAACCGAGCGAGCAGTCCGAGATGCTGCGCAGCGAACGCGAGGTCTACCTACCGACCGAGCGCAAGCGCGAGGTGATCCCCGTCTACGACGAGACGAAGGTGACTCCCGGCAGCAGCATCGAGGGCCCGGCTTTGGTCGAGGCGGTTGACACGACCCTCTTCGTCCCGCGCGGCATCAGCGCCGAGCGCGACCAGCTGATGAACATCGTCCTGAGCACGAAGGAGGCGTAGATGACCACCACGACGCACGATCCGGTTTCGGTCGAGATCCACCGCAAGGCGCTCGAGAACATCACCAACGAGATGGCGATCACGCTGACCCGGACCTCCGGCTCGCCGGTCGTCTACGAGGTCCAGGACTTCGCCACCTGCCTGATGGACACCGAGGGCGAGCACCTCAGCATGTCGGCGACGATCCTCTTCCACGCCGGCTCCTCGCTGTTGGGGACGCAGGCCGTGATCGCTTCGCTGGAGGACGGCGAGGAGGTGCGGCCGGGCGACGGCTGGATCGTCAACGACCCGTTCGAGGGCGGCGCCATGCACCAGGGCGACGTCGCGATCATCATGCCCCAGTTCTACGAGGACAAGCACATCGGCTGGGCTTTCTCGAACGTCCACGTCGCCGACGTCGGCGGCATGGGGATCTCCGGCTTCGCCCCGGGTGCCGTCTCCGTCTACGACGAGGGGCTGCGCTTCGTCTCGACCAAAATCATCAGCGACGGCATTCTCGACCGCGGCTGGGAACGCCACCTGCAGTCGAACGTCCGCGTTTCCAACCTGCTGCTGAACGACCTCCGCGGCATGATCGCCGCCAACAACGTCGCCCAGCAGAAGCTGACCGAGGTGGTCTCCCGCTTCGGCTACGAGCGCTTCGTCGAGTACTGCGAGATCAACAAGACGCTGAGCGAGGAAGCCTTCCGCGAGCGGATCCAGAAACTGCCTGACGGCGTCTACAAGACCTCGGAGTGGGTCGAGTTCGACGGCCACGGCGAGGACCTGCTGCTCGAGGTGGAAGTGACGATGGAGGTCGACGACTCCGACATCCGCTTCGACTTCGTCGCCGACGAGCAGACCGACGCCTTCATCAACGGCACCCGCGGCGTCGCCTACGGCAGCCTGATGACGACGTTCCTGACCACGCTCGCCTACGGCGACCTGCCCTTCAATGCGGGCATGTGGAGGCCGTTGACGATCAACATCGGCGACGAGGGCACGGTCGTCAACGCGGTGCCGCCGGCGCCGCTCAGCGCCGCCCACTCGACCGCCGGCATGCGCGTCACCCGCGCCGTCAAGGACCTCCTCAACCAGGCCTGCGCCAACAGCGAGGACCCGGTGATTCGCGGCCGGGTCGGCGGCATGGCCGCCGACGGCGTCTGCTTGGTGCCGCTGGTCGGGATCGGTCGCGGCGGTGCCCCCACCGTCGTCTTCTTCATGGACAACGTCACCGGCAACGGCGGCGGCGCCCAGAGCATCATCGACGGCCAGGATTGCTACGGGATCACGATCGGCCCGGGGGTCGGGCTCGGCAGCATCGAGACCAACGAGGCCTCGCAGCCGGCGCTCTACCTGTGGCGCAAACTGGTCCAGAACTCGGGCGGTCCCGGGATTCACCGCGGCGGCCAGGGGCTGGAGATCGCCTACGCCGTCCACGGCACCGGTCAGCTCGACGGCGCCGTCGCCTTCACCTGTGCGGAGATTCCCAGCCGCGGGGCGGGCGGCGGCTATCCCGCCGGCACCGGCTCCTGGTCGGCGACCCACGGCACCAACGTGATCGCCGACCTCGAGGCCGGCAGGCAGACCCACGAGGAGACGCTCACCGGCGACTCGCCGCCGGTGCCCTCGAACCTCGGCCGGCTGCACCTCGGCCGCGGTGACGTGATCCGCGTCGGTGGCGGCGGTGGTGGCGGCGTCGGCGACCCGCTCCTGCGCGACCCCGAGCTGGTCGCCACCGACGTCGCCGACGAGTACGTGACCGCCGACAACGCCCGCGCCGCCTACGGCGTCGTGATCGGCGAGGACGGAGCGGTCGATGCGAAGGCGACCGAGGATCTACGCGCCGAAGTCCGCGCCGACCGGATCGGCGCCAAGCCCGCGAGCTCCCAGGGCCTCCCGGAGACGGCGGGGATCTCGGTCTCGATCGCCGGCGACGGCCACTGGCACTGCGCCTACTGCGACGGCGACCTCGGCCAGGGCGACGGCGATTGGCGCCAGCAGGCGGTCAGCCGCGAAGCCTCGATCTCCGAGCGCCTCGCCGAGTCGGAGATGCACGTGCGGCTGCGGCAGGGCGCCGGGCCGGTGATGATCGCCGAGCACTACTGCCCGGAGTGCGCCGGGCTCTTGCTCGCCGACCTCTTCCCCGAGGGCTTCACCGCGCTCCACGTGCCGAAGCTGAAGCGCGCCGGCGCCGCGCTCGAGGTCTAAGCGTGGCGGCCACCGGCGTCGGCTACTCGGTTGCCGACCTGATCCGCAAGGGACCCCTCTCGAGGCAGGGTCCCGAGCGGATCGCGCTGGTGTTCGGCGAGCGTCAGGTCAGCTACGGGGAGCTCGACCAACGCAGCGACCGGGTTGCGGCCGGCCTCGCCGAGGCCGGCTTCGCCAAGGGCGAACGGGCGGCGATCCTCTCCTACAACTCGGTTGAGTTCGTCGAGATCTTCTTCGCCGTCGCCAAGCTCGGCGGCATCCTGGTCCCCGTCAACTACATGTTGCGCCCGGCCGAGGTGGAGTACGCGCTGGCGGACTCCGGCGCAACCTGGCTGTTCGCCGACGAGCACGGGATCGAGGTCGCCGCCGGCGTCCTCGACGACCATCCCGAGGTGCGGGCAATCGGGATCGGCACCGCCGCCGGGGGGAGGGGAATCGCCTACGAGGAGCTGGCCGCATCGACCGGGCCCGCGCCGGGCCTCGATCTGGTCTCGCCGAGCGACGTGCTGCTGCTCCAGTACACCTCCGGGACCACCGGCTTCCCCAAGGGCGCGACCCACACCCACGCCACCGTCCTCTTCAACGCGATGCACCAGGTCCCCGACTTCAAGCTCACCGAGGACGACGTCTACATCTGCGCGCCGGCCCTCTGCTGGGCGGCCGGGCTGCACAACATCGTGATGCCGCTGTGGTGGATCGGCGGCCGCGTCGTCCTGCAGCCGAGCGGCGGCTTCGACCCCGACGGCCTCTGCGAGGCGATCGCCGCCGAGGGTGGCACGGTGATGATCGTCGTCGCCTCGGTGCTCTCGCGGCTGGTCTCCTCCGGCGCCCTCGAGCGCCACGACCTCTCGCGGCTGCGGCTGCTCGCGACCGGGGGCGAAGCGGTATCCCTGCAGATGTTGGAAACGGTGCGCGGGGCGCTGCCGCAGACCGACGTTCTCCAGGTCTACGGCCAGTCGGAGTTCCCGACCCTGATGGCGCTGCTCAGCGCCGACCGGGCGCTCGAGAAGCCCGCCTCGACCGGCAAGGCGACTTCGCTCTGCGAACTGCGCGTGGTCGACTCCGAGGGCCGTGAGCTGCCCCCGAACGAGCACGGTGACATCATCTGCCGCTCACCGGCGACGATGATCGGCTACTGGGAAAAGCCCGAGCAGACCGCGGCGACGATCGTTGACGGCTGGCTCTGGACCGGTGACCGCGGTTACACGGACGAGGACGGCTTCCTCTACATCGCCGGTCGCAGCAAGGAGATGTACATCAGCGGCGGCCTCAACGTCTATCCGGCCGAGATCGAGGTGGTGCTGGCGTCTCACCCCGACGTCAGCGAGGCCGCGGTCAGAGGCGTCCCGCACGATTCCCTGGGGGAGGTCGGTTGCGCCTTCGTCGTCGGCGAAGGCCTCGACCTCGAGCAGGTCGAGGCCTTCTGCCGCGAGCGCCTCGCCACCTACAAAGTGCCGAAGAGTTGGGTGCTGCGGGCCGAGCCGCTGCCGCGAACCGCCTCCGGCAAGCCGGAAAAGCACCGGCTCGAGGTCTCCGCGGAGACGGCCGGGGCTTGAAGGCCGGGATCTGGGAGGGCGGCGGCACGATCTCCTGCGGCGAGGTCGAGCAGCCGCAGCCGGGAGCGGGGGAGCTGCTGGTCGAGATCGCCTACTGCGGCGTCTGCGGCACCGACCTGCACATCCTCGACGGCAAGTTCGATGTCGGCCCGCCGCCCCAGGTGCTCGGCCACGAGGCCTCTGGGGTGGTCGTCGCCGGCGGTCCCGAGACCGACCCCGAGCTGATCGGCAGGGCGGTCGGCCTCAACCCGATCGGCCCCTGCGGCGTCTGCGTCTGGTGTCGCGCCGGGCACCCGACCCACTGCCGCAACCCTTATTACAGCGCCAGCGCCTACGCCGAGTACGCCCTCTACCGACCCCAGCAGCTGTTTCCGCTGCCCGCCGGCGTGTCGCTGCCCGGCGCCGCCCTGCTCGAGCCCTGGGCGACGGCGCTGCGCGCGGCCGAGGCGGCGCGGCTGCGGGCGGGGGAGAACGTGTTGGTGATCGGCGGCGGCTCGCTCGGCCTGCTGGTCGCCTCGGCGGCGCGCGTGCTCGGCGCCGCCACCGTCACCGTCTCCGAGCCGCGCCGCCGCAATCGCGAGCTCGCTCTGGCTCGCGGCGCCACGGCCGCGGTCGATTCCGCCGAGGCGGATCTCGCTGCTCTGGCCGCCGCGACCGGCGAGCTGCGCGGCTTCGACGTCGTCTTCGAAGTCGCGGGGGCCACGGCGGCGCTGGAGCAGGCGCCGGCCCTGCTGCGGCGCGGCGGCAGGCTGGTCGTGCTCGGGGTCTTCGGTGCCGAGGTCACCGTCCCGGTGGCGCCGACCCAGCTGACCGATCGTGAGCTGACGATCCTCGGCTCCTTCGGCGGCGGCGGCAGCTTCGGCCGCGCCGCCTCGCTGCTGTCGGCGGTCGACGCCGCCTCGCTCGTCACCGCGGTCGAGCCGCTCGCGGGGATCGCCGAGCTGTTCGGCCGGATCCGCGCCGGCGAGGAGATCAAGGGGATGATCCAGCCGGGCCGCGGAGAAAGCGTCGGCGCCCAGCAGGCCTAGACCGGGCTCGGGGCGCCGATCGCGACGACGCCGTCGTCATCGAGCCTGCCGATCTCGGTCGGGCTGAGGCCGAGGACCTCGGCGAGGATCTGCTCGGTGTGCTCGCCGAGGGCAGGGGCGCGGCGGACCGGCACCCGTCCTGCGGCCGAGAAGTCCAGCGGCGAGCCGGGCATCAGGTAGCTGCCGACGCCGGGATGCTCGACCGTCTCGAACATCGGGTTCGCGGGCGAGCAGCGCGGGTCCTCCGTGGTCAGTTGACGGAAGGTTTGGTAGGGGCCCCAGGAGACGCCGGTGCTGGCGAAGGCCTCGCGGGTCGTCCCCAGGTCGCGGCTCGCGAACCACGGCCGCAGCAGCGCCGCGATCAGGTCGCGGGCTTCGAAGCGGCCGCTCTCGGTGCTGAGGTCGTGGCCGGTGACGCGCTCGATCCCGGCGCACGCCTCGCCGATCTCGGTCACCTCCTGCAGGGCGCTCCACTGCCGCGCGGTCAGCGCGACCACCATCAGGCGGCGGCCGTCGCGGGTCTCGAAGTCGTGCCCGAAAGCGCCGTAGAGGTAGTTGCCGTCCTTCGGGTTGTCCCTACCGCCGAGCGTCGCCTCGGCGATCCGGCCGAGGTTGCCGACCATCGCGAAGGCGACGTCGGAGAGTGAGAGCCGGACCTGCTGGCCCTCGCCGCTCTGGCCGCGACGTCGCTCCGCGGCCAGGAGGCCGACCGCCGCCAGGGTGCCCATCGCCACGTCCCAGGCGGGGAGGACGCTGTTGAGCGGCTCGGCAAGGTTGCGCGGCCCAGTCGCCCAGGGGAACCCGGTCGCCGGGTTGACGGTGTAGTCGACCTCGCTGGTGCCGTCCGGGTTGCCGGTCAGGGCGACCATGATCAGGTCGCGCCTGCGCTGCCGCAGGGACTCGTAGTCGAGCCAGCCGCGGGCCGGGAAGTTGGTCAGGAAGGTCCCGGCTTCGGTGCCCGGGGCGGTGATCAGCGCCAGCGCCAGCTCCCTGCCCTCGGGCCGACGCAGGTCGAGCTCGATCGAGCGCTTGCCCTTGTTGAGGCCAGCCCAGAAAAGGCTCTGGCCGTCGCCGGCCAGCGGCCAACGACCGTGGTCGAGGCCGCCGCCGATCTGGTCGAAGCGGATCACGTCGGCGCCGAGCTGGGCCAGCGTCATCCCGCCCAAGGGGGCCGCGACGAAGGCCGAGCCCTCGACCACCCGCAGGCCCGCCAGTACCCCCTTGCCGTCCATCGACGCCGGACTCAGCTGGCGGGCCTGTAAACGGTGACGACGGCGGCGCCGCCGAGGCCGATGTTGTGCTGCAGCGCCACCTTGGCGCCATCGACCTGGCGTTCGTCGGCCTTGCCCCGCAGCTGCCAGTTCAGTTCCGCGCACTGAGCGAGGCCGGTGGCGCCGAGCGGGTGGCCCTTGGAGATCAGGCCGCCCGAGGGGTTGATCACGGGGCCCTCGCCGCCGTAGGTGACGGCCTCGGTCTCGACCAGCTTCTGCCCTTCGCCCTCGCCGGCGAATCCCAGCGCTTCGTAGCTGATCAGCTCGTTGGTGCTGAAGCAGTCGTGCAGCTCGCAGACGTCGACGTCCTCGGGGCCGACTTCGGCCTCCTCGTAGGCCTGGCGGGCCGCCTCGCGGCTCATCTCGGAGCCGACGATCTTGATGCAGTCGGTGTCGACGGCGAAGGTCGAGGAGAGGTCGGTGACCATCGCCTGGCCGACGATCTCGATCGCCTGATCCCAGAGGTCATGCTCGTCGACGAAGCGCTCGGAGGCGACGATCGCGGCGGCGCTGCCGTCGCTGGTCGGCGAGCACTGCAGCTTGGTCAGCGGCTCGTGGATCATCCGCGAGGCCTGGATCTCCTCCAGCGTGTAGACGTCTTGGAACTGCGCGTAAGGGTTGTTGGCCGAGTGCTTATGGTTCTTCCAGGCGATCCAGGCGAAGTGCTCGGGGGTCGAGCCGTAGCGCTGCATGTGGTCGCGTCCGGCGTTGCCGAACATTTCCGGCGCGAAGGGGTGCCCCTCGGGTGAGCGCAGTTCGGCCATGCGGTCGGTGTGGCGGCCGAGCGGGTTGGCGCGGTCCTCGTATCCGACGCCGAGCGAGCCGCGCTGCATCTTCTCGAAGCCGACCGCGAGAGCGCACTCGGCGAGGCCGCCCTTGACCGCCTCGCGGGCCATCAACAGCGCCGAGGAGCCGGTCGAGCAGTTGTTGTTGACGTTGACGATCGGGATCCCGGAGAGGCCGAGGCCGTAGACGGCGCGCTGGCCCGCGGTCGAGTCGCCATAGCAATAGCCCGCTGCGGCCCGCTCGATCTCCGCGTAGGGGACACCCGCGTCCTCGAGAGCCTTCGAGCCCGCCTCCTCGACCCAGTCCGGGTAGTCGCCGGCCTTGCTGCCCGGCTTGTCGAACTTGGTCATGCCGACCCCGATCACGTAGGTGCGATTGCTCATTTTCCTCGGCTCTCTGCTCGGTTTTAGGCGCCCGATTACCGCTTCTGGGCTTGAATCAGAGCCAAATTATAACAAGCGCCATCGCCGCTGCTTGTTTCGTGATATGTTGCCGCCCGCATTTGGGAAAGCAGGTGATGTGCAGCCGTGACCGGCGGCACTCAAGGGTTAATGAAAGGGATCAGATGACGCGATTTTTTAGACTCGGCGGTGCCCTGACTTGTTTGGTGGCGGCATTGCTGGCCATCGGCCTCAGCGCCTGTGGAGGCTCGGACGACAGCACCAGCAGTTCGGCCGCAAGCACCGAAGCGGGCACGACTGAAAGCGGCGGAGGCAGCTCCGACGCGTCGGTCGCGAAAGCCGAAAAATATCTCGAAGAAAACGGGAAAGGCGTAGGCGGTCCGCTTCCGACCGAACCCGCCAAAGCCCCGACCGGCAAGGATGTCTGGATTCTCTCCTGCGCCGAGGCCGCGAGCGGTTGCGCCGCGATCACCGCGAGCATCAAAGAAGCAGCGGAGGAAGTCGGCTGGAAAGCGACCGTCGTCGACGGTCAGGGCGATGTGACGAAATGGAACTCCGCGGTCGATCAGGCGAGGGTCGCCGGCGCCGATGCGTTCTTCTCCGTCTCCGTCGACTGCGCGCCGATCAAACAGGCTCTCGAACGGGCCAAAGCGGCGGGCATGATCACCGAGGGAGTCTCTGACTACGACTGCAGCGACCCGCTCGAGGGCGGCACCGAATCACTCTTCACCCACGTCTTCGAAGGGCCGTTCAAAGGTCCCGAAAGCTGGGCGAAACTCGGCGAAGCGGGCGGTGGACTCCAGGCCGCTTGGGACATCGTCAACGTCGAGGGTGACAAGAAAGCGATTCAGTTCACCTCGCAGGACGTCGCCGTCACCCAGTACATCAGCAAAGGGTTCCAGGACAACTTCGATTGTCCGGAATGCGAAATCGTCGGTGAAGTTCCGTTCCAGTTGACCGAATTGGGCGCAACGCTGACCCAGAAAGCTCAGACGGCGATGCTGAAGTACCCGGACGCCAACATCATGGCCCCGCCGTATGACCCGGTTTCCGAAAACATCGCCGCGGCGATCGTCAACTCGGGCAAAGTCGGCAGCATCACCAACACCGGCCTGCTCGCGGTTCCGCAAAACATCGAGCTGATCCGGTCCGGTCGTGGACAGGAGATGTCTGTCGGCTGGGACGCGACCTGGTTCGGCTGGGCCGCCGTCGATGACGTGATCCGCCTGTTCAACGAACAGGAGCCGGTCTACTCGGGCTGGGATCAGGGCATCGTCGACAAAGAAAACCTCCCCGAAGGGGACGAATACCTAGCACCCGTCGACTACATCTCCAACTACAAGAAGCTCTGGGGACTGGGTTAACGGTGAATTCGCCTACGGACACGGCTACCGCCCCCCAGGTGGCCCTCCGCGTGGGTGGCGTCGAGAAGTTCTTCGGCGCCACCCACGCCCTCCGGGGCGTCAGTCTGGACCTCAATCGGTATGAGGTCCACGGCCTGGTCGGCGAGAACGGCTGCGGCAAGTCGACTCTGGTCAAGGTGATGTCGGGCGTGCACCAGGCCGACGCCGGCTGGATCGAGGGCAACGGCGAGAAGCTCTCCGCCGAAGATGTGACCACCGCCGCCGCTCGGGCGATGGGGGTCACCGTCGTCCACCAGGAGTCACCGATCTTCTCCTCGATGTCGGTCGAGGACAACCTCACGCTGGGGCGGAAGTTTCCGACTCATCTCGGCCGCGTCGATCGCGGCGCCGTGCGCCGCCAGGCGGAAGAGGTGATCGAGCACTACGAAATTCCCGCCTCCCCGCGGACCCCGGCCAGCGAGCTCAACCCCGCGGTGCGGGCGATGCTCGCGATCGCTCGGGCGCTGCGGGACAGCGAACACAAAGAGCGCGGCGTTCTGATCCTCGACGAGCCCACGGCCGGGCTCAATGAGGCCGAAGTCGACGACCTCTTGGAGGCAGTGCAGCGTTACGCCAACGAAGGCCAGGCGGTGATGCTCGTCTCCCATCGGCTCGACGAGATCGTCGGTGCCTGCCGGCGGGTCACGGTGTTGCGAGACGGCTCGGTCGTGACCACGCTCAAGGACCAGGAAATAGACCGCGCCAACATCGTCCGCCTGATGGTCGGGTCGGGCCTCGCGAAGGAGTACGAGGCAGACACCTCGCGGACGATGGCGAACCTCGACACGCCGGTCGCGATGGAGCTCACCGACGTCGTCTCGGGCACCCTGCGGGGCGTCTCGCTGAGCGCCCACGAGGGCGAAATCGTCGGCCTCGCCGGCCAGCTGGGGGCGGGCTGCTCAGAGGCCCTGCGAGTTGCCTACGGAGTCGCCCCGTTCAGCGCCGGAGAGGTGACCGTGGCCGGGCGTGAGCTCTCCCGCGGGAGGGGCGTCCGGGCGCAGGCGGACATCGTCGGCTACGTCCCCGGGGATCGTCCCGGAGAAGCAATGTTCGCCGGACGCTCGGTGCGCGAGAACCTCGGCGTCGCCGACGGCAACGAGTACTGGAAGGGCGGCATCTTCCGGCGCAGCCCCGAAAACCGCGACTCGGCGGCACTGATCGAGAAGTACAAGATCAAGGCCGCCTCCCCGTCGGAGCTGATGACCAGCCTCTCCGGCGGCAACCAGCAAAAGGTCGTGATGGCGAGGGTGATGCGCCGCCGCCGCCGGCTCCTGCTCCTCGACGAGCCGAGCCAGGGAGTCGACGTCGGCGCCCGCGCCGACATCCACAGAAGCATCCGCGAAACGGCCGACGACGGCGCCGCCGTCGTCGTCGTCAGCTCCGACATGGAGGAGCTGGTGCGGCTCTGCGACCGCGTCCTGATCTTCATCGACGGGCAGATCGCCGGTGAGCTGACCAAGGAGGGGCTGGACCGCGAGACCTTGAGCAACCTGATTCACCAGGACGTCCCAACCGGGATCCAATCGAGTTCAACCCAAAGCGGAGGAGAGGAATGAGCACCGCGACCCCCGAGAACCTGCAGGTGTCACCCGCTCCCCAATCACCTTCCGGGGCGCGCTCGCGGAGCCCCCTCTATCTGCTCGGCCAAGCGGCCGAGCGCGGCGGCCTGGTGCTGCTGCTGCTGGCCGCGATCGTCGTCTTCAGCATCGCCGCGCCGGACACCTTCCCGACCACCGCAAACCTGCAGAGCATCCTGCAGTCGAACTCGGTGCTCGGCGTGATCGCGGTCGCCGCCGTGATCCCGTTCGTGGCCGGTCAGTTCGACCTCTCGATCGCCGCCAACGCGGGCTTCGGCTCGCTGGTGGCCGGTGCGTTGATGTCGCTCCACGGCTGGGCCCTGCTGCCCGCGATCGGCGTCGCGATTCTGCTGACGTCGACGGTCGGTCTGATCAACGGAATCGTCGTCGCCCGCTTGGGCGTCAACTCGATCATCACCACCCTGGGCACCGCTTCGATCCTCGCCGGGCTGATTCTCTGGATCAGCAAGGGCAACACGCTGGCGACCGGCATCTCGCCGAAGCTGCTCGAATTCGGCTCGGGGAAATCGATCGGCATCCCCCACGTGTTCTTCGTCCTGCTGGCGATCGCGATCCTCGCCGGCTATCTGCTGCGGCAGACTCCATTCGGGCGCTCGCTCTACGCGATCGGTGACAACGAGCGAGCGGCGACCCTGGTCGGTCTACCGGTCGGTCGCTACACGATCACCGCCTTTGTGATCGGCGGCGCCTTGGCCGGTTGCGGTGGCGTTCTGCAGCTGGCCGCCGCGGGCTCCGCCGACACTCAGTTCGGCCCCAACCTCCTGCTTCCCGCGCTCAGCGCCGTCTTCCTCGGCGCGACCGCGATTCGCCCCGGCGACTACAACGTCACCGGCACCCTGATCGCGGTTGCCTTCAACGCCGTCTCGATCAGCGGCCTGCTGCTGGCGGGCGTTGCCAACTGGGTCCAGCCCGTCTACATCGGCGTCACCCTCGTCGTCGCCGTCGCCGTCTCGACGGTGCTGAGGAAGCGACGGACCGGACAGTGAGGTTCGGGCTCGGTTCCAGAAGTCGATCGGTGAGATGCGCTACTTGCAAGGAGTGTCATGAGCGGTAACGGAAACGGTTCGAGTGTGGCTCGGGCATTCGTCGGCGTCGATGTCGGCGGTACCCACACCGACGTCCACGTCCACGTCGGCGGCGACGAAGCCCGAGGCAAGGCGCTGACCACCTACGACGACTTCAGCCGTGGTGTTCTCGACGCCCTCGAGGTCGCCGCGGAAACCCTCGACATGTCGCTCGACGACCTGCTCTCGCAGACCGACCTGCTGGTCAACGCGACGACCGTCGTCACCAACGCGGTCGCGCAGCTGCGCGGCTCCAAGGTCGGGGTGCTGACCACGTCTGGGTTCGGCGACGAACTGCGCTTCGCCGGCGGGCCGCGGCTGCGGATCGCCGACGAGCACATGCAGACCAACGTGCCAGACCTGGTCGACCGGCGCGACATCGTCGAGATCGACGGACGGATCGACTACGCCGGCAAGGAGCTGGTGCCGCTCGACACCGCGGCGGTGAAGGAGGCGGCGCGGTTCCTGGTCGAGGAGCGCGGAGTCAGCGCAATCGCGATCTGCTTCCTCTCCAGCTACCGCAACGGCGCCCACGAGGAGGCGGCCGAGAAGATCGTCCGCGAGGCCTACCCAGACGTCTTCACCACCCCCTCCTACAGCGTCAGCGGGGTCCGCGGCGAGGCGGTGCGATGGATGACCGCGGTGCTCAACTGCTTCGTCTTCGAGGATGCGGGCAACTTCCTCGACACCCTCAGCACCAAGCTCAACGACGCCGGCCTGGCGGGCCGCGTCGCCTTCTTCCAGGGGCTCGGTGGCGGCATCTCCAAGGAGCGCGCGGCGCGGCTGCCGCTGGCCCTGCTCGGGGCCGGCCCCGCCGCCGGGGCGACCGGCGCCAACCAGCTGGCGCAAACGATGGGCCACAGTCGGGTCCTCGTCGGCGATATGGGCGGCACCAGCTTCGACACCGGGCTGATCCACGACAACGTCGTCCACGTCGAGAAGTCGGTGCGGGTCGGCCGCTTCCGCACCGCGATGCCGCTGGTCGACGTGATTTCGGTCGGCGCCGGCGGCGGCAGCATCGCCTGGATCGGCGAGCGCGGCGTGCCGCAGGTCGGCCCTCGCAGCGCCGGCTCGCAGCCGGGTCCCGCCGCCTACGGCAACGGCGGCACCGAGCCGACGGTGACCGACGCGATGGTCGCGATGGACCTGATCGACCCCGAGAACTATCTTGGCGGCCGGCTCGAGATCCGCAGGGACCTGGCGATCGGGGCGCTCCGCGAGAAGGTCGGCGACCAGCTCGGCTGGTCGGTCGAGGAGACCGCGGCGGCGGTCTACGAGCTCGTCGTCGCGAACATGGCCAACGCGGTTCGCGAGGTCAGCGTCGCCCACGGCTACGACCCGCGCGACTTCGTCTTCTACGCCTACGGCGGCACGCTGCCGTGGTTCGCGGCGGAGATCGCGCGGACGCTGAAGATCGAGCGCGTGCTGATCCCCAACAACAGCTCGGTCTTCTGCGCCCGCGGTCTGCTGGCCTCGGATTTCGTCCTCCGCTACGACCAGACGATCCAGTCGGGGCTCGACTCCGCAGAGGCGCTGCAGCGGATCAACGACGTCTACGACGAAATGGTCGAGACCGGCCGCGAGGAAATGCGGGGAGAGGGGTTCGCCGACGATGCGATCGCGATCGACCGCACGATCGACATGCAGTTCGCCGGCCAGGTCCACGCCCTGCCGATCGCGATCGCCGATCGCGAGCTCGCCGACGCCGACGTCCCCGAGCTGCAGGCCAAGTTCAACGAGACCTACGAGCGCACCTACGGCGCCGGCACCGCCTGGCCGGGAGCGATTCCGCAGGCCCTCAACGTCGCGGTGACGGTCAAAGGGCAGATGTCCTCGCACCACCTGACCGAGTACCCGCTGGAGCCCAGCAGCGCCGATGCGATGCGCAAGTCCGACCGCGAGGTCTACCTGCCCTCCAGCCACGAGCGGGTCTCGGTGCCGATCTACGACGAGGCGAAGTTCACCCCGGGCAGTTCGGTCGAGGGCCCGTCGGTGATCGAGGCGGTCGACACCACTCTCTACGTGCCCGCGGGGACCACCGCCGAGCGGGACCAATATCTGAACGTGCTGCTCACGGTAGGAGGGAACGACTGATGAAGACCCAAACCGCAGATCCGGTCTCGATCGAGATCCACCGTAAGGCGCTGGAGAACATCACCAGCGAGATGGCGATCGCCCTGACCCGCACCTCGGGCTCGCCCGTGGTCTACGAGGTTCAGGACTTTGCCACCAGCCTGCTCGACGTCGACGGCGAGCAGCTGGCGATGTCGGCGACTGTCCTCTTTCACGCCGGCTCCTCGTTGCTGGGGACCCAGGCGATCATCGAGTCCCTCGACGGCGCCTCGCCGAGCGAAGGCGAGGGCTGGATCGTCAACGACACCTTCGAGGGCGGCGCTCAGCACCAGGGCGACGTCGCGATCATCATGCCGACCTTTTACCAGGGCGATCACGTCGGCTGGGCCTTCACCAACGTCCACGTGCTCGACGTCGGAGGCATGGGCGTCTCCGGCTTCGCCCCCGGCGCCAAGACGGTCTTCGACGAGGGGGTCCGGTTCCCGGCGACGAAGATCATGCGCGACGGCGAGCTCGACCCCGAGTGGGTCAAATACATCAGCGCCAACGTCCGCATCGCCGACCTCGTGATCAACGACCTGCGGGCGATGATCGCCGCCAACAACGTCGCCCAGAAGAAGCTGGTCGACCTGATCGACCGCTTCGGGTTCGAGGACTTCAGGGAATTCTGCGAGATCAACAAGACCCTGACCGAGGAAGCGTTCCGCTCCCGAATCGCCAAGCTCCCCGACGGCGTCTACGAAACCGCGGAGTGGGTCGAGTACGACGGCCAGCGCAAGGCCGAGCTGCTGGAGCTGCGCTGCCGGCTCGAGGTCCGCGACACCGACATCCACATCTCCTTCACCGGGGTGCCGCAGACCACCGGCTTCGTCAACGCCGGCAAAGGCGTCGTCTACGGCGCGGTCATGTGCACGATCCTGACCACGCTCGGATATGGCGACCTGCCCTTCAACGCGGGCATCTGGCGGCCGATCACGATCGACCTCGGCGAGCCCGGAACGATCGTCAACGCGGTCTCCCCGGCCGCCTGCACCAGCGGTCACGCCAACTGCGGCGTCCGTGTCACCCGCGCCGCCAAGGACGTCTTCGACCAGGCCTGCGGCCTCAGCGACGACCCGGTCCTGCGCTCCCGGGTGGGGGCGATGGCGCACGACTCGATCGTCCTCAACCCGCTTGCCGGGATCGGCCACGGCGGCGTCCCGACCGTGGTCTTCTTCATGGACCTCACCACCGGCCACGGCGGCGGCGCCCAGTCGATCTTCGACGGTCAGGACAGCTACGGCCTCACCTGCACGCCGGGTGTCGGGCTGCCCAACGTCGAGACCAACGAGGCCCAGCAGCCCGCCCTCTACCTCTGGCGCCGGCTGGTCCCCCAGTCCGGCGGCCCCGGGACCTTCCGCGGCGGCCAGGCGCTGGAGCTGGCCTACACCGTCTACGAGACCGATCTGCTCGACGGCGCCGTCACCGCCGGCTGCACCGAGACGCCGGCCCGCGGCGTCGCCGGCGGCCTCCCCGGCGCCGGGTCCTCGTGGAGCTCCTACCACGACACCAACGTCGAGCAGCTGCTCGAGGAAGGGCGCCAGCCGCTGAAGAAGGTGCTCGAGGGCGACGAGCCGACGCAGAAGAACAACGAGGGCAGAATCGAACTGCAGGAGACCGACGTGATCCGGATGCGCGGCGGCGGCGGCGGCGGTCTCGGGGATCCGCTGATGCGCGAGCCTGAGCTGGTCGCCAGGGACGTCAGGGACCGCTACATCGACAGCGCCCACGCGGAGACCGTCTACGGGGTCGTACTCGACGGCGATGAGGCCGACGCCGACGCCACCGAGAAGCGCCGGGCGCAGATTCGCGAGCAGCGGCTCGGCGCCGCGCCGTCCCAATCCGCCTCGGCTCCCCGCGACGTCGGCGTCTCCGTCGTGGTCGACGCCGACGAGGACTGGTGCTGCGCCTACTGCGAGCATTCGCTCGGTTCGCTCAGCGCCAACTGGCGCGACTCGGCCACGGTCAACGAGCGGCCGCTGGTCGAGGCCTACGCGGAGCTCGACATGGGTGTCCGCGACCGGGTCGAAGCGCCGCGGGTGATGCTGGCCGAGCACTTCTGCCCCGCCTGCGCGGGCCTGCTCGTCGCCGACCTCTACCCGGAGGGTTTCTCCGGCTACGTCGCACCCCGCCTCGGCGCGGTCGACGTGGCGCCGCTCGAGGTGCCCGCGTGAACTGCGCCGGGAAGGTTGCGGTAGTCGCGGGAGGAAGCTCGGGACTGGGCGAGGCGACGGTCGAAGCGCTGACCGACGCCGGCGCCACCGTGGTCGTGCTCGACATTTCGATTCCCGAGCAGGGAGCCGGGTACGAGGGGACGCATTACCGGGTTGCCGACGTCCGTGACTCCGACCAGGTCGCCGCGGCGATCGAGTACGCGGCGAGCCTCGGCGATCTGCGCATCGTCGCCTCCTGCGCCGGCGTCGGCTCGGTCGGCAAGATCACCCGCAAGGGCCAGCCGCTCGATCTCAACGAGTTCCAACGGGTGATCGACATCAACCTGGTCGGCACCTTCAACGTGCTCCGCCACGCGGCGACGCGGATGGTGGAGAACGAGCCGATCGAAGACGAGCGCGGCGTCCTCATCGTCACCGCCTCGGCGGCCGCCTTCGAAGGCCAGATCGGCCAGGTCGCCTACGCCGCCTCGAAGGGAGGCATCGTCGGGATGACCCTGCCGATCGCCCGCGACCTCGCCGCGTCGCAGGTTCGCTGCGTGGCAATCGCGCCCGGGCTCTTCAACACGCCGCTGCTGGGCGCGCTTCCGCTCGCCGCCCGCACGGCCCTCGAGGAAACGATCCCCAACCCGTCGCGCCTCGGTCGTCCCTCGGAGTTCGGGCAGCTGATGCGGCAGATCGTCGAGAACCCGATGATCAACGGAGAGACCCTTCGGATCGACGGGGCACTACGCATGGCGCCGCGCTGAGGTGGGCGCGAACCCCGTGTCACAGCAGCCCCATCTCGCGGCGCCGGAGCGGAGCCTCGTCACGATCCTCTCCCGGGCCGCCGCCGACCCCCGCCTGAGCGTCGCCACGGCCGTCTCCTGCGACGGGGCCGAGCGCAGTTTCGGTGAGCTGCATCTGCGCTCCCAACGCCTCGCCGCCGGGCTCACCGCGGCCGGTGTTCGCCGCGGCGACTGCGTCTCCGTTCTCCTCCCCAATCGCATCGAGTGGGTCGAGCTGTTGTTCGGAATCGCCGCCGCGGGTGGCGTCTGCGTCCCCGTCAACGTGCTGCTGCGACCGGCTGAGGTTGCCCACGTCTGCGCGGACAGCGGCTCGCGCTGGATCGTCGTCGACGGCCAGAGCCTCGACCTGCTCTCGGAGCTGCCGGACTGCGTCGAGCAGATCGTCGTGGTCGGCGAGCCAGCCACCGAGCTCGAGCCGCAGCCGATCCCCTACGAGGATCTGATCGCCGACCGGATGCCGCTCGCCGGGGAGGGCCCCCGGCCCGAGGACTTGGCGATCATCTACTACTCCTCCGGCACCACCGGCAAGCCCAAGGGCGCCGCCCACACCCACGCCAGCGTCCTCTGGAACGCGATGGGTCAGATCGTCGACATCGGCCTGACCGCCGACGACACCTACCTGCTGGTGCCCTCGCTCTCCTGGGCCGCCGGGTTCAACAACGTCTTCCTCTCGCTGCTCTGGCTCGGCGGCCACTCGGTCGTCCTGCCGACCCGCGAAACGGCGATCGCAGCGATCGTCGCCAACCTCGAGAGCTCGCGGGCGACGCACCTGATGCTGGTCCCGACCCTGGTCAAGCAGCTGCTCGAACAGCCGGACCTGATCGCCCGCGTGCGCTCCTGCGAGCTGCGCTGGATCATGACCGGCGGCGAGCCGATCCCGAAGAGCCTGATCGAGAGCTTCGAAGCGCAGCTGCCCGAGTGCCGGCTGGCCCAGGCCTACGGGATGTCGGAGTTCCCGACGATCGCGACGATCCTCGGCGCCGAGCACGCCGCCTCCCACGCCGGAAGCGCCGGGCTGCCCCTCTGTCACACCCAGATCGCCGTGCGCGACGACGAGGGCAAGATCGTCGAACGCGGCGAGGGTGAGATCCTGCTGCGCTCGCTGGCGGTGATGCGCGAGTACTTCGGCAACCCCGAGGAGACCGCCCGCGTCTTCGCGGACGGCTGGTTCGCCTCCGGCGACCGCGGTCGGATCGACGACGAGGGCTTCCTTTCGATTACCGGTCGGGTCAAGGACATGATCATCTCCGGCGGCCTCAACGTCTACCCGCGGGAGATCGAGGAGGTCATCTACCGCCTCGACGACGTCTCCGAGGCCTGCGTCGTCGGCGTCCCCGACGAGCGTTGGGGGGAGGTCCCCGCCGCGGTGATCGTCTCCGAGCGCGAGCAGTGGGAGGCGGCGACGGTGATCGAGCACTGCCGGCAGAGCCTGGCTTCCTACAAGTGCCCCAAGCACGTCTTCGTGCGCTCCGAGCGGTTGCCCCGGAACCCGTCGGGCAAGGTCCTCAAGCGCGAGGTCGCCCCATGGGCCGCCGAGCGCGTCAACTCTTCATCCAGCCAACAAACAGCGGAGGTAACCCATGGCAATTGACTTCTCGGTCGAACCGGAGTTCCAGGAGAAGCTCGACTGGATCAGCGAGCTGCTGCGGGAGGAGATCTACCCGCTTGAGGTCCTGGAGCTCACCCACCCGCAGCTGTTGGAGCTGGTCGCGCCGCTGCGCGAGCGCGTCGTCGCGCAGGAGCTCTGGGCGCCCCACCTCGATCGCGAGCTCGGCGGCCAGGGCTACGGTCAGGTCAAACTCGGTCTGATCCACGAACTGCTCGGCCGCTCGCGGATCGCGCCGTTCGTCTTCGGGGCCCAGGCCCCGGATTCCGGCAACAGCGAGATCCTCGCTCTCAACGGCAACGAGGAGCAGAAGGAGCGTTGGCTCTACCCGCTGCTGGCGGGCGAGAAGCTCTCCTGCTACGCGATGACCGAGCCCGGCGCGGGCGCCGACCCGACCCAGCTCTCCTGCAGCGCCGTGCTCGACGGCGACGAGTGGGTGATCAACGGCGACAAGTGGTTCATCACCAACGCCTCGATCGCCGACTTCTTCATCTTCATGCTCGTCACCGAGCCCGACGCGGCACCGCACCAGCGGGCCTCGCAGATCATCGTCGACGCCGGGACCCCGGGCCTCAACGTGGTTCGCGAGCTCGGCACGCTCGAGGATGCGCATCCGCGCTGGGGGACCTGGGACAACCACGCGGTGGTCGAGCTGCGCGACGTCCGCGTCCCCGCCGGCAATATCCTCGGCGAGCGCGGCACCGGCTTCGTCCAGGCCCAGCAGCGACTCGGCCCCGGCCGGATGCACCATGCGATGCGCTGGATCGGCCAGGCTCAGCGGGCCTTCGACATGCTCTGCGAGCGCTCGCTCTATCGCAAGGCGCGCGGCGGCGTCCTCGCCGACAAGCAGACGATCCAGAACTGGATCGCGGACTCGGCGGTGGAACTCGAAGCGGCGCGGCTGATGACCCTGAAAGCAGCCTGGATCATGGACACCCAGGGCTCGCGCGCGGCCCGCAAGGAGATCTCGATGATCAAGTTCTGGGGCGCGAAAATCCTCCACGACGTGATCGACCGGGCGCTGCAGGCGCACGGCTCGTTCGGCTACTCCAGCGACATGCCGCTGGAGGAGATGTACCGCTACGCCCGCGCCGCGAGGATCTACGACGGCCCCGACGAGGTCCACCGGGAAACGGTCGCGCGTCAGATCCTGCGCGAATACGAGGCGCCTGCCGACGAGGTCCCGACCGAGCACATCCCGACCCGGCGGGCGGCTTCGGAAAAGCGCTTCGCCCACGTCCTCGAGCAGGTCGCCGGGAACGCGTGACCCAGATGCTCTCCCTGCAGGTCGATCGTCTGGCCGGGCCCGAAGCGCTGAGCCTGGTCGAAGTTCCCGTCCCCGACGCCGGCGAGGGCGTGGTCATCGACGTCCACGCCGCCGGCGTCAGCTTCCCCGACCTGCTGATGACCAAGGGCGAGTACCAGCTGCACCCCGAGCCCCCGTTCGCCCCCGGCACCGAGGTCGCCGGGGTGGTCCGCGAAGCCCCCAACGGCAGCGCCTGGAGACCCGGCGACCGGGTCAGTGCCTACGCCAGCTGGGGCGGCTACAGCGAGGTGATCGCGGTCGACGAGGAAGCGGTGGTCCGGGTGCCGCCGGCGCTGGACTTCGTCCAGGGGGTGGCAATGATGATCAATTACCAGACCGCCTACTTCGCGCTGCGGATGCGCAGCCACCTGAACCGCGGCGAGACGCTGCTCGTGCACGGGGCCGCGGGAGGGGTTGGCATCGCCGCCGTCCAGATCGGCCTCGCGCTCGGCGGCCGCGTGATCTCGGTCGTGCGCGGGGCGGAGAAGGCGGAGTTCGTCCGCGAGGCCGGCTCCGACGAGGTGATCGACCTCGAGCAGACCGAGAACTGGGTCGAGGCGGCTCGCGAGCTGACCGACGGCAACGGCGCCGAGATCGCCTTCGACCCGGTAGGCGGCACCAGGTTCGACCAGAGCCTGCGGGCGATTCGCCGCGACGGTAAGGCGCTGATCATCGGCTTCGCCTCGGGCGAGATCTCGAAGATTCCGGCCAACCACCTGTTGCTGAAAAACGTTGACGCCGTCGGCGTCGCCTGGGGCATGTACCTGAAACAGGAACCGCGGATCCTGCGCGAGATCGGTAAGGAGCTCGACGCGCTGGTCGAAGAGCAGGGGCTGCGGCCGATGGTCGGCGCTACCTACCCGCTGGCCGAGGGCGCCGCGGCACTGGAGCAGCTTGCCTCGCGCCAGGTGCTTGGCAAGAGCGTCCTGGTGGTGCGCTGACCGCGATGGGCCCCGCAACCTCCACATCTACCGATACGTCGAAGGCCAGGCGGCACTCGAAGAAAGGCATTTCATGGGACCACTAGAGGGAATCAAGGTCGTCGAGCTCGGCGGCATCGGACCGGGGCCGTTCACGGCGATGATGCTGGGCGACATGGGGGCCGACGTGGTCCGAATCGATCGCCGGCCCAGCGGCGAAGAGCAGGAACACCAGGTGGCCGAGCTCGACCTGATGCAGCGCAGCCGTCGCTCGCTCATCCTCGACCTCAAGTCCGAGGCCGGCCGCGCCGCGCTGCTGCGCCTGATCGAGCAGGCCGACGTCCTGATCGATCCCTTCCGGCCCGGCGTCGCCGAGCGACTCGGGGTCGGCCCCGACGTCTGCATGGAGCTCAACCCGGGACTGGTCTTCGGCCGGATGACGGGCTGGGGTCAGACCGGCCCGCTCGCCCACGTCGCCGGCCACGACCTCAACTACGCGGCGCTGGCCGGTCCGATCGCGGCGATGGGACGTCGCGATGGGCCACCGTCCCCGGCGCTGAACCTGATCGGCGACTTCGGCGGCGGCGGCATGCTGCTGACGCTGGGGATTCTCGCCGCCCTGGTCGAGCGCCAGAAATCCGGCGAGGGTCAGGTGATCGACGCCGCGATGGTCGACGGCACCGCGTTGCTGTGCGCCAGCATCGTCGGGATGACGACGATGGGAGCGTGGCGACCCGAGCGCGAGAGCAACCTGGTCGACGGCGGCGCTCACTTCTACGACGCCTACGAGACCGCGGACGGGAAATTCGTCACGATCGGGGCGATCGAGCCGAAGTTCTACGCGGAGCTGCTGGAGCGCCTGGAGCTCGACCCGAGCGAGTGGCCGCACGAAGATCACACGCTCTGGCCCGAGCTCTCGGTGAAGATGGCGGAGGTCTTCAAGACGAAGACGCGGGCCGAGTGGACGGAGCGGCTGGAAGGCACCGACATCTGCTTCGCCCCGGTCCTCAGCTTCTCCGAGGCGCCCGAGCACCCGCACCTGAAGGCGCGCGAAACCTACGTCGAGGCCTTCGGCCAGGTCCAGCCCGCTCCGGCCCCCCGCTTCAGCCGCACCCCGGGGGAGGTCGCGACCCCGCCCGCGGTGCCTGGAGAGCACAGCCGCGAGGTGCTCGCCGGCTGGGGCTTCGACGAGGCTGAGATCGATGCTCTCGAGTCCGACGGCGTGACCGAAGACCGCGAGCGCGACGAGTCCGTGACGATCGGGGCTGCCTAGCCCGATGGGCAGTCCCAGCCACTCCGAGATCAAGGCCGACGCGGCGATTCCGGTCGCCTCGTTGACCGAGTACTTCTGCGAGCGCTACGGCACCACGGTCACCCTCGTCGACGCCAAGGTGGCGAGCGAGGGCATGTCCGACGACACCTGGATGGTCGACGTCGAGACGCCGACGGGCGTTGAGGAGCTGGTCGTTCGTCGCTATCGCTCGGGCGGGGCGCTGCGGGAGGAGACCGACTCCGAACGCCACTTCCGCATCCTCCGCGGCATCCCCTCGGATCAGATCCCGGTGCCGGAGGCGATCTGGTTCGAATCCGAGCCGGCGGTCGCCGGCGGTCCCTTCTTCGTCATGCGCCGGGTCCACGGCCGGATCGTCGTCCCCTGGTCGAACGACGGGCGCGAGTTCCTGGCCGCGGCCGGCCGCGGCGTCCTCGGCGAGCAGTTCGTCACCACCCTCGCCGACATCCACGGGCTCGACTGGCGTGCCGGCGGTCTCGAGTTCCTCGCCGCCGAGGCCGAGGGGGAAGGGGCGGACGACGCCGCCCACCGCGTCGCCGCGATGCGGGCGGTGGTCGAGCGCTACAAGCTGGAGCCCGAGCCGGTGCTGGCGGATGCGCTCGGCTGGCTCGAAGACAACACGCCCGAGCAGATCCGGACCGGCTTCATCCACGGCGATTACCGCACCGGCAACATCGTCTGGGGCGAGGACCGGATCAACGCCGTGCTCGACTGGGAGTTCGCCCGGGTCGGTGACCCCGCCTGCGATCTCGGCTGGTTGCTCTGCCGGACCAACCGGATGGGCTCGGACCTCGCCTGTTACATGCTGGAGCGCGAGCGTGTGCTCGAGCTCTACCACCGCCACGCCGGCTGGGTCCCCAGCGAGCAGAGCCTGAAGTTCTGGGAAATCCTCGAACTCGTCCGCAACACCGGACTCTGGCTCAGCGGCGAGTTCAACTACGTCAGCGGAGCGACCAGCGAGCTGACCCTGGCGCGCTGGAGCTACACCCTTCCCAACATGCGCGGCATGTTGCTCGACGCCCTGGAGGAAGCATGATCGAGCCACAGCGAGCCCTGCGCGACGTCCGCCGCAACCTGCGCGAGTCGGTGATGCCGGAGCTCAGCTCGGCCCACTCCCGGGCGGTGCTGGCCGCCGCCCTGGGGATCCTCGACGAAGTCGTCGATCGCATCCGCCTCGACGAGGGCCCCGCCGCGGCGACCGTGGCGGAGATGCTGCCGGCCCTGGAGGGTTGGGAGCGCGCCCTCGCGGGCCCGGCGCCTGCCGCCGCCACCGCCGAGATTGCCGCCGGTGTCGCCCTCGTCCGCTCCTACCGCCAATTCGGCCACCGGGCCGCCGATCTCGACCCGCTCGGCAGCACCCCGC
>JAENWU010000076.1 GCA_016649905.1 Thermoleophilia bacterium
CAGCACCTCGGCGACCTGCGGGTCCCGCGCGGCGCCGGCCGCGGCCTCTCGGTGGCGGCCGGGACCCCCTCCCACGGCGTCGAGGGCTTCGTCCTCAGCCACCGCGAGGCGCTGCTGGCCCGCCAGGTGGCCCAGCTGCGCGGCGACCGCGCCGCCCGGGTCGCCTTCCCCGACCTCTCGCTGGAGGCGCTGATGATCGACGACGTCGACGCCGCCCGCCGCTTCGTCGAGCGCGAGCTGGGGGCGCTGGCCGAGGGCGACGATGCGACGATGCGCCTGGCGGCGACGCTGACCGTCTTGCTCGACGAGGGAGCCAGCTTCGTCCGCGCCGCCCGCCGTCTCGGCGTCCACGCCAACACCGTCACCTACCGCGTCCGCCGCGCCGAGGAGCTCCTCGGCCACCCGGTCGGCGAGCGGCAGCTGGAGCTGCGCGTGGCGCTGCGCCTGGCGCGGCTGGTTCCGGGCGCCTGAGCCAAGGGCTCCGGTTGCCTTGCCATCCGCCCGGGTGTAGGTTCGAAGCAAGACAGAGCTCAGCTAGGCAAGGAGTCCAATATGGCCGCGGAAGTAAAGAATTTCGGCTCACCCGATGAGACCCGTCCATTCGACGGGAACGGCCAGGCGAAGGCCGTCGAACTGGCCGGCCACACCGTGCTCGAAGGCACTTTCGAGCCCGGCTGGAAATGGTCGGTGAACGTCAAGCCCCTGGCCGGCACCGACTCGTGCCAGGCCGCGCACTTCGGCTACGTCCTCGCGGGCGGCATGACGATCTACATGGACGACGGTTCCGAGATCGAGATCAAGGCCGGCGACGTGGTCGCCATCCCGCCCGGCCACGACGCCGAGGTGACTGGCAGCGAGGCCTGCGTGATGGTCGACTTCGGCGAGATAGGGGACTACGCGAAGGGGGGCTAGCAAACCGGCATACAGCCCAAGGAGGAGCGATGTCCATTCTGATGGTGCAGGAGTTCGAGGTGGAGGAAGACGACCTCAGCACGCCCAACTACGACAGCGTCTCAGCGCGACTCAACGTCAAGGGCGATCCGCCGCCCGGCCTGATCGTCCACACGGCGGGCTTCACCGGCCGGGGCGTCTTTCGTATCGCCAACGTCTGGGAGTCCGAGGAGGACTGGCAGCGCTTCCGCGACGGGCGCCTGGCCGAGGCGCTGAAACCGATGATGGAGAGTGGCGACGGAACCCCGCCAAGCGAGGAGTACACCTACCAGCTACACGACCTGATCAAGCCCTAGGAGGCCGCGAGTCTGCTCTCACCCGCGCTCTACACGGGTGAGAGCAGACTCGGCGCGGTGCGGCGGTCAGTCGGAGACGCGGACCAGGAGCTTGCCCATGTTGGCGCCGGTGAAGAGCTGGGCGAGGGCCTCGGGGGCGGCGTCGAGGCCGCCGTTGACGATCGTCTCGTCGTAATGGAGCTTGCCGGCGCCGAGCATGCCGGCGAGGTGGCCGATCGCCTCTTCGAAGCGGTCGCCGTAGTCGAGGACGAGGAAGCCCTGGATCGTCGCCCGCTGCATGATCAGCTGGCCGATGTTGGTGAGGCCGCCGCTGTGCTCGCCGCCCGGGTTGTAGGTGTTGTACTCGGCGATCATCCCGCAGAGGGAGACGCGGGCGCCGATGTTGAGGCGACCGAGGACGTGGTCCATGATCGGGCCGCCGACGTTCTCGAAGTCGACGTCGATCCCGTCCGGGGTGGCGGTGTCGAGCTGCTCGCGCCAGTCCTCGGCCTTGTGGTCGACGCAGACGTCGTAGCCGAGCTTGGCGACCGCGTGGCGGCACTTATCCGGGCCACCGGCGACGCCGACGACGCGGGCGCCGCGCTCCTTCGCGAGCTGGCCGGCGATCGAGCCGACGGCGCCGCAGGCGCCGGAGATGACGATCGTCTCCCCCGCCTTCAACTCGGCGTTGTCGATCCCGATGTAGGCGGTGATCCCGGTGTGGCCGAGCGCCCCGAGGAAGGCCGGCAGCGGCGCCGGCAGCGGCTCGGGGAGCACCGCCAGCGGCGCCTCCAGCAGGTTGTCGTCGGCGAGCACGAGCTCCTGCCAGCCGACGAAGCCACTGACCGTCGCCCCGACCGGCATGTCGTCGCGGCGGGACTCGATCACCTCGCCGACCCCGATCCCGCGCATCACCGCGTCGATCGGGACCGCGGGCATGTAGCCGCGGATGTCGCTCATCCAGATCCGGTTGGTCGGGTCGAGCGAGAGCAGCTGGGTGCGCACCAGCGCCTGCCCGTCGACGAGCTCGGGGGTCTGCTCCTCGACCAGCTCCAGGTCGCCCTCGGCGAGCTCGCCGTCGGGACGCTTGCGAAGCCGGAACGCACGGTTGGTCTCTGACATCTCTCTAACTCCTCTTTCGTTCAACGCTTCAGGTCGATCGCCCAGTGCTCCGTGGCGACCCTGACGTAAGGGGTTTGGACGGTCTCGATCAGCTGGCGGATCTCGGCGAGCTCCGGCGGCAGCAGCGGGTAGTCGCGGGTGACCGGACCGGCCGCCCGCATCGCCTCGATGTCGCTCGCGGGGATCAGCGCCTTGAGGATCAGCAGGTCGTCTTCGCCGGGGCCGGTGCCGTGGCGGGCGCGGAGCTCCTCCAGGGTCGGCTGCTCGGGCGGGTTGGCGAGGACCCGGTCGGCGTTCTCGGCGGCCATGATCCGCTCCATCACCGTGGGATCGATCGGCCCCGGCGGCTCGCCGTAGTGGCCGGCCGCGTAAGCCACCACCTGGTCGGGGACGAGCTTGTAGCGCCCGCCGCCGACCACGTTGAGGACCGCCTGGGTGCCGACCAGCTGGCTCAGCGGCGTCGCCATCACCGGCCAGCCCAGCTCCTCGCGGACCCGTCCGGTCTCGGCCAGGACCTCGTCGAGGCGGTGGGACATCCCGTGCTGCTCGAGCTGCGCTTTGAGCGTGCCGACCATGCCGCCGGGCACCTGGTGGGTGAGGTTGAAGAGGTCGTACTCGCTTACCTGGTCGACGAGGTGGCCGGCGGCGCGGCCGACGGCGCGGAAGTGCTCGTCGACCGCCGCCAGCAGCGAGGTGTCGAGGCCGTGCCCCACACCCATCAACTCGAGGTTGCGGACGACGCTCTCGGTCGAGGGGGTCGAGGGGCCGTTGGCCATCGAGCGGGCCGCCGTGTGCAGCACCTTGACCCCATGTTTGACCGCTTCGACGTAGGTCAGCCCGGAGGTGCCCATCAGGTTGTTGGCGTGGATCTCGACCGGCTTCGGCGCCGCCGCGGCGACGATCTTCGGCAGCAGCGTCCGCAGCCGCTCGGTTTCGAGCACGCCGGCGGTGTCGTAGAAGAGGACGCCGTCGATCTCCGGCACCGCGGCGATCTCGGCCGCTTTCGCGGCCAGGTACTCGTCGGTGTGGACGGGGGAGATCGTGTAGAAGACCGTGCCGACGACTTCAGACTCGTACTCCTTGGCGATCTTCGCCAGCCGCGCGAAGTTGTCGATCCCGTAGAGGACGTCGTAGATCCAGTAGGAGCGGACGCCGTGCTCGTTGAGGCGCCGCATCCAGAGGTCCATCAGGGCGTCGGGCGAGACGCCGAAGGAGATGCAGGCGTTGGCCCGCATCCCGCCCCGCATCGGCGTCCGCTGGATCGCCTCGCGCAGCAGGTCGAGCCCTTCCCAGGCGTTCTCGCGCTTGTACTTGATCAGCACCTCCATGTGGGAGCTGCCGGCGAAGTCGATGACGCTGAAGCCGGTGCGGTCGAGGAGGTCGGCGACCGGCAGCGCCATCCCCGCCTGCATCCGCATCCCCCAGAGGCTCTGCTGGCCGTCGCGCAGGGTGCTGTCGAGGATCTCGACCGGCTCCATCAGGCTCCCTTCGCCGCCTGCTCGCGGAGCTCGCCCTTGAGCACCTTGCCGGCCGGGTTGCGGGGCAGCTCGCCGACCTCGTGGTACTCCTTCGGGCGCTTGTGGCGGGCGATCGAGTCGAGGCAGCGCCGGTCGAGAGCGGCCTGGTCGAGCGCGGCGCCGGGGGCGGCGACGACGAAGGCGACGATCCGCTCCCCCCACTCCGGGTCGGCGACGCCGACCACGGCGACCTCGCGAACCGCGGGGTCGAGGTCGAGCACGTCCTCGACCTCGCGCGGGTAGACGTTGTAGCCGCCGGTGATGATCACGTCCTTGGCGCGATCGACCAGGGTCAGGCGGCCGCGCTCGTCGAAGCGGCCGAGGTCGCCGGTGTGCAGCCAGCCGCCGCGCAGCGCCTCCGCCGTCGCCTCGGGCATGTCGAGGTAGCCGGCCATCACCGTCGGCCCGTCGACGCAGACCTCGCCGACCTCGCCCGGCGGCAGCTCGCCGCCCTCCTCGTCGAGGCTGCGGACGCTGAGCCCGACCCGGGCGACGCCGACCGAGCGCAACGAGTCTTCATCCCCCGTGGCCGCCGCGTCGCCGATCGCCCGCTTGCCGTTGGCGGTGATCGTGCAGGGCGACTCGCCCTGCCCGTAGCCGTTCCAGATCCGCGCCCCGAAGGCGCCGACGCCGTCGCGCAGGTCGGCCGGGAGGACCGGCGCAGCGCCGACCAGGATCGTGCCGATCCCCGCCGCCGCACCGGAGCCGGCGAGCGGGTGGGCGGAGAGCCGGCGCAACAGGGTCGGCGGCACGAAGAAGCTGGAGCGCTGGCCGGCGGCGATCAGGGCGAAGAGCTCGTCGGCGTCGAAGCCGCCCGAGGCCGGCAGCACCTGGGCGCCGCCACGGGCGATGAACGGCAGCGCCATCAGGCCCGAAGCGTGGCTGAGCGCGGCGACGTGGACGATCGAGTCGTGCGGCTCGATCTCGGCGCCGTCGGCCATGAAAGCGGCCGCCATCGCCCAGAGGCTGCCGTGGGAGAGCCGCGCCCCCTTCGGCTTGCCGGTCGTCCCCGAGGTGAAGAAGATCCAGGCGTCGTCGGTCGATAGCCGCGGGGACGATGCAACCGGCTCGAACCGCGCCAGCGCCGTCTCCTCCTCCTCGTCGAAGACCAGCACCGGCACCGCGACCTCGCGGCCGAGCCCGGCGGCAACGTCGGCGGTCGCGAAGCAGAGCCGGGCGTGGCCGCGTTCGACGATGTCGGCCGCCTCGCGGGCGTGCAGGCGGCTGGAGATCGGCACCGCGACTGCGCCGGCGTGCCAGATCGCGAACAGCGCCTCGAGGTAGGCGGGATGGTTGGAGGCGAACAGCGCCACCGCGTCGCCGGGCTCGATGCCGTGGCGCTCGCGCAGGCCGCCGGCGCGGCGGGCGACCGTCTCGGCCAGCTCGGACCAGGTCCGCTCGACCCGCTCGCCGACCAGCACCGCCGGCTCGTCGGCGGAATGCCGGGCCGGTCCGTCGAGCAGTCCGGCGAGGTTCGATCCGTACATCGGAAGCGCTCCTCGCCGGACTGCCGGCCGACCCTAGGCCCTAACTCGCCGCAGCCAGATCGGCGGTCTGCGGAGCGTCGGGGTTGTTCTTGACCCAGACGTCGTCGTCGTAGTGGCGGAGGTCAAACGCCTTCGACTCGAACGCTTTGGCGGCGGCGTTGCACTCGTCCTGGGTCAGCTTGCCCTGGGTCGTCGTCCACTTCGCCGTTTTCGCCGGCAGCGAGGTGCTGCCCGGCCCGATCGGCCCGACCCCCGCGGTCCAGGCGTCGTCGGCCAGCACCGAGTAGGGGATCGTGCTCCACATCTCCGTGCGCTCCTGCGAGTAGCGGGCCATCCGGTGCGGGCTGCGGTTCTGCGAGGTCAGCGTGATCAGCCCGACCAACTCGGCGATCGCCGAGTTGCCGTACTCGTCGTTCATCAGCGGCTTGAAGCGCTGGGTGCGCTCGTCGACCAGCATCCAGTCGTCCTGCTCGTAGACGCCGGCGAAGTGGGCGACGTCTTTGAGCGTCCCGTAGTAGACGAGGAGGCCGGCGTCGATCATCTGCTCGCGGCTCCAGCCGGCCATCATTTTCCACATCGTCGCGGTCGCCGCCTCCATTTTCTGGCGCTGGTCGTCGAGGTAGTCGGCCAGCTCGGAGGCGTTGTCCATGTGGACCGGGATGTAGCCGTCGGAGAGGAAGTCGGAGGTGTAGACCCCGATCGAGACCAGGTTGTCGTTGTTGTAGGACGGTTCGGCCTCGAAGCTGCCCCAGTCGTCGACCATGTTGAAGTGGGTGTCCTTCATGGTCACCGTGATCGTCAGGTTGTTGTGCTCGATCTCACTGGCGACGCCGTCCATCCACGGGTAGTCGCACTCGGAGAGGTCGAGCGCGTCGCGGACCAGCATCTCGTTGCCGTCCTTGGTTTTGTACGGCCCGTTGTTGCAGAAGCTCAGCCGGCACTCGCAGTGGCTGAGGAAGCCGTAGGCGGAGACCGCCGCCATGAAGCGGGTGAAGGCGGTGTGGAGCTTGTCGCCCGCAGTGACCCCGAGGGCGGCGTCTTCGAAGGCCGCGGTCTGGCGGGCCGTGTGGACCTGGGCTTTGTAGCTGCCGTCGCTGGGGATGATGTGCGCCTCGGAGCGGTGGTAGGCGAGGTTCAGCCGCCGCGTGAAGTCGAGCACGTCGATCACGTCTTCGACCCCGTCGGTCGGTTTGAGGATCCCCATGTCGAGCAGCCACTGGCGGCCGCCGAGGTAGAACTGGGTCGCGACGTCCATCGTGATCGTGTTGACGTAGCTGCCGACGTTGCGAGCGCGGTCGGCGATCTCCTCGGCCGGCATCGCCGCGTCGACCTTGCGGACCAGCTCCGGGTAGCGGTACCAGGCGTTGTAGTAGGAGAGCGTGATGTACGGGTTGACGGGGAACAGTTTCGACTCCTGCACCGTCCGCGTCGTGCACTGGAAGTAGAAGGAGTCGGCCAGCTTCTGGATGTAGGTGTTGACGTCCAGCAGGTCCACGTAGCTGCGTTTGATCGGCATCTGGTTCCCCCTAGGAGATCTTGATGATCCGGGCGCGATGCTCACTCGCGCCATCGGCATCGGCGTAGGCGTCGGCGGCGGGTTTGGAGTACTCGATGGTGACCTCGTCACCGTCGGCGAGCCCGTCCAGCGTCACGTTCATCAGGCAGGGCACGTTGTACTCGCGGGTGAGGATCCCGAGGTGCGAGCGCACCGTCCCCCCCATGCAAACGACGGCCTTGAAGTCGCCGAGGATCGGCGCCGTCAGGGTGCCGCCGGAGTCGTCGATGATCGCCACCGTGTTGTCGGGGACGCCGCCGGTCAGCATCTCCATCACCCTGTCGACGTCGGAGATGTAGCGGGCGGTGCCGGTGACGTCGGCGGGGGCCTTGAAGACGTTGTCGCCGCTGCCGACGATCGGCCGCCCCTCCTCGTCGGACTCGTTGGCGCCGGTGTTGGTGATGCCCGCCAGCGGTTTGTATTTGTCGGGCTCCTCCTTCAGCGAGATCGTCGCCGAGACGTCGAATTTGTAGCCCTCGGCGAGCAGATCGGCCTCGATCTTCTCGAAGTCCTCGCGGGTCGGCTCCAGGCTGCCCTCTTCGACCGCCTGCTCCCACGACTTGTCGCTGGCGGCGAAGCGCGCGGCGACGAGCGCGCGAATCGCGCTGTGGTACCGCTCGACCGTCGGCGTCGCCGACTCGCGCGCCCACTGGTCCGGATACGGCCTCGCGGCCGACTCTGCATCGCTCACGTCTACCCCTCCTCCTCTTCGAGATTCGCCTTCTCCTGGGCCAGCCGCAGCAGCAACGCCGCTGCCTGCTGGCCCGGGAGCCTCTCCACTGTCGGGACGCCGGCGAGCAGCACGGCCCGCGCCCCCTCCGCAGTCGCAATTGCCGAACCGCGGGCGGCGCTGGCGCCGTCCAAAGCTTTAACCAGCGCCTCGACGTCGGGCGCGCTCTCCTCGAGCGAGGCGCCGGCGGCGTCGAGATCGACCGCGTCGGCCAGCTGGGCGTCGACGACGGCGACCGGACTCAGCTCGACCGCCCACTCGATCAGCTCCTCCAGGCCGGGCACGTCGCTGGGGTCGACCTCCTCGGTCTCGAGGATGCCGGCGTAGACGACCCCGGAGGAGCCGTCGACGGTCAGCTCGCGACCGCTGAGCTCGGCGGTCGCGCCCTCGCCGACGCCGACCACGCTGGGCCGGCCGAGGGCGCGGGTGACGACCGCGGCGTGCGAGGTCGAGCCACCGCGCTCGGTGACGACGGCGCGGGCGGCGATCATGCCGCTGACGTCCTCGGGGCTGGTGGTGGGACGGGTGAGGACGGTGTCGCCCTCGGCCTCGCAGGCGGCGTCGGAATCGGACACGGCGACGCCGCCGGCGACGCCGGGACAGGCGGCCGTGCCGCGGGCCAGCACCTCGGCGCCAGCGGTCACCGCCTCGGTGAGCCGCGGCGCCAGCACCGTCGCCAGCTGCTCGGCGCTGACCCGGCGGACCGCCTCGGCGCGGTCGATCGCGCCCTCGTCGGCGAGGTCGACGGCGGCTCGGACCGCGGCCAGCGGCGAGCGCTTCGCCGAGCGGGTCTGCAGCAGGAAGAGCTCGCCGCGCTCGACCGTGAACTCGATGTCCTGGACATCGCCGTGCTCGCGCTCAAGCAGCTTGGCGGCCTCGAGCAGGCGCTCTTGGGCGGCGGGCATCTGGCTCGCCAGCGCCTCCAGCGGCAGCGGATTATGGGTGCCGCTGACGACGTCCTCGCCCTGTCCCTTCGGCAGCCACTCGCCGTAGGGCTCGGGGTCGCCGTTGAGCGGGTTGCGACTGAAGAGGACGCCGGTGCCCGACTCCTCGCCGAGGTTGCCGAAGACCATCGCCTGCACGATCACCGCGGTACCGCCGTCCTCGGAGATGCCCCAGTGGCGGCGGTAGGCCTTGGCGCGGCGCGAGGACCAGGAGCCGAAGACGGTCTTGATCACGGCTTTCAGCTGCTCGTGGGGATCGGTCGGGACCTCCTCGCCAGTGTCGCGCCGGACCTCCTCGCGGACCTGCTCGGGGGTCGCCTCCTCGCCCGGCTCCTCGATGTCGGCGCCGAGCACGGTCTGGCCGAACTGGTGGACGAAGCGGCAGTGGGTGGAGCGAGCGAAAACCTGATCGCCCGAGAGGCGGGCCAGCGCTGCCTGCACCTCGTCGGTGATGCCGAGGTTGAGGACCGTGTCCATCATCCCCGGCATGCTCACCGCGGCGCCCGAGCGGACCGAGACCAGCAGCGGGTGATCGCCGCCGCCGAACTCGCGGCCGAGCTTTTCCTCGAGCCCGGTGACGCCGGCCAGCACCGACTGCCAGGCCTCGTCTTCGAGCTCGCCGGCGGCGGCGTGGAAGCGGCGGCACTCCTCGATCGGCAGGCACAGCGCCGGCGGCACCGGCAGCCCAAGGCTGAGCATCCAGGCGATGCTGCGGCCCTTGTTGCCGACCACGTCGCGATCGGGAACGGTGACGCCATCGAGGACCACGACGCGGTCGGCGACCGCGGTCATGCCAAGACCTCGCGCCCCGATCGCCACGGACTCGAACAACCGGCGATCACCGTGCCGATCGGGGCGCTCATGGCGCCTCCTCGCGTTCGCGGCCCAGCATCCTCAGCAGGTCCTCGTGCAGCTCGAACCAGACCGTGTGGTAGCTGTCGATGCGGGCGCCGCTGACGTAGTCGTGGTCGCCGGCCAGGACCCTGTCGTAGGCGTCGTCGAGGCGGGTTTTGTAGATGCCGAGACGCTGCTCCAGCTCGGCGAAGCGATCGAGCACCTTTTCGGCGCGCTCGTGCTGGGCGCCGAGGCGGTCGACGATGCCGGCGTCGTAGTCGCTGTCGGAGTGGTCGTTGGGGACCCGTTCGCCGCCCGCGGCGGGGACCATCTGCCAATCGGTGAACAGGCCCAGCAGCTCGCGGTTGATCCGCTCGAAGCGCTCGTAGGCCTCGGTCGCGGCGGGGTCGGCGCGGAAGTCGGCGTAGGCCTCCGGGTAGCGCTCGTCGAGCCACTCGCGGCCGCCCGGTGAGACCATGAACATCCCGTTGGCGCCGGCGGCGTGGCCGGCGGCGACGGCGGCGTCGAGAGCAGCGGAGATCTCCTCCTCGTTGCCGCCGAGAATCGCGGCCACGGCCTCGGCGTTGCCGGCCTTCTTGACCGCGAGCGCGTGCAGGGCGAGGAGATCCTGGTCAGGCATCGGCCCAGCCTCTCACGCCCCGAGCGTCACCGCCACCCGTGCCTGAGCGCTGTTGTGGATGGCCACAACAGCGCTCAAGCGGCGGCGGAGGACCAGTGCCGAAGCAGCGCCTCGGCGGTCTCCTGCGGCCGCTCGAACGGCCACCAGTGGCCGCACTCCAAGACCACCAGCTCGCCCTTCATCCGCGTCGCCAGGCGCTCGCCGAACTCGAGCGGCACGTAGGGGTCGGTGCGGCCCCAGATCACCAACGCCGGTAGCTCGACCCGCTCCAGGTCGGGCTGCCATTCGGCGCCGATCTCGACCGCCGAGCGGTAGATCTTCAGGATCGAGTCCTTGCCGTAATCGGTCAGCCAGATGTTGCGCTCGGCGTCCTCGCGCGGGACCCCGTTTTCGACCAAGTGCTCGATTCCGAACTCGGGGGTCAGCTCCTCCTCCATGTACTTCTCGCCCTCACCGGGGGTCTGCCAGACTTGGGCCAGCGGATGCCACGGGTACTCGGTGTCGACCGCGGCGCCGCCGCAGGCGACGCTGGCGAGCAGGTCGGGGCGGATCGAGGCGACCCGCTGGACCAGCAGCGAGCCCCAGTCGTGGCCGACCAGGTCGACGCCGCCGCCGAGCCCTTCCAGCCGCTCGACGATCCACTCGACGTAGGCCTCCTTGGTGGCGGGGAAGCCCTCGGGCGCCGGCTCGGCGAAGCCCGGCAGGTCGGCGGCGACGACCTCGCCCTCGTAGTCGCCGAGCTGCTCCTTGACGCGGCGCCAAAGGCGGGCGGAGTCGGGGTTTCCGTGGACGAGGAAGGCGGGCATCGTGAGCTCCTCTCAGCCGGCGGGGCCGGTTTTGACGGTCAGGTGGGAGATGTCGTTGAAGGCTCGCAACAGCCAGCGGCCGTCCTCGAAGACGACCAGCCGCGAGATCGAGCCGTTGTCGGAGTGGACGAAGGCGAACGGGCGAGCGTCGGTGGCCTGGCGGCAGAGCTGGCCGATCACCGCCCCGTGGACGACCCCCACCGCGGAGGTGTTCGGCCCGACCCGCTCGACGATCTGCTCGATCCCGGCGCTCACCCTGGCGCCGAAGTCCTGCCAGGACTCGCCGCCCGGGATCGCGTCCCAGCGTTCCTCGGCGAACACCTGCTGGATGATCGGGTCGTTGCGGCCCTGGCGGATCCGGTACTCGCCGCCCTCGAAGTCGCCGAGGAAGACCTCGCGCAGCTCCGGGATCACCTGCGGCTCGATCCCGGTCGCGGCGACCAGCGGCGCCGCCGTTTCCTGGGTCCGGCGCAGGCTCGTGGTGAAGATGCCGGCGATCTCCTCGCCGCGCAGCCGCTGTGCCACGCACTCCGCCTGCCCCAGCCCGGGCCACTCGGAGAGGGCCGGGTCGGAGTGGCCGTCGAAGAGCGGGAACCTGGCGCCGACCACGGCCGCCTCGGAGGCGCCGTGGCGGACCAGCACGACCTCGGTCGAGCCGGGGGGAAGCTCGTAGGGACTCTGCTCGAAGCTGTCGCGGTCGGCCATCTAGGTGATCTAGGGAGCGGTGTAGCCGCCGTCGACGCTCATCGCCGTTCCGGTCACGAACGAGGCGCGGTCGGAGAGCAGCCAGGTCGCCGCCTCGGCGATCTCCTCGGGCTGCGCGAAACGGCCGATCGGGTGGTTGGCGCGGGCGGCCGCGATCAGCTCCTCGTCGTTGCCGAGCGCGTCTTCGAAGAGGTCTTTCTCGACCATCGGCGTCAGCACGTAGGAGGGGCAGATCGAGTTGACCCGGATGCCCTGCTCGGCGTACTCCAGCGCCGCCGATTTCGAGAGGCCGACGACCCCGTGCTTGGCGGCGACGTAGGCGGAGGCCCCGGGCCAGCCGATCAGGCCGGCGGCGGAGGCCATGTTGAGGATCGAGCCCGAGCCCTGCGCGGCCATCGCCAGCAGCTCGTGCTTGGTGCAGAGGAAGACGCCGACGAGGTCGACCTCGAGCACCCGTTTCCAGTCCTCGAGCGGGTTTTCGCCGACGTTGCCAATCGCGGCGAGGATGCCGGCGCAGTTGAAGGCGCCGTCGATCCGGCCGTACTCGGTGACCGTCCTCGCCACCGCCGCTTCGACCGAGCCCTCGTCGGTGACATCGCAGTTGACGTAGGCGGCCTTGCCACCGTCACCGGCGATCTCGTCGCGCAGCGCTTCGCCGTTCTCGTCGCCGACATCGGCGAGCAGCAGGCTGGCGCCTTCGACGTGCGCCTTCAGCGCCGTCGCCCGGCCGATGCCGCTGGCGGCACCGGTGATCATCACGGCCTTTCCGTCGAGCATTCCCATTCCGGCGACTCCTTTATTTGGCCGCCGCGTCGGCGAGCCTCGCCCGCAGCGGCTTCTTGTCGATCTTCCCGGTCGAGGTCTTCGGCAGCTCGTCGACGACCTCCCAGCTGGAGGGCACCTTGAAGGTGGCCAGGCGCTCGCGGCAGTGCTCCTCGAGGGCGACGACGTCGTTGCCCTCGACCAGCGCCACGACGGCATGGACCTCCTCGCCGCGGACTTCGTCGGGACGGCCGACCACGGCCGCCTCCTTGACGTTCGGGCTTTCCAGCAGGGCGTCCTCGATCTCGCGCGGGTAGATGTTCTCGCCGCCGCGGATGATCATGTCCTTCTTGCGGTCGACCAGGAAGAAGTAGCCCTCCTCGTCGCGGTAGCCGACGTCGCCCGTATGCAGCCAGCCGTCGCGCAGGGTCTCGGCGTTGGCGTCGGGCCGTTCGTAGTAGCCCTGCATCACGTTGGCGCCGCGGACCCCGACCTCGCCGACGACGCCGGGGCCGGCGATCTGGTCGTGCTCGTCGAAGATCACCACCTCCTGGCCGCGGGTCGGCAGCCCGATCGAGCCGATCTTGCGGGGCCCGAAGAAGGGGTTGATGGTCGAGCAGCAGGTGCCCTCGGTGAGCCCGTAGCCCTCCATGATCTTCAGCCCGAACTTCTCCTCGAAGCGGCGGAAGAGGGCCGGCGAGAGCGGCGCGGCGCCGCAGATCACGAAGCGCAGGGTGTTGGTCGCGGCGTCGTCGGCGCCGGGCGCGTGCAGCAGCGCCGCCAGCATCGTCGGCACCGAGGAGAAGGTGACCGGTTCGAAGTGGTCGACCTCCTCCCAGAACTTCGAAGCCGAGAAGCGCTCCCACATCGCCACCTGGGCGCCGAGGAAGAGCGGGATCACGGTGGTGACCAGCTGCGCGTTGACGTGGAACAGCGGCAGCACCATCCCCAGCGTGTCGGTGCGGGAGACCGGCAGCGGCTCGCCCAGCTGCCAGGCGTTCGTCAGCAGGTTGCCGTGGGAGAGCATCGCCCCCTTCGGCCGCCCGGTCGTGCCGGAGGTGTAGACGAAGGAGGCGATCTGCTCGGGGCCGATCGCGGCCGGCTCCTCGACGCTGCCGTGGCCGCGCAGCGGCGCCGCCAGGTCGGGATCGCCGGCGATGACGATCTCGCTCAGGGCAGGCAGCTGGTCGCGGTGTTCCTCCAGGCCCGCAGCGGCGTCGGCGGTGCAGACGACGCAGGCGGCTTTGGAGTCGGAAAGGATCCCGACCGCCTCGCGGGTGGTCAGCGCCGGGTTGACCGGGTTGAAGACGGCACCGAGCCAGAGGATGCCCCACCAGACCTCGAGGTAGTGGGGGCTGTTGGGCAGGACCACGCCGACGACGTCGCCCTCCCCCACCCCGTGCTCGCGCAGGCCGGCGGCCACCTCGGCGACGCGGGCCGCAAACTCTTCGTAGCTCCATTCTTGGTGGACGTCGCGGACGAAGCGCTCGCCGCCGAGCTCGGTGGCACGCGTCGCCAGCAGCTCGGGCAGGGTCCTGAGGTCGGTCGACAGCGTTCCGGACATCCCGCCCACTTTCCCACCGCGAGCCGGCGTCGGCGAGCGGGGCGGCGGGGCGTCTTGTGCAGATTCCAAGCGGGGGCGAGGTACGACCGGCTTGAGAGCGGGAGACACACTTCGTGAAAGGTGAGTCTGCTCTGAGCCGCGTATAGCGCCACCTAGAGCAGACTCGAAGTGGGTTAGGGCCCGACGATCGTCAGGGAGGTCGAGGCTTGGGGGCCGATCGCGTCGCCGCAGAGGGCGAGGCCGACTCTGGCGCCGGGGACCTGGCGGCGGCCGGCGCGGCCGCGCAGCTGCTGGGCGAGCTCGATCAGCTGCAGGATCGCGCCGCTGCCCGGCACCCGGCCCTGGGCCAGCGTGGCGCCGCTGACGTTGACCGGGACCACCCCGCCGAGTTCGGTGAAGCCGGTCTCGACCAGCTCCGGGCCGCGCTGGGCCGGCGCCAGCTCGAGCGCCTCGTAGGCGGAGATCTCGGCCGCCGGAGTCGCGTCCTCGACCTCGGCCAGGTCGAGGTCCTCGGGCCCGAGCCCGGCGCCGAAGTAGGCGAGTCCGGCGGCCCGGGCCACCGCCAGCGGCCGTCCCTCGCCGGCGCTCAGCAGCACCGAGGCCGGCAGCCGCGGCGCCC
>JAENWU010000139.1 GCA_016649905.1 Thermoleophilia bacterium
CCGATCCTCGAGGAGCGCGGAATCCCGGCGGTGGCCTTCGCGGTCAGTGACCGGGTTGGGGGCACGAACGATTGGGATAGGCAATGCGGGGCGCAGACGTTGGATCTGCTGAGCGCTGACGGGCTCCAGGAGGCCGCGGCCCGAGGAGTCGAGATCGGCTCGCACACCGCGACTCATCCGCAGCTACCGAAGGTCCCGCCGGCACAACTCGAATCCGAGCTGAGTGGCTCGGCGAGCCAGCTGGAGTCACTCGGCCTGCCCCGTCCCCGGGCCTTCGCCTATCCCTATGGGCTCTGGAATCCGCGGCTGGCGAAGGCCGTTAGCGATGCTGGCTATGAGCTTGCATTCGCGGTTGAGAGGGGTTGCGTTAAAGCCTGTTCCAACCGCCACACGCTGCCCCGCACCGCGGTCCACTCCGACGACACCGGACGCAGGCTCCACCTCAAGCTCACAACCGCAGGCTGGCCCAGGTCGCCTCGGGAGGCCCTGCGCATGCTGACTCGCCGCTCGCGCCCCGAACCCCTGCCCGCGCCCCAACCAGAAGCCGATCTGACCAGGCGACAGGTGTCGGAGCGCGGTCGCGCCTACAACTCGTAGGCGGCGGCCAGCTCCGGGTCCTTCTCGGCCAGCATCTCGGCCAGCTCGACCATCACCTTGCACTGCTTCCAGGTGGCGTCGTCCTGCATCTTGCCGTCGATCATGTGGACGCCGCGGCCGTCTGGGATCGCCTCGATCACTTTCTTGGCGAACTTGACCTCATCCGGCGGCGGGCTGAAGACCTTCTTCGCGATCCCGATCTGAACCGGGTGCAGCGACCAGGCGCCGACGCAGCCCATCAGGAAGGCGGCGCGGAACTGCGTCTCGCAGCCGGCCGTGTCCTTGATGTCGCCGAACGGCCCGTAGAAGGGGAGGATGCCGGCGGAGGTGCAGGCGTCGACCATGCGGGCGATCGAGTAGTGCCAGAGGTCCTGCTGGGCGCTGACCCGGTCGTCCTCGGGGTTCTCGGGGTCGGTCGGGTCTTCCATCACCCGGTAGCCGGGGTGGCCGCCGCCGACGCGGGTCGTCTTCATCCGTCGCGCCGCCGCCAGGTCGGCCGGGCCGAAGCTCATGCCCTGCATGCGCGGGCTCGCGTTGGCGATCTCCTCGAGGTTGACGACGCCCTGCGGCGTCTCGAGGATCGCGTGGATCAGGATCGGGCGATCGAGCCCGGCCTTGGCCTCCAGTTGCGCGAGCAGGCGGTCGACGTAGTGGATGTCCCAGGCGCCCTCGACCTTGGGCACCATCACGACCTCGAGCTTGTCGCCGATCTCGGCGACGATCTCCGTCAGGTCGTCGAGCACCCAGGGACTCTCCAGGGCGTTGACCCGGGTCCAGAGCGAGGTGCCGCCGAAATCGGTCTCCTTGGCGGCGCGGATCAGACCGGCGCGCGCGGCCTCCTTGCGGTCAACGGGAACGGCGTCCTCGAGGTTGCCGAGCAGGATGTCGGTCTGCTTGGCGATGTCGCCGGCCTTGGCGACCATCTTCTCGTTGGAGAAGTCAAGGAAGTGGATCATCCGCGACGGCTTGACCGGGATCTCGGCCAACGGCGTCGGGGCGCCGATCGCCTGTGGCAGGAAGAAGTCTCTGGGGTGTCTCAAGCTTTCCTCGTGGTTGGTGGTTCGATCAGGCTGCAATCTATTGGACAGATTGCACGCAGGCCGCGTGTAGCAGCCTGCTACACCGAGGCGAGCGTTAGATCCAGGCCGTCATCGAGGCTCGTCTTCGCCTGCCAGCCGAGCTCGCGCGCCGCGCGTGAGGGGTCGATCGAGATCCGCTGCACCTCACCGGTCCGAGGCGGGGCGAGCTTGGGCTCGAATCCATTGACGCCGCCCAGCGCTCGCAGCTGCGCCACGAGCTCGAGGACGTCGGTCTCCCTGCCGGTGCCGACGTTGACGGGGCCGGAGATAGCGCTTCCGGCCGCCGCCAGCAGCGCTTCGACCACATCCCCTACATATATGTAGTCGCGGGTCTGGGCGCCGTCCCCGAACACAGTCGGCGACTCGCCGGCCCGCAGCAGACCGCAGAAGATCGCGATCACCCCGGCCTCGCCGAGAGGGTCCTGCCGGGGTCCGTAGACGTTGCCGAGCCGCAGGCTGACCGAGGAGAGGCCGAAAAGCCTCTCGTAGAGACCCAGGTAGCCCTCGGCGGCGAACTTACTTTGGCCGTAGGGGGCCATCGGCGCGATCGGAGCATCCTCGGGAAGCGGCAGCTTCTGGCCCTCGCCCTCACCGTAGACGGCGCCTCCGGTCGAGGTGAACACGACTCGTCGCGCCCCGGTCGCGCGGGCGGCGTCGAGCACGTTCGCGGTGCCACCGACGTTGATCGAAGCGTCGAAGGCGGCATCGGCAACCGACTTTCGAACGTCGATCTGGGCCGCCAGGTGAAATATAATCTCCGGCTTGGCCTCCTGGGCCACCTCGAGCAGGTTGTCGCGAGCGCGAATGTCCAGCTCGACCAGCCTGGCTCCGGCCTCGAGAGACGCGTCAAGGTTTTCGATCCGGCCGGTCGAGATGTCGTCCACGACGGTCACGCCGTCGCCGCGAGCAACCAACCCGTCGACCAGGTGCGACCCGATAAAACCTGCGCCTCCGGTTACCAAGCAGTCCATCTGTCGGCGGATTCTATGGGTGGGGAGAAATTCGCCCCGACGCGAGCCGGGTATGCCGCTGCCCGAGGTGCGCACCCACGTTTTTCCGCCTGCGATGGAACTTACCCTGGCCTGGATGGAGGATCAGGAACGGGACACCACGCAGGACTGGCTTCTGGCCGCTGAGCAGCGCGCGCCGACGCTGGCCCAGCTCGAGCAGCGGATCGATCACGCTCTTGCCGTCGCCCGCGCTTCCGAAGCTGCGGCGCTGGAGATCGGCACCGCCGCCCTCGACGCCGCCCAGCAGGCGCGGCGCGCGGCGGAGCTGGCCGAGCGGGCGAGCGCTGGGGTGCCGGCAGCTGCCGCGCCGGCGCTGGTCGAGGATCGGGTCGGGTCGCCTGGCGGTGGTGACGCCGCGCGTGAGCCGGAGCCGGACCTGGAGTTCGACAGCCTGCGTCAGTTCACCGAACGCGCCGACCGGGTCGCGGCGCGGCTGCGGGCGATGGCGCCTGTTCCTTAGTGGGGCGGGGCGGGAGTCCTGGGCCCGCTGCTGTGTGGTGGCGCTGGGCGGCATTCCTAGGCCCGCCGCTGCGTCAGCCGAACTTCGCTAGGTAGGTCCGGCTGACGCAGCGGCGGGCGGACGCAGATAGGGCAGGAGGTCACGTCGGTAGAAGTGGTGTAACGAGCCGGTAGGGGCCGGAACGAAGTTCCGGCCACCGCGGGCCCCAGACTCGTCGGTTGAGGTCCAACCCAATCGACGAAAGGAACACCACGATGGCCGAGAGCCAGAGCATGACGACCGCCGAGGTCGTGGCAAAGACCCTGATCACCGAGCACGCCGACTTCCTGCGCGACGCCGTGGCGATGGTCGCCCGAGAGCTGATGGAGGCTGAGATCTCGGGGGAGAATGAGCAAGGACAGGGTCTCGGCAATCTGCCGGGGGCTCGACGAGCGGGTTACCGCCTTCCGCGAGCGCCCCCTGGAAGGCGAGTACCCCTACCTCTGGCTCGACGCCAAGCAAGTCAAGGTCCGCTGCGGTGGCCACGTGCGCTCCAAGGCGGTGGTGATCGCCTACGGCGTGCACGAGTCAGGGCGTCGGGAGGTAATCGACCTCGATGTCGGCGAGGTCGAGTCCGCCGCCTTTTGGACCGAGTTCCTGCGCTCCCTTCGCGCCCGGGGCCTCTCCGGCGTTCGCCTCTGCGCCTCCGATGCCCACGAGGGCCTGAAGGCGGCGATCGCGCGGGTGCTGGGCTGCCCCCCAGCATTCGCTGCACAGTTCATTTCGTCAGGGATATGCACCAGCACTGCCGGCCTTCCCAGCGCGGCATGGTCTCCGCCGCGCTGCGGGAGGTCTTCGCCGCCGAGGGCTACGAGCAGGCGCGCGAGCGCGCCGGCACGGTGATCGAGCGCCTGACCCCCGCCGTCCCCAAGGTCGCCGAGCTGCTGGAGGGCGCCGAGGAGGATCTGATCGCCTTCTACCGCTTCCCGGCTGCGCACTGGTCCAAGCTGCGGAGCACCAACCCCCTGGAGCGGGTCAACCGCGAGGTCGGGCGGCGCTCTGACGTGGTCGGGATCTTCCCTGACGACGCCTCGGTGGTCCGCTTGGTCGGCGCCCTGCTGATCGAGCAAAACGAGTGGCTGGTCGGGCGCCGCTATCTCTCCGAGGAGTCGCTCGCCCTGGTCCTCGAGGACCAGGGCGATGAAGGGCGAGAGGAGGTGGCAGCACTGCAAGCTGCCTGAGCAGGCCGACGAGGAGTTACACCACTTCCGCCGACTTGACTGGGCAGGGTGTCGGTAAGGACGCGGCGGACGTGAGCTGGGTCGTATTTGACCTGCCGGTGAGAGAAGCGGAGCGGGGTTAGGCCCGAGGCGGTGTGAACCTGGTCGCGCAGGGCGTCGCGGGACTGGGCGGAGGGGGTGCGGTGGTAGCGCCAGCCGTCGGTCTCGACCACCAATCCCAGTTCAGGCCAGTAGAGGTCCACCTCGAAGCCGTTGACCATCTGTTTGGTCATCGGGAGAGGGAGACCAGCCGAAAGCGCGATCGGGCGAAAGAGGAGTTCCAGTTCGTCGTCGGAGAGAACGAAGGTGGCGCGGTCGAGCAGGGCACGAAGAGGGCGCACGCCCGGCACGCGAGCGCGCTCGTCGAGCGCCCGGCGCAGCGACTCGGGGTCGATCACGCCGTGCTTGTCGGCCTCGTTGACCGCCGCTTGGCGCACGCTTATTTCGATCACACCCGGTCGCTCGGCGGCGATCCAATAAAGGGCGGCGGCACTGCGATGGCTGAGCACCGCGCCGTTGCCGCAGGTGAGGGTCGCGGCCATCCAATGCCCCTCCTGGCTGAGCTCTGACCGTCCGGCCGCATAGACGCCCCACCCGACGCGGTGCAGTCTTTCGGTCGTCAGCCGGTGCTCGATTGCCTTTTCGGAATAGCCCAGCGCCCGCATTTGACGTCGCCCGATCACCCCGTGCTGGCGCTTCACGAGCCGCCAAGCCGCTCGCGATCGGCGCGATTGCGACATCTCCCCCGCCATACGGGGGTGAAATGTCGCGAGGGGCTCGGGCTCTCCCCCGTCAAGCGGGTGCTCCGGCGTGGGGTGCTCAGGCGGCGGCTTCGCAGTGGGTGCCGAAGTGCTGGGTCCAGACCCTGGTCCCGGCGAAGCCTTCCAGCGTGCCGGTGGTCAGGTCGATCCCCGTCTGCGTGTATTCGCCGAGGATGTTCTCGCGGTGCTCGGGAGAGCGCATCCAAGCGCGGAAGATCGCGCGGACGCTGCCGAGGGCGCCGCTGCCGAAGGCGAGGTTCTCGCCGGCTCGCCAGCATTCGGACGAGAGGTAGCCGGTGGCGCGGATCCAGTAGGCGAATTCGCGCCCGCAGGCGTAGTGGCTGAAGCTGTCGCAGCGGAGGATGTCGCGGGCCTTCTCCCGGGCCGACTGCTCCAGCGGCGCGACGCCGACCTCGGCGCGGGCGAAGTTGGCCATGCACAGCATCGTCCGCTCCTGGGTCGGGACGGGGGCGTCGAGCCGGCCCTGGTTGGGGCAGGCGCTCGCCGGCGCGACCAGGCTGCCGCCCTCGATCTCCAGCGGTACGTCGTGCGCCAGCGCGGCTACCTCGACGATCGCCGCCGGCGATCTGGTCACGCTGCAGATCGTCCCCAGCAGCACCGACCCGAACACCCCGAATGTGGTGCGCTGGTCGGGAGCCGTGACTCCCTAGCGGCCAGCACAATCGGCGGTGGCGGCCGGGGCCACGCAGCGGGGTCGATTCGACCTCGCGGCGCGGCCCCGTCGTCGTTCCGGGCCGGTCGCGGTGCGGCCGGAGGGATAACCTTGGCTCCACCAAAGAACTTCGAACAGGCAGGAGCAATGGCCGTAGACACCGCCTCATTCAGCGAACAGACCGACCTCCAGCGCGACATCACGGAGATGGTCCGGCAGTTCGCCGACGAGAAGATCATCCCCAACGCCGAGCACTTCGATCACGAGGACACCTTCCCGGAGTCGATCGTCGAGGAAATGAAGGAGCTGGGGCTGTTCGGGGTGACGATCCCCGAGGAGTACGGCGGCATGGGGCTCGACCTGACGACCTACGCGATGATCGTCGAAGAGCTCTCGCGCGGCTGGATCTCGATCTCCGGTGTCGTCAACACCCACTTCATCGGCTCCTATTTGCTGATGAAGTTCGGCACCGACGAGCAGAAGGAGTACTTCCTGCCGAAGATGGCGACCGGTGAGATTCGCGCTGCCTTCTCGCTCTCCGAGCCCGAGGTCGGCTCCGACGTCCAGGGCATCAAGTCCAGCGCCAAGGAAGTCGACGGCGCCTGGGAGCTGAACGGCCAGAAGATGTGGGTCACCAACGGCCTCGGCTCCAGCGTCGTCTTCGTCCTGATGAAGACCGACACCAAGGCCGACCCGCCCTACAAGGGGATGACCTGCTTCATCACCGAGAAGAAGCCCTGGGAGGAAACGAACACGGGTGACTTCGAGGGCCTGATCGTGCCGCCCAAGATCAAGAAGATGGGCTACAAGG
>JAENWU010000159.1 GCA_016649905.1 Thermoleophilia bacterium
CGCCGAAGGTGACGTCGAGCACGCCGTCGCTGAACAGCTCGGAGTAGCGCAGGCGGGTCCCGCCGGCTCCCTTCGGCCGCTCCGCGACACGCAAAGCCTCGTGCGCCTCGGTCGCGGTCTGGGTCTGCCACGCCTCGGAGCCGAACGCCTCGGTCAGGCCTGCGTTCGTGAACGGGCCGCGATCGCCGTCGATGCTGCGGGAGTAGAGCCCGAGGCGCCTGAGCTCCGTCTGGATCCCGCGGACCTCCTTGTCCGTCCAGGCGTCGGCACCGGTGGTGGCGGGCGCGGCTTCGCCGTCGATGAGGCGCGCGACCGCCGCATTGCCGATCGTCCGCTGCAGGCTCAGGACGCTCCGCGCGTCGAGGCGCCCGGCGGTGAGCTGCAGCGGCGACGCCGCGGCGGCGGCGGGGAGGGCGGTCGCGCCCTCCGTGGCGTCGGGAACGGTGGCCGTCTCGGCCTCGCGTGTGCCCATGCCCGCCGATCCTATGCCGGACGCTGAGAGGCCGTCAAAGAACAGTCGTGCCGACTTCTTTGACGGGCTCCTAGTAGTGCTCTGGTAGGTGTGGGGAAGGGTTATGTGGCGCTGGCGCGAACTGGGCTGTCATGGTTGCCGCGAGCGTGTTGGAGATCGGGGTCGAGGACGAGCTGGTCGGGGTCGTGCCGGAGGTCAAGGACCGTCTGGCGGCGTACTTCGTCGATGTCGCGTCGGGGCTGGTGCGCTCTGAGCAGCGTCGTAACGCTGAGCTGTATGCGCGTGGGTTGTTGGAGGCGGGGGCGCGCAAGTCGTTGGAGCCGATCGTCGCGCGTCTGGGTGGCGGTCCGGTTGAGTACGAGGCGTTGCAGCACTTCTTGGCTGACAGTCCGTGGGACCCCGCGGTCGTTGACCGGGCGGTCGCCGAGCGGGTCTGTTCGGTGATCGAGCCTGCGGCGTGGGTGCTTGATGACACCGGGGTTCCCAAGGACGGCAAGCACTCGCCGGGCGTCAAGCGCCAGTACTCCGGGACATTGGGCAAGATCGGCAACTGCCAGATCGCGGTCTCGCTGCACGCCGTCAGCGCGAAGGGCACGGTGCCGTTGGGGTTCCGGCTGTATCTGCCCGAGGACTGGTGTCAGGATCCGGCGCGCCGGCGAGAGGCCAAGATCCCCGCCGACGTCGAGTTTGCCACCAAGCCGACGCTGGGCGGCGAGCTGGTCGCGCGCGCGGCGGGCTGGAAGATCCGTCGCGCGCCGGTGCTGGGCGACCAGGCCTACGGCAACGACACCAAGCTGCGCAGCCGTCTGCACGAGGCCGGCATCGACTACGTGCTGAGCGTCGGCCCGGAATGCGATGTCTTTGAGCCCGGCACGGTCTTCGCGGTCCCGGCGCGCAAGGGCGGCTCGCGCGGCCCCGCGCCCAGCGCCCTGCAGACCGACAGCGAGCCGCGGTCAATCGCCGAGCTCGTCGCCGGCCTGGAGCCCGACGTCTTCCAGACGGTCGCCTTCCGCGACACGCAGGGCCAGCAGCTGGTCTCGCGCTTCGCGTTCGTGCGCGTGATCGCCGCCCACCCCGTCACCCGCGACCGCCAAGCGCCGCGCGAGGAATGGCTGATCGTCGAATGGCCCCAAGGCCGCGACGAACCCACCGACCACTGGATCAGCAACCTGCCCGCCGACACCGAGCCCGAGCAGCTCGCGCGCCTGGCCCGGCTGCGCTGGATGATCGAGCTCGACTACAAGCAGCTCAAAGGCGAACTCGGCCTGGACCACTACGAAGGCCGCAGCTACCAGGGCTTTCACCACCACTGCACGCTCGTCACCGCCGCCCACGGCTTCCTGACCCTGGAACGGGCCGACCCAAATCACCAGCGGCCGGCCTGACACTGCCCCAGGCGGTGCTGCTGCTGCAGCCCGTCTTTCAGTGCTGGACCGGCCGCTGCACCACCTGCCGACAACCGGTCAACCTCGACCATCTCCCGCTCCGCCGACCCCACAAACGCGAGTGACACCACCTACCAGAGCACTACTAGGCGGAAGTTTTCGCGGCTGGTCGGTTTGATTTCGTGCCCTGTTTGAGGTTTGGCGGTTTCGGGTGGGCGGGGTTCTGTCTACGTGCCGAGCTTGACGTCGAGTAGCTCGAACGCGCGCGCTTGAAGATCGGTCGGCTTGGTCAGGTGCGTGAAGGTGTTCGTGGTGGCGCCGAAGCGGACCTCGTTGCGGCACAGCGTGCCGAGTTCTGCGAGCAGGTCGTCGAAGCTGTGGGCGGCAAAGCCGTCGGTCGTTTCGGCGCTGCCGGCCTTGGCCTTGGCCGAGGCCGAGCGCTTGGCGGGCAGGACCGGGTCGAGCGGCGAGAGCGGCTCTTCGTCTGTGAACAGCAGCGGCGCCAGCCTGACGTGAAGTTCGAAGGCGACGTAGTAGGCGAGCATGCAGAGCAAGGCATGGGCTCGGACGCGGTCTTCGAGGTGGTGGTGGATCGGGCGGATCTCGATGAGGTCTTTCATCGTCCGGAAGGCCCGCTCGGCCATCTTGAGCTGCTTGTAGGTCCGAACGACCGAGGCCGAGCTCGGGAGCTTTGCCTGCGCGCAGGTGGTGCGGATCACGTAGAGGCCGTCGAGGGAGGCCTCGGCGGTGATCTGTTTGTCCTTGCGCTTGAACGAGAAGGCGCCGTCGGCGATCTGGAGCTCGAAGTGCTTGGCGACCTTGAAGCGGTTGATGACCTTGCCGGCGCGGGTGCCGATCTTGCCGGCGTCGGCCGCTCGCAGCGTTCCGCGTGGGCCCTCGACCATCGAGCGGACCTTGGCGAGCTCGACCTCGGTCGCGGCGAGCAGCTCGGACCGCTTGCGCTTTCGCTCGGCGGCGACGGCCGGGTTGCGGCAGACGACGAGGCGCTCGCCGGGGAACTGCTCCGATTGGATCTCGGCCAGGTTGCGCTCGTCAAAGAGCGAGAGCTGTAAGTCGCCGGCCTCGACGAGCGCCCGGATCTGGGCGGACTTCAGCGCGCTGACGAAGTCGACGCCCGCCTCGGTCAGGGCGCCGGCGTGGGCCTTGGTCAGCATGCCGCGGTCGCCGACGACGACGACGTCCTCGATCCCGAAGCGCTCACGCACGGCCGCGACCGCGCCGGGCAATGTCTGCTGATCGGTGACGTTGCCCGCGTGCACGCCGATCGCCACCGGGCGGCCCTCGGGCGAGCACGTCAGCCCGTAGTTGATCTGGGCCGTGCCCTGCTTGCCGTCGCGCGAGTAGCCGCGCACCGCCAGCGGGCACTTTCGGCCCTCGACGTAGCTCGAGGAGAGGTCGTAGAGCATGAACCCCGCGCCCTCGAGGTGGCGCTTTGCGAGCGCCTTCTCGATCCGCTCCTGGCGCGGCAAAAGCCAGTCCATCGCGGCCAGCAGATCGGCCTCTGAGACCTCGCCGAGCGAGAGCTCGTCGGCGAGCGTCGTCTTGGGCAAGCGCCGCGTCACCGAGAGCTTCGAGCCCGCGCCGATCAGCGCCTGGGCGACCATCGCGACGACCAGGTCGCGCTCGCGGCATCGCTCGCGCGAGAGCAGCCGCTCGAGGTCCAATCCGCGAAGCACGCCGAGCACCGCGGCGACATGGCCGTGCGGCAGCGAGCGCTCGATCGAGAGCGCATCGTCGAGGTCGACGAGCTCGCGGCCGGCCAGGACCGCACGGATCCCTTCGATCTCGCCCGGCGCCAGCGAGGAGATGTTGCCCAGCGTCTCGTTCTTGACCTTGCCACCCTCGCGATAGGAGCGCCGCAGCAACGCCGCCTCATAGGTCTTGCCCTTGTAGTGACGACGAGTAATGGCGACATGGACTCGCCCCCTGCGCTTGGCCATACCCGCATCCTCACACAAGCACAGGACAGAACCACCCACGTTAGTGTCTACACCATCCAGCCAAGAAGCAACCCGAACGGCTCCAGAGAGCCAAACCAGGCCTCAGGTCAGCGAAAACTTCCGACTAGACGCGCGCGGCGGACTCCGCGTCGTCGTAGACCTTGATGAAGCGCAGGTAGTTGTCGGCGATCTGCTCCGCCGCGGCCTTGCGCTCGAGGCCCTCGTCGAGGAAGCCCTTGAGGGCGTCCCACCAGATCGAGCGGCCGATCGCGAAACCGATGAAGCCCTCGACCGGCGCCGCCTGCTGCAGCCAGTGGTCGACCTTGTCGTCGCTCGCGCCGCGGCCGAGCAGGACGGAGGTGACGCCCTCGCGACCCTCGCCCGTCCGCGTCTGGCGGATCAGCATCTCGGCGTCATCCTGCGCGTCGACGCCCTCGATCTTCCAGACGTCGACCTCGATGCCGTAGTCCTGGATCTGCTCGATCGCGCGCCGCATCAGCTCCGGGCGCAGCTCGGCGTCGTAGCGGTCGCTGTCGCCGTCGACGGACTCGAGCTGGTCGTCCGTGGCGGGCACGAGCAGCTCGAAGAGGAACAGGCGGTCGTGCTCGTGCAGCCAGTCGGAGAGCTCCTTGAGGCGCCCGAGCTGGCGCTCGTTCATCTCCGCGTCGCCGTCAGAGTTGAGACGCACGAGGACCTTCGAGAAGTCCGGGTCGTTGTCCTCGATGTGCTTGCCGAAGTCCTCGTCGTACTGGAAGTCGAACTCCTCCTGGCCGCTCTTCTCGACGGGCTGCGCGAGCTTGAGGCCGCGCTCCCGGGCGAGCTTCGGGATGTCCGAGCCGAACTGCTCGTCGACGAGCACGCCCGTCGCGTCGGCGTCGACGCCGCGACCGACGGCGATCTCCATGCCTTCGTAGATCAGCTTCTTGGCGTCGGAGATGGTGTCCGTCTCCTCCGGCGTCGGGTCGCCCTCGATCCCGAACATCTTCTTCTGGAACGAGCCCCGATGGTCGAAGGCGAGGATGTAGAGCTTTCCGTCGTAACCGAGGGCCATGGGAACCACCTTTGTCGGACTGGGAGAGGCCGGCACAGGCTACCCTCCCGCGCCGTGGAGCCGAACTTCACCGGCCCCAGCTACACCTTGGGCATCGAGGAGGAGCTGATGATCCTCGACCCGGAGACGTGGGAGCTGGCCAATGCGATCGAGGGGCTGCTGGAGGACAGCGGCGGCGCCGACGACGCCGGCGACATCAAGCCCGAGCTCCACGAGTCGGTGCTCGAGATCGCGACGCGTCCCTGCCACGACACGCGCGAGGCCGGCGCCGAGCTGCGCGGCCTGCGTCGCCAGGTCGCCGAGGTGGCC
>JAENWU010000004.1 GCA_016649905.1 Thermoleophilia bacterium
CGGCGCCGTCCAGCTGGTCTTCCTCTACAACATGATCGTCAGCTGGCGCTTCGGGCCGAAGGCCAGCGCCAACCCCTGGCGCGGCAACTCGATCGAGTGGCAGGTCTCCTCGCCGCCGCCGATCTTCAACTTCGACGAGATTCCCCGCGTCGTCGGCGGTCCCTACGAATACGGCATTCCCGGCGCCCGCCACGCGATCATGGCCGGCGAGGGAGCCGAGGTCCCGGCCGGCCAGCCGAGCGTGGTGGGAAGCGGGTAGGTGAATGCGGTGGTGAAGCGAGTGCACCACTGCCCGATTCGGAGGACCGTTCTTGAACCAAAGCGCAAAGTGCCTTGGCCCGGACCAGGGCCACGACATCCAACGGGGATGGAAAGAAGGTGAGCTTGACTGTGAAGTCGGCGGGAACCTCCAGCGGAAGGTCGACCAAACACCAATATCTCCTCGACTGGGTCGGTGAGATCGCCGCCCTAACCCAGCCCGACTCCGTCCACTGGTGCGACGGCTCCGCCGAGGAGTACGACGCCCTGGCCCAGTCCCTGATCGACGCCGGCACCTTCGAGCGTCTCTCCGACGCCAAGCGGCCGAACTCCTACCTCCGAGATCGGCGTGCAGCTGACCGATTCCGCCTACGTCGCCGTCTCGATGCGGATCATGACCCGGATGGGCAAGGCGGCGCTCGACGCGCTCGGCTCCGACGGCGCGTTCGTCCCCTGCGTGCACTCGGTCGGGATGCCCCTCGGCGAAGGCGTCGAGGACGTCCCCTGGCCCTGCAACGGCGACAACAAGTACATCGTCCACTACCCCGAGTCGCGCGAGATCTGGTCCTTCGGCTCCGGCTACGGCGGCAACGCCCTGCTCGGCAAGAAGTGCTTCGCGCTGCGGATCGCTTCGGCGATGGCCCGCGACGAGGGCTGGCTGGCTGAGCACATGCTGATCCTGCGGCTCACCTCTCCTGAAGGGGACGTGACGAACCTCGCTGCAGCGTTCCCGTCGGCTTCTGGCAAGACCAATCTCGCCAAGCTTCCCCCCGCACTTCCCGGTTGGAAGGTAGAGACGATCGGCGACGACATCGCTTGGCTTCGCTTCGGTGAGGACGGCCGTCTCTACGCGGTCAACCCCGAGGCCGGGTTCTTCGGCGTCGCCCCGGGCACCAGCGAAGAGACCAACCCCAACGCGATGAAGACGATCGCGGCCGACACGATCTTCACCAACGTCGCTAAGACTCCAGATGGAGACGTCTGGTGGGAGGGAATGAGCGACCAGGCACCGGCGCACCTGACTGATTGGCACGGCAACGACTGGACCCCGGAGTCCGAAACGCCCGCCGCGCACCCGAACTCGCGCTTCACGGTGTCGATCAGACGGTGCCCCACCTTTAGCGAGGATTGGGACAATCCAGCCGGCGTTCCGATCGACGCCTTCCTCTTCGGCGGTCGCCGAGCCACTGCGATTCCGCTGGTGACGGAGGCCTTTCACTGGGATCACGGCGTCTTCCTCGGCGCGACGATGTCGGTTGAGACCACTGCAGCGGCCGCGGGGGAGGTCGGGCGGCTGCGGTTTGACCCAATGGCGATGCTCCCATTCTGCGGCTACAACATGGCCGACTACTTCGGCCACTGGTTGAAGATCGGCGATCACGAGGGCGGCAAACTGCCGAAGATCTTCCTCGTCAACTGGTTCCGCAAGGATGAGAAGGGTGAGTTCCTCTGGCCCGGATTTGGCGAGAACATTCGAGCCCTGGAGTGGATCCATCGCCGCTGCCGCGGCGAAGGCGAGGTCGTGAAGACGCCGATGAGGTTCGCGCGCAGCTACCGCAAGTGCGACAGCATCTGGCCAAGTTCGGGGAGCGTCTCCCGGCGAAAATTCACGAGCAACTCGGCCTTCTTGCGGGCCGAGTGAGTTGAAAAAGGACACGGTCACCGCGCTCGCCGCATAGCCGGTTTCGCAAAGCGCAACCCCAGCGCTCTGGACACCGATAAGCACCCGCTATCGTCGGCCCGGCATGCGCCGGCGCCTCATTCGGAGGTGCGGCGGGAGCGCTCGCGAAGTCGACGGATGACCAGCTGGAGGATGCCGCCATTCTGGTAGTAGCGGACCTCGTTCGGGGTATCCAGGCGGACCTTGGCCTCGAACTCGACCGGGTCCCAGCCCTCGCGTGCGGCTCTCGCGGTCACCGAGGTCGCCTCGCCGTTCCGGAGGTCACCGATGTCGAACACCTCCTCGCCGCTCAGCCCGAGCGACTCGACACTTTCCCCGTCCGGAAGTTGGAGCGGCAGAACACCCATCCCGATCAGGTTGGAGCGGTGGATGCGCTCGAAGCTCTCAGCAATTACTGCCCTCACCCCGAGCAGCGCCGTTCCCTTCGCGGCCCAATCGCGCGAGGAGCCCGAGCCGTACTCTTTGCCCGCGAGCACGACCAGCGGCACGCCCTCATCGGAGTACGCCATCGCCGCCTCGAAGATCGTCGTCTCATCGCCGTCGGGCAAATGACAGGTGAATCCTCCCTCGCGCTGCACCAGCCGGTTGCGCAGACGGACGTTGGCGAACGTGCCCCGGATCATTACCTCGTGATTGCCACGCCTCGACCCGTAGGAATTGAAGTCGCGCGAGTCGACACCATTCTCGATCAACCAGCTGCCCGCGGGGCTGTCTTTCTTGATCGCCCCGGCAGGCGAGATGTGATCGGTGGTGACGCTGTCGCCCAGCACCGCCAGCACCCGGGCACCCTTGATCGGATCGACTCGCTTCGGCTCGGGCTCCATGTCATCGAAGAAGTTCGGCTTGCGGACGTAGGTGGACTCCGGCCAGGTGTAGCGGTCGCCTTCTGGGGTCTCAAGTTCGCGCCAGCGCTTGTCGCCGCTGAACACGTCCGCGTAGCCGCTTTCGAACATGTCCTGGCGCACCGCCTCCTCGATCGTCGACTTGATCTCCTCGGAGCCCGGCCAGACGTCGGTCAGGTAGACCGGGTTGCCATCGCGGTCGGTGCCCAGCGGGTCGGAGGTCAGATTGACGTCCATCCGCCCGGCGAGCGCGTAGGCCACGCACAGCGGCGGCGAGGCGAGGTAGTTATTTCGCACGTCCTGCTGAATACGTCCCTCGAAGTTGCGATTGCCCGAGAGCACCGCGCAGACGACCAGGTCCTTGTCGCTGATCGCCTGCGAGATCGCCTCCGGCAACGGCCCGGAGTTGCCGATGCAAGTCGTGCAGCCGTAGCCGACAAGATTGAAGCCCAGCTGGTCCAGGTACTTATCGAGGCCCGCCTGCTTCAGGTAGTCGGTCACCACGGTCGAGCCCGGCGCCAGTGAAGTCTTCACCCACGGCTTGCGCTCGAGCCCGCGTTCGACCGCCTTGCGCGCCAGGAGGCCGGCGGCGATCATCACCGAGGGGTTTGAGGTGTTGGTGCAACTGGTGATGGCCGCGATTACGACGCGGCCGTGGTCGATGACGGTCTCGCTTCCATCTTCGAGGACCACCTTGATCGGCTCGGCGGCGCGATCGCCGAGCGCCGTGCCACCGGCATGGCGAGGTTTGTCGCGGGCATCGTCGTGCTCCTCTCCCGGCGGGTCCGAAGCGGGGAATGACGCGGCGATTGCCTCGTCGTAGCTGCTGCTGAGACTGGCCGCCGCGTTCGGATCGAACTCGCGCAGAGATTCGAGGAAGGCCGCTTTCGCGGTGCCGAGCGCGATTCGGTCCTGGGGGCGCTTAGGGCCGGCGATCGAGGGCTCGACCTGAGAGAGGTCTAGCTGGAGAGTCTCAGAAAAGATCGGAACCTCGGAGTCCTCGGTGTGGAACATGCCTTGCTCGCGCGTATAGGCAGCCACGAGCTCGACAGTCTCGGTCGGGCGGCCGGTGAATTCGAGGTAGCGCAGCGTCTCTGCGTCGACCGGAAAGATCGCGCAGGTCGAGCCGAACTCCGCTGACATGTTTCCGATCGTTGCTCGGTCGGCGAGCCCGAGCGTATGCAGGCCGGGGCCGAAGAACTCGACGAACTTCGAGACCACTCCGCGCTGGCGCAACACCTCGGTCACCGTCAGCACGAGGTCAGTCGCCGTCGAGCCCTCCGGGAGTTCGCCGTCAAGCCGGAAGCCGACGACCTGCGGTAGCAACATCGAGATCGGCTGGCCGAGCATCGCCGCCTCGGCCTCGATCCCGCCGACGCCCCAGCCGAGCACGCCGAGGCCGTTGACCATCGGCGTGTGGGAATCGGTGCCGACCAGGGTGTCGGGGTACGCCTGCGTGGTCCCGCCGCTCTTGCGCGAGAAGACGACTTGGCTCAGATGCTCAAGGTTGACTTGGTGGCAGATTCCGGTTGCCGGTGGGACGACGCGGAAGTTGTTGAACGCCTGCTGCCCCCAGCGCAGAAAGGCGTAGCGCTCTCGGTTTCGCTCGTAGTCGCGATCGGCGTTGATCTCAAAGGCGCGCGGGCTGCCGAAGGCGTCGACCTGAACCGAGTGGTCGATCACCAGGTCAACTGGGACCAGGGGGTTGATTTTGCCCGGATCGGAACCGAGCTCGTCGATCGTGTCGCGCATCGCTGCCAAGTCGACGATCGCCGGCACGCCGGTGAAGTCCTGCATCAGAACCCGGGCCGGCTGGAACGGGATCTCGACACTTGGCTCGGCGCTCGCGTCCCAGGAGGCGATCGCTTCGATGTTCTTGGTGGTGACCGACTCGCCATCCTCGAGCCGCAGCGCATTCTCCAGCAGCACCTTCAGCGAATACGGCAGGCGCGCCACATCGAAGCCACCCTGCAGTGCGTCGAGACGAAAGATCTCGTACTTGCGGCTGCCCACCTTCAGAGTCGAGCGGACGCCGAAAGAATCGCGGCTCACGTCTCTCCCCTCGGCGCTTGTTTAATCAATGTGACAAACCCAACAGGTCCCCCGTTGCCGAGCAGGGACAGGACCGTTGCGCTAGTTGTCAAGTCGCTCCCGCAAAAACCCGATCGTGCGCTCCCATGACTTCTCCGCCGCCGCCGCGTCATAGGTGCCGAGGCGATTGGTGTCATTGAAGAAGGCATGTCCAGAGCCGACGTAGTACTCGAAATCAGTATCGACGCCGGCCTTGCCGAGCTGGGCCTCCAGGGCTTGGGCGTCGTCGAGCGAGACGAACTCATCAGCCGTGCCAAAGTGCCCGAGGACGGGAGCCTTCACTTTGGAAAAGTCCGGCTTGCCGTGCGGCATCACGTAGTAATAGACCACAGCCGCACCGATGCGAGCGTTGGTCGCCGCCGCCCAAACGGCAAGTCCTCCGCCCAGACAGAACCCGACTGCGCCGACACGCTCGCCGCTGACGCCATCGAGCCCAGCGAGGTGCTCCACGGCGCCACTCATTTCTTTCTCGGCCTGCTCCATAGACAGAGCCATCATCCGCTGCTCTGCCTCATCGGGTTGGGTGGTGGTCTCTCCGTGGTAGAGATCCGGAGCAAGCGCGAAGAAGCCCGCGGCGCCAAGGCGGTCACAGACGGAGCGGACGTGGTCGTCGAGACCCCACCACTCCTGCAAGACGATCACTCCAGATCCGGCGCCTGACTCAGGCTCGGCCAGGTAACCGGATGCCTCGCCTCCAATCGTCGGAAACGTGATCTCAGTCAAAGTCTTTTCCTCCTCATTCGAAGGTCGCTCATTTTCAGCGACTTTTTGTGGCCGTTGCCGGCAGGGGATTGCGCTCTACGCAGATCAATCAGCGCGATGGCTGCGACTGCGCGGACAAGGCGGGTCAGGATGACGAGCTGCGCCTGGACAAAGCCGCTCGGAGTCTCGCGTAGCCCCCTCACGTAAGCCTCCACCGCGTAGGTGAGCGTGGACGCTTGCGCACTCCAGGCCTTGCTACCCCGAAAGGCCTCCGGCCGCGACACAAGCCGGCCGCCATACAAGACGTTTTTCCCACCCTCGGCGACGGCGGTCATCAGATCTCCAAAGCGCTCCTCGTAGGTCGGGTTCTCTAGATCTCCGTCAAGTGCGGCGACAGCCGCGTACTCAAGACCCGCTAGATCGACCCAGGCCGCACGAATGTCGTGGAGATGCGTCTCTAGCTCGGACTCCGCAGACGGTCTTGAATCAAACTGGCTGATAATCGACCGCGCCGACAGTAGGCGAAGGCATGATCCTAGGTGCAGGGCCGCGATGTCATGGCCCTGCGGGACCCTTCTTAGAGTGTCTGTTGCCTTGGTCGAGATCTCCGCCGAAATCGCCCGAGCCAGATTGTCAACCCGGGTTGATCGCGCCTCTGGCGCTTCGCCTGCCCGGCTGCTCATCGCGATGTTCCCACTCGCCCTGACTTGAACGGCGGCTAGCTCGAGCGCTGACTCCTGAAGGGCGATGAGGTCGGCCTGCGAGGTTTCCTCCGCCTCGGAGAGCGACGCGGCAAGCTGGCGGAGGCGTGTCGCGGGTTTCTCGGCCTCCCTGTCCGACACGGCGTAAGTCAACTCGCCCGCGAGTACAGCCTGCTCATGGGAGCTCAGGCGACGGGCCAACAGTCGGGCGAGCGAAGTGCCTTTATTCACCGCGGGTCTGTGATGTGCCCACGTAGTCGCCACGGCAATCAGGAGCTCGGTGGCCCCGCACGACGATTCCGACTGCCTAGCCCGCTCCGCAGCGCTTTTGTGTTCCAGCGCTTCCGGAAAGCAGGGGTCCGCGCTACCGATCGTTCCAAGGGCAGACTCGACAGCGAATCTCTTGCCTTGTCCGGTGGCTGCATTGGCTTGAGCGACGCAGGAGGCAACGCCGGCAAGAGTCTCGCTCCAAACTGGGGATTCGACGATTTCCGGAGACCGATCTCCGCTGCGAGGCCGTTGGTGCATGTCTATTAATCTTAGTACCTTACGAGTTCATAAGATTTCTTTCCGCTTGCAGATTGGGATTGCGACACCGGGTGCTGCGACGCCGGCGCGGCCGCGGGCGCTCGTCGGGCTCCAGAAGTTCGACCGGGTCGACCCAGCCGTGGCGACGGGCGAAGCGAAGGATGCTCTGCACCTCGAACCGCTGAAGGCGCTCACCTACGAGTGACCGCCACAGCAGGGGCGAAGGGTCAGGCCACGGGGCTGATCCGCACCTGCCTGGAGAGACGGTCTATCTCGGTGACCCGACCGCTGCCGAGGCCGTGCCGGGCCACGTTCAGAGCGCCAGCCGCCACGGCGAGTCGCAATGCGTCAGTCGTCTCCAGCCCGCTTGCAAGGCCGACCCCCAGGGCGGCGAACATCGAGTCTCCGGCTCCGTGCGCTTCCACCTCTGCGAAACGTGGGCCGACGGCTTCGAGCAGCTTGCCTTCGATCAGAGCGAGTGCCGGTTCAGAGCCGCGGGACAAGACCACGCTTTCGGCCCCGTCGCCATTCAGCCGAAGAACCGCGGAACGCATGTCCGCACCCGCCTCGAGGCCAGGTCGCTCAGCTCGCAGCTCCTCCTCGCTCAGCTTCAAGACGTCCAAGCCACCCTTCAGGGCCGCCCAAAGCGGCGCTCCACTGAGGTCAGCGAGGACCCGGCGCCCGTTGGCACGGAGATCGATCGCGAGGCGCGTATAGGTCTCTGCTGGGAGCACGTGCTCATGCCCGGGGCCGGTCAGGAGCACGACGTCACTTGCCAAACCTGCGGCGACCGCGACGCCGTAGAGCTCATCGAGCTCGTGGCGATGTAGACCTGGGCTTGGCGTTTCGACGATCGGCCGGCGATCGCCACCGCGCCGATCGTGCACGTAGACGGCGTTCGGTTCGGAGATCCCTACAGCCAGAAGCTCAATGCCCTTGCCGCCGAGCAGAGCCCGCAGGACGTCGCCGGACTCGCCGCCGATCGGGGCGCACAAGCTCACCCGGGCACCGAGGCTTGCGGCGAGCCGTGCTACCCAGTAGCCCTGCCCCCCGGCATGAAGGTGGACTTCGTCGCCTTCAGGGCCACGCTCCACAGTGATCGTCAGGATCGGCGAAGGAGCGAAAACGCATGCCGAGCAGCTCCCGAATCTCGTACTCAAATCCGTGCCTCTGACATCGAGTCCGAGAACCATGCTGCCGCCAGCTCACCGACCCGGTCCAGGGCGCCCGGCTCTTCGAAGAGATGCGAGGCGCCGGGGACAACGGCGATTTCGTGCCGACAGCGCAGTCGGGCGGCGGCCTCTTCATTCAGGGCCAGAACGTTCAGATCAGAACCGCCGACGATGAGGAGAGTCGGGGCCGTAACGCGCCAGAGTGCCTCTCCCGCCAAGTCCGGGCGACCTCCCCGTGAGACCACTGCATCCAGCTCGTTACCCAGCTCGGCGGCCGCGCAGAGCGCGGCGGCCGAACCGGTGGAAGCTCCGAAAAAGCCGACTGGGACCTCTTCAGTCTTCGAATGCTTGCGGACCCAGTTCGTAGCTGTGACGAGCCGTTCGGTGAGAAGGCCGATCTCGAATACGTTCGCACGATTCAACTCCTCCTCGACAGTCAGGAGATCCAGCAGCAGCGTCGCGAAACCGGCTGCATTGAGCCGATTGGCGACGTGGCGGTTGCGCTTGCTGAACCGGCTCGAGCCGCTCCCATGGGCGAAGAGAACGACGCCGGAAGGGCGATCGGGAATCGTGAAATCCGCACCGAGACGCGCCGGGGGAGCTGGAATCTCGACACTGCGCTGCCTCATCTGATGTCGTCAGTTCGAATCACCTTGCGAGCACGACGCTACGCGTGTGATCGCCCCGCAGCATCGGGGGAAAGCCGCATGGCCGGGAGGTGCATTCCCCCGATGGCTGGAGCATCCACAAGTCAGACGATGGGTCATGGCGATAGGGGCCCCATCCAAGCGCCCAGCGGGCGAGAAGCGAGGTTGAGATGCCGGAGGACCAAATCACCCTGAACCTGTCACGAGCGGACGCCGAGATCCTGCTCGGCGTGCTCGCTTCCGAGCGCCACAACGCCGAGGCCGAAGAGGCTTGCAGCACGATTCGCCGGCAGTTGGACGAGGAGCTCGCGAAATCCCAGCCTGGAGGAGGCTGAGATGGCTGCCGAGAAACTGACCTGGCGCCCGCAGAAGATCCTGGTCGGATTTGACGGTTCCCCCGGCGCGGATGACGCGGTCGAGCTCGCCCGGGTCTTCTCCGGTGTCGACTCGGAGGTCCTGCTGGTCAACGTCGTTCCCTATCTCGGGCCGATGCCGGTGTCCTTCTACCTGCTCGGATACAGGGAAACGCCGGAGGCGAAGGGCTTCTTCCAAGAGGCATGCGACGTGCTGGAGGAGGCAGATGTCCAGGTGCGTTCCTACTACGGCGGCTCGCCGGCACATGTGCTCACCGACATCGCCGAGGAAGAGGGCTTCGACCTGATCGTCATCGGTTCGCCCCACCGTGGTAGCGCCGGGCGGGCCTTGCTCGGCAGCGTCGCCCAGGGTCTGATGCACGGAGCGCCGGTGCCGACGGTCGCCGCTCCCCACGGATACGCCCAGCGGCACCACGGGCATCCGCGAGAGATCGCCGTCTCCTACGACGGGATGCCCGAATCCGCTGCCGCGCTTCGCCACGGCGAAGTCCTCGCGCGCGCCTGGGGGGCCTCGCTCAAGCTGCTCACGGTCGCGACCGTGCCGACCACGGTCGCGGGGATGCTCGGCTACGTGCCCCCGCTGCCGAAGTCACCGAAAGAGGTTCTCGAAGACGGTCTCGCTGCGGTCGACGAGGAGATCCCGGTCGAGGGACGAGAGCTCGATGGCCGGTCGATTCCGATCGCCATCGCCGAAGCGTGCGAGGGAGCCGACCTCCTCATCTCCGGCTCCCGCGGGTATGGGCCGTTCTCGCGGGTGATGATCGGCTCGGTCTCCACCGCCCTGATCCACACGGCCCCCTGCCCGGTGCTGATCGTGCCCCGGCCGGCTACCAACGCGCGGCGCGTTTCGAGCGAGGCTCAGGACGAAGCACCCCAGCCGGCTTCTCAGTGATCGATGCCCAGGATGGCAGCGCCGCGGAAGGCACCGGCACGCAGGTCCGCGAGGGCCGCGTTCGCCTCCTCCAGGGGATAGGTCGTCTCGACCAGCCGTAGCGGCTCGCCGCCTCGCTCGAGGACCATTGCTCGCAGCGGCCAATGATCGCGCCCGGGGGCGACTCAGGCCATCCGCAGATCAGCTGCCGATCACCTGGGGCGTCTGCGAGCGGTCGACTTCGGCGATGAAGTCCGTCAGATAGCGGCCGACGATCTTGCCGTCGCTCGTCTTCCACGGCGGCTCCGCGGTAAGCGAGGAAGTTTCGCCGTGGCCACCGCCCAGCCACCCCTGGAGGTAGCGTGGCTCCTCGCCGGTCCAGAGCACCCCGCGCAGGATCGGATCGAAGGACTGAGGTTCGATATCGATCCCGAGCTCGGCCGCAATGGTTTCGGCGATGACATCTGCCTGCTGGGTGGCGATGCCTCCCTGCTTCACAGGAAAGCTGGTCACATCGCCGGCGGCGAAGATGCGGTCGCGCTTCAGCACCCGGCAGCGATCGTCGATCTGGACGAAGCCGTCGGGATCGTGGAGGATGCCGCGGATCCGCCGGCCCTCGAGTTTGGGGAGGCTGACGACGGCGTCGACGTCGAGATGGCCCTCGGGTACCGTGATCAGTTGCCCGTTCTCGAACCGCACCGGATGCGTGCCGCTGACGACCTCGATGCCACGTTCCTCGAGCAGGGCGCCCATCAACTCGCTTGCCCGGCGACCGAAGATCTGCAGCGGCGAGTCCTCGGGGGTGACCACGGTCAGCGTCACGTCGTCCGTCCCGGCCTTGGCGAGCTCTGACTCGGCCAATAGCGCCAGCTCGTAGAGCGGCAGGGCCCAGCTCTCAACGCCTGGCATCGTGAAGGCGAGGCTGTGTAGCTCTCCGCTGTGCAGCCTGCCCATCACCTTGCGGACATCGAGCTCGTCGGCGATCCCCCAGAAAGTGATGGCGCCTGGCACCGGCCAGAGCAGTTGAGCCCCCGAGGCGACGACGAGATAGTCGTAGGAGAACTTCTCACCGTCGTGGGTCGCGACCGCCTGGGCGCCTGCGTCGACAGACCCAATGCTGTCGAGGTGGACCTTGGCGCCGCATCGCGCAGCCAGGTCTTCCAGGTCATAGCGCGCGACGTGGGCCGTGTCGTAGGGCTCGCCGACCGCGTAGGGCCGATAGACGAAGTCACGGCTGGGAGAGAAGATCTCCACCTCGACTCGATCCCCAGCGAGGTCTCGCAAGGCGAGTGCGGTCTCGATCGAGGCGACTCCCCCTCCGGCGATAAGCACGCGGCTCTTCATCATCAACGCCCTCCAATGGTTCCGTTTTCTCGTTGTCCCAACTCTCGCGGTGGGGGCATCGAGCGCCATCCGCAGATCGCCCCTCGATCGCCTGCGGCTTATCCCCGATGGCCCCAGCGCCCGGGCGTCATAGCCTCATCGCATGAGTTGCGAGTCATCACCCGGTTGAGCGAGGCCCACCGTGTCGGGTCTCGCTCAGCTCACGGTCGCCATCGGCGTCGTCTTCGCGATCAATCTCCTCCCCGCCTTCGGCCCACCCACTTGGGCGGTCCTCGTCTTCTTCAGCCTCAACTTCGACCTTCCAGCGGTGCCGCTCGTCCTCTTCGGCGCGCTCGCCGCTGCATCCGGGAGGTTCTTGCTGGCGAGTGGCACCAGGCGGCTCCGGCCGCGTTTCTCCCGGGAGCGACTTGCCCACATCAACCGGGTCCAGGTAACCGTCAGCGCCAACAGGCGCCGGACCGCGGCCGGACTCGGGCTCTTCGCCCTCTCCCCCGTTCCCTCGGGACAGCTCTTCGTCGCCGCAGGGCTGATGACCGTCCCCCTCGTGCCCCTGACCGCCGCCTTCTTCGCCGGACGACTGGTCTCCTACTCGATCTATGTCAGCGTCGCCAGCGTCGCCGAGAAGAGCCTCGGGTCGATCGTCGCCGACGCCCTGACTTCTCCGCTCGGAGTGGCCCTGCAGATCGTGATGCTGGCCGGGCTCGCGATCCTGGCCGGGGGGCTCAGGCCGAGCGGGGGTGGGCCGTCAGCTGCCCCCCCAGCTCGAGCGCCCGCAGCACCCGGTTCACATCGGTAATCGAGAGGATTCCCACCCGGCCATCACTGGCAATCACGACCGCACGACCGACTCGCTGAAACGCCGGGCGCTCGAGCAGGTCGGCTACGTCCTGGCCTTCATCGATGACGAGGCTCGGCTCCCTGATGGCAATCTCCTCGACGGAGGTACTGACGCGCCGGGGCGCCGGAACACGCTCCACCGTGGAAGCATCGATCAGGCCGACCAGCCTGCCGCCGTCAAGCACGGGGAAGGCGGAGAAGCGGTGGGGAACGAAGTAGTCAGCCACCGCTTCGGAAACGCTGATCTTCGCTGGGACGGTGATCGCCGGAAACGCCATCAGCTTTCCCGCTTCACGACCGCCGAGCGCCGTCCGCACCAGCAGGCCGTTCTCCTCTGCCTTCGCCGCGGCGGTGACGAACAAGCCGATCAGGGCCAGCCAGAGCCCGCCAAGGGCACCCGCGAGCGTCGCAAGCACGCCGACCCCGATCATTCCGTAGCCGAGGCCGCGACCGATCGCGGCGGCAGTCTTCGTCGCCTGCGCCAGGTCGCCGTTTCGGCTCCAGATCAACGCCCGCATGACGCGGCCGCCGTCGAGCGGGAAGGCCGGAAGAAGATTGAAGACGAGGATCGTCGTGTTGACGAAGGCCTGGTAGAAGACGACTGCCGTCACCGCCGAGGGAGTCGACGAGGGGAGCGCCAGCGCAACCGCTGCAAACGCGGCCGCGATGAGGAGGGTGACCGCCGGGCCCGCCAGGGCGAAGCGGAGCTCGTCCTTGGCGGCCTTCGGGTAGCCAGACATCCTCGCGACTCCGCCGAGGAGCCAGAGGTCGATCTCCTCGATCTCGACACCGTGGCGCCGCGCGACCACCGCGTGCCCGAGCTCGTGCAGCAGGATGCTCGCGAACAGAAGCAAGGCACTCAGTAGGCCGAGGCCATAGGCGAGGGGAACCGCGATACCGGGTGCCTGGTCGGGGTAGTAGACGGCGCCGAGCGTCCAGGTGATCAGCGCCACGATCAGGAACCAGAGAGGCTGAATGCCGATCGGGATGCCGGCGAGTCGCCCGATCCGAATGCTGCGCAAGCTCATGGACAGATCCTCCGTCCGGCGCGGCCGCGTTCCATCGGTGACTCACCGCCCCTTCGCTGTGGCATTCCCCGGATGCCGACCGCTGAGGCCGAGCTTAGATTCGACGCACTGCTTCGAAACTGTCCCGGAGGCGCACATATGGCATCCCAATCTCAGATCAAGTCCAACCCCGAGGCCGCCTGAGCATGCGATTGCTCGTGGCCGTGGACAAGCGAGAGGGGGCCAAGGACGCGCTGGAGCTCGCGCGTGTCCTCGCAGCAGGAGAGGGTGGAGGCGCGGCAAGTGCACTAGTCGTCACCGTTCACTTCACCGGGCCCCTGCCGATGGAATACGCCCTCCTCCCGGGAGAGGAGGCCGGCGAAGCCGAGCCGCTCTTCGAGCAGGCGCGAGAGAGGCTCGCCGGCATGGACGTCGAGACGCGCGCCTACGGCGGCGGCTCGCCGGCCGGCATCATCACCACGCTCGCCGAACGCGAGGGCTTCGACGCGATCGTCGTCGGCTCTCCCCATCGCGGTGCCTTTGGCCGGGTGATGATCGGCAGCGTCGCGACGAGCCTCCTCAACGGCGCGCCGACCGACGTGGCCGTCGCGCCGAAGGGCTACGCCCGTGTGCAGCACGAAGCCCCACGCGACATCGCCGTCGGCTTCGACGGCACTCCGGAATCAAAGGTGGCACTTCGTCACGCCGAAGCCCTGGCGAAGCGCACCAACGCGAGGATCAAGCTCCTCACCGTGGTCAAGCCGCCGGCGCCGGCGCCGGTAATGGTGCCGGCCTACACCCCGCAATTCCCACCGGAGCCCGACAAGGTGATCAACGAGGGACTGAACTCGATCGATCCGTTGCTGGCCGCGGAGCGCACTCGCCTCGACGGAGATCCGGCAACTGAGCTGGCGAGAGCTTGTGAGGAGGGAGTCGATCTCCTGGTCGTGGGCTCGCGCGGCTACGGTCCGATGACCCGCGTGCTGCTGGGGTCGGTGTCCCGCCAGTTGGCCAAGAAGGCGCCCTGCCCGGTGCTGGTGGCTTCCCGACCGTGACCCCGGCGGCCGCCAGAGTCGATGTCGGGGCGAGCGCCGGGCACGAGGGCCCGGCAGAGTTCATCCGCTCCTTTGCCGACCTCAATCGCGGCGACATCGCCTTTGCCGGCGGCAAGGGCGCCAACCTCGGCGAGCTGACAGCGGCAGGGCTGCCCGTCCCCCCCGGCTTCGTAGTCGGCGCCCCGGCGTATGCCGCCCACTGCGATGGCGGCGGCCTGCGTGAACGGATAGTCGAGCGCCTGGCCACGATGGACATCGACGACACCGGGGCACTGGAAGACGCTGCGGCCGAGTTGCGAGCTGACATCGAGCAAGAGCCACTGCCTGCACCGATTTCGAAGGCAATCAGGGCCGCCTACCTCGAGCTTGCCGGTGATGATCCCGAAGCGCCGGTGGCAGTGCGATCTTCCGCAACCGCGGAGGACACGGAGTCGGCCTCTTTCGCCGGCATGAACGAGACGAGGCTCAACGTCCGTGGCGCCGACGAGGTCCTCAGAGCCGTCCACCGGTGCTGGTCCTCCCTCTTTGGCGCGAGAACCATCTATTACCGAGCCAAGCGTGGCTTCCAACAGGCGGACATGGATATCGCCATCGTCGTTCAGCGCCAGATCGATGCGGCCCGCGCGGGAGTCATGTTCACGATCGACCCGGCGAGTGGCGATCGCGACCGCATCGTGATCGAGGGCGCTTTCGGTCTCGGCGAGTCGGTCGTCTCCGGTGCGGTCTCTCCCGATCGCTACGTCGTCCTCAAGGACGGGTTGCAGATCGAGCGCCGGGAGATCCGGCACAAGGAGCTGGCGATTGAGCCAGCAAACGGGGGCGGGACCATCACCCGGGAGCTGGGTGGAGGGGATGCCGAGCGCTCCGTTCTCAGCGACGAGGAGGTGCGAGAAATTGCGGCGCTGGGCATCAGGATCGAGGATCACTACAGCGCTCCCCAGGACACCGAGTGGGCGATCGACCGGACCGGCTCGATCTGGATGCTGCAGTCCCGGCCGGTGACCGCCGTCGCCGTCGCCGAGGACGCTGGAACCGAGAGGACGGGGCCGGTGATCTTGCGAGGCCTTGGAGCGGCCCCCGGCCGGGCCAGCGGGCCGGTGCGGGTGGTTCACTCGCGCGCGGAGGCGGCCGAGCTCCAAGCGGGCGACGTCCTCGTCACTCATATGACCGCGCCCGACTGGGTGCCCCTGATGCGCAGGGCCACCGCCATGGTCACCGACTCCGGAGGCATGACCTGTCACGCGGCGATCGTTTCCAGGGAGCTGGGTATCCCCTGCCTCGTCGGAACCGGCGAAGCCACCGCGACCCTCTCCGATGGCCAAGTCGTGAGCGTTGACGCCGGTGCCGGCACCGTAACCGAGGGAGCGAGCACCTTCAGCCTGGCCAAGCCCACCGAGGACCCAACACTCGGCGGGCCGCTCGTCACCGGCACGAAGCTGCTCGTCAATCTCTCAGAGCCCTCGCAGCTCTCCCGGGCGGCGAACCTCGACGTCGACGGCATCGGGCTGCTGCGCGCGGAGCTGATGTTGGTCGAGGCGCTCGACGGCGTTCACCCTCGCACGATGCTCGAACGCGGCGAAGGCGAGCGCTTCGTCGAGCGGATGTCGGAGCCGCTGCTCGAATTCGCCGCCGCCTTCTCACCGCGGCCGATCACCTACCGGACGATCGACTTCCGCAGCAACGAGTTTCGCGGCCTCGAGGGTGGCGAGCGCTTCGAGCCCGAAGAGGCAAACCCGATGATCGGCTACCGCGGCGCCCTGCGCTACCTCCACGAGCCCGACCTGTTCGCGCTGGAGCTGGCGGCGGTGGCCAGGGTCTGGGAAGCCGGCCACGAGAACCTGCACCTGATGCTGCCCTTCGTCCGCACGCCGCGCGAAGTCATCGCCTGCCGCGAGCAGATCGAGAAAGCCGGCCTGCTCGCGCGGCGCGGCTTCGAGCTATGGCTGATGGCCGAGGTCCCCTCGGTCCTCTTCCACCTCGGCCGCTACGCCAAGCTTGGGATCACCGGAATCTCGATCGGCTCCAACGACCTGACCCAGCTCCTGCTTGGCGCCGACCGTGATTCGGAGCTGGTCGCGGAGGTCTTCGACGAGCGCGACCAGGCAGTCACCGAGTACATCGCCGAGCTGCTCGAAGCAGCCGGCGCGCTGGGATTGAAGACCTCGATTTGCGGACAGGCCCCCTCCGTCCATCCTGAGTACGCCGAGCTGCTGGTCCGCAGCGGAATCGATGCGATCTCGGTCAACCTCGACGCCGTCGATCGCGCCCGCCGCCTCGTAGCGTCGGCTGAGCGCCGGCTGATCCTCGAGCGTGCCCGCGTTGAAGGAGGCTCTGCATGAAGGCCTACCAGCTGATCGCATGGCAGTCGCAGCCCGAGCTGCGCGATGTTCCGGTGCCAGAGCCGGGCCCCGGACAGGTGCTGATCAAGATCGCCGGCGCCGGAGCCTGCCACTCGGACCTGCACCTGATGGAGTGGCCACCGGGAACGATGGGCTTCGACCCGCCGTTCACGCTCGGCCACGAGAACGCCGGCTGGGTGGAGGCGATCGGCGCGGGAGTCGAAGGGCTGCAGAGCGGCGAAGCGGTCGCCGTCTACGGGCCCTGGGGGTGCGGGCGCTGCCGCTCCTGCCGGCTCTCGGCTGAGAACTACTGCGAGCGCCAGGCCGAGATCGGCGCCTTCGGGGGCGGCCTCGGCCTCGACGGTGGCATGGCCGAGTACATGCTCGTCCCCCACTCCCGCCTGCTGCTGCCGCTTGGCGACCTCGACCCGCGCGACGCGGCACCGCTTTCCGATGCCGCTCTCACGCCCTACCACGCGATCAAGCGCTCGCTGCACCTCCTGGTTCCTGGCTCGACCGCGGTGGTGATCGGGGTCGGCGGTCTCGGGCACATGGGCGTGCAGATCCTGCGGGCGCTGAGCCCGGCCCGGATCGTCGCCGTCGACATCTCCGCCGAGAAGCTTCGGCTTGCGCGCGAGGTCGGGGCGGACGAGGCGATCGAGGCCGGCTCCGAGGCGGCCGCGGAGATCCGCGAGCTGACCGCCGGCCTCGGTGCCGAGCTGGTCGTCGACATGGTCGGCTCTGAGGACTCGATCGCGCTGGCCGCCCAGGTGGCGCGCTTCGAGAGCCAGGTCACCGTGGTCGGGCTCGCCGGCGGCAAATTCGAGTTCGGATTCGGCGCCTTGCCGTTCGAGGCACAGCTGACGATCCCCTACTGGGGCAGCGCGGTGGAGCTGGCGGAGGTCCTGGACCTGGCCCGCGCCGGCAAGATCCGCGCCCACGTCGAGCGCTTCGAGCTCGATCGTGCCGGCGACGCTTACGCACGGATGCGGGAGGGCAGCCTCGAGGGCCGGGCGGTCATCTGCCCCCACGGGTAGACCCCTGGCCCTAGAGTCGAGCGATGCTCTATTTGAGCCACCCAGCCTGCCTGGAGCACGACCCCCGGGCCCACATGCCCTCCCACCCCGACACCCCTGAGCGGCTGGTAGCAATCGAAGCAGCCCTGGCCGATCGCGACTGGCTGGACTGGGAACGGTGCCTGGCGCCGTCCGCCACCGAGCGCGAGCTCGAACTCGTCCACTCGGCGCGGCACGTCGAGTCGATCCGCGAGCTGTGCCTCGCCGGTGGCGGGGCGATCGACCCAGATACCTTCGTCGGCGAGGCCTCCTACCGGGCGGCGCTGCACGCCGTCGGCGGCGCCTGCGAGATGACCAGGGCGCTGCTCAAAGGCACGGACTCGATCGGCTTCTGCGCCGTGCGCCCCTCCGGTCACCACGCCGAGCCCGAGCGGGCGATGGGCTTCTGCCTCTTCAACAATGTCGCGATCGCCGCCGCGATGGCGATCGAGAATCTCGGGATCGAGAAGGTGCTGGTGCTCGACTGGGACGTTCACCACGGCAACGGCACCGCGGAGGCGTTCCGGCGTCGGTCCGACGTCCTCTTCGTCAGCCTCCACCAAAGCGGGCTCTACCCCGGGACCGGGGCCGCGAACGACCTCGGCGCCGGCGAGGGCGAGGGCTACACGATCAACCTGCCGGTCCCGGCCGGGTCCGGCGAGGAGCTCTGGCTCTCGCTCTTGGAGCACATCGTGGTGCCGATCGCGAGCTCATTCGCCCCGGACCTGATCCTGGTCTCGGCCGGCTTCGACGCCCACCGCTCCGACCCGCTCGCCGACTGCAACCTGGAGGCCGGATCGTTCGCGCAGATGGCCTGCCAGGTCCGCGAGCTTGCCGCGCAGCTCGGTGTTCCCCTCGGCGCGGTTCTCGAGGGTGGCTATGACGAGGCGTCGTTGGTGGAATCGCTGATCGCGACGATGAAGGCGATGGGCGGTGAGGGGGAAGCGGTGTCCGCGGCACCCGAGGAGATCCTCACTTCTCGTGCCGCCACCTATGTTGCCCCCTACTGGTCGCTTTGAGCTCGTGGCCCGCCCCAAGTTCGTCCAGATCCCGTCGCACTCACTCGAGAGGTTCGAGCCCCTGCTGGGCAAGGATTTCTCTGCGGTCCAGAAGGCGGCGAAGAAGTCCCGTCGCCGCTACGACGGCCGGGCGATCTGGCACGTCAGCTCCACTCTGCGCGGCGGCGGCGTCGCCGAGATGCTGCGCTCGCTGCTTCCCTACGTCCGCGGCGCCGGAGTCGATACCCGCTGGGTTGTGCTGCGCGAGCGCGCCGAGTTCTTCGCGCTGACCAAGCGAATACACAACAACCTGCACGGAGACCCCGGCGACGGCGGTGAGCTGGGGCCCGCCGAGCGCCAGATCTACGAGCACTCTCTCGCGACCAGCGCCCGCCACTTCTCCTCGCTGTTGCAGCCGCGGGACGTCGTCTTCCTCCATGACCCGCAGACCGCAGGGCTCGCGGCCCAGGCGAAGGCGGCGGGGGCGACCGTCGTCTGGCGCTGCCACATCGGCACCGATCAGCCCAACGAGGTAGCGCTGAGCGCGCAGGACTTCCTGCGCCCCTACCTGCGCGATGCCGACGCCTTTGTCTTCTCCCGTCGCCAGTACCTCTGGCAGGGAATCGACCATGGCCGCGCCTGGACGATGACGCCCTCGATCGATCCGTTCTCACCGAAGAACCAGGAGCTGGAGGCCGGCGCCGTCGAGGCCATCCTCGGGGCGATTGGCCTGGGGGCGCGATCGCCGGTGGCCGCACCGGCGTTCACACGCGCCGATGGGACTCCAGGTCGTGTCGAGCGCAGCGCCGAGGTGATCCAGGAAGAGCCGTTGCCGCCTGACGTCCCGGTGGTGGTCCAGGTCTCCCGCTGGGATCGACTCAAGGACCACCGAGGCCTCCTCACCTGCTTTGAACGTCACCTCGGCGACCAGGGCCCGCGTCTCCTACTTGCCGGCCCGTCCACCACTGCGATCGCCGACGACCCAGAGGGCTCGGCGGTCTGGGCCGATGTGCGCTCGGCTTGGAGGAAGCTTCCCGACCGAATTCGCCGTCGCGTTCACCTCGCAAGCCTGCCGATGGACGATCTCGACGAAAACGGGGCGATGGTCAACGCGATCCAGCGCCGGGCGAACATCGTTGTGCAGAAGAGCATTGCCGAGGGCTTCGGCCTCACCGTCGCGGAGGCGATGTGGAAGGGAAAGCCTGTGATCGGCGGCCGGGTCGGGGGAATTCAGGACCAGATCATCGACGGGGTAAGCGGCGTGCTGGTCGACCCCGCCGACCTCGAGGCCGTGGCTGCGGCGATCATCGCGATCGGGGCCGATCCAGCCGGCGCCGGGGCCCTTGGCGAACGAGCCCGCGAGAGAGTCTCGGGGCGCTTTCTCGGCGCGATCAGGCTGGCCGAATACGCGGAGAAGCTGACCGAGCTCGAAGGAACCGCGCGGTGAGCGCCGACTATCCCGCCCACCGCGAGGTGGACGTCGTCCTTCGCGACGGCTCGACGATCGGCCTGCGACCGGTTCGACCCAGCGACGAGGCGAGCTTGCGCGAGTTCTTCGACGAGCTCGACCCGGACTCGCAGTCGTTTCGCTTCTTCTCCGGAGCAGCCAACCTCGGCCGGATCGCGCACGAGATGGCGAGGGTCGACTACGGGAGCCGCTACGGGCTCCTGGCCAGGCGAGGCGAGGAGGGTCGGCCGATCGGCCACGGGGTCTACATCGAACTGGAGCACGGCCAGGCAGAAGTCGCCTTCGCCGTTGCCGAGGAGATGCAGGGCCACGGCCTGGGAACGATCCTGCTGGCGCATCTGGCCGAGGTCGCGGCAGAGAACGGGATCGACACGTTCGTCGCTGAGGTGCTGCCGCAGAACCACCGGATGATCGAGATGTTCCGCGAGAGCGGCTTTCCCGTCGACGTTCGATCAGACGCCGACGGCATCCGCGTCGAGCTGCCTACGTCGCTCTCCACGAAGGCGATCGCGAGCTTCGAGGACCGCGACCGGCTCGCGGCCGTCGAAGCGGTCCGAGCGTTCCTCGAGCCCCGCTCGATCGCTGTGGTCGGCGCCTCACGGCGGCCGGACAGCGTCGGCGGCAGCGTGTTGCGCAACCTCCTGGCCTCCGGCTTTTCCGGTGCGCTGCACGCGATCAACCCAGCGGCGACGGAGGTCCAGGGGCTCCCTGCCCTTGCGGGTATCGAGGAGATCTCCGGCGAGGTCGATCTCGCCATCATCTCCGTCCCTTCCAACAAGACGCTCGCCGTCGCACACCAATGCGCAGCGAAGGGTGTTCGTGCCCTAGTCGTCCTCTCCGCCGGTTTCAGTGAGTCCGGAGACGAAGGGGCCAGACGCGAGCGTGAGCTGCTGGACGTATGCCGCACTGCAGGCATGAGGCTGATCGGACCCAACTGCCTCGGCGTCCTCAACACCGATCCGGAGCACAGCCTCAATGCCACGTTCGCCCCTGGCGCTCCGTCGCTCGGGGACGTCGGCTTCGTCACCCAGAGCGGCGCCCTCGGCCTCGCCCTGATCGACCTGGCGGCGGCGACCGGCGTCGGTGTCTCATCCTTCGCCTCGGTCGGCAACCGCGCCGACATCACCGCCAACGACCTGCTCGAGTTCTGGGAGCAGGACCCCCGCACCCGGATCGCCCTTCTCTACATCGAGTCCTTCAGCGACCCCCGGCGCTTCTCCAGAGTCGCGAGGCGGATCGGGCGGCGCAAGCCGGTCGTCGTGGTGAAGAGCGGCCGGTCCGGATCGGGGGCACGGGCTGCCAGCTCACATACCGGAGCGCTCCTGGCGGCATCGGACCTGGCGACCGACGCCCTCTTCGACCAGTCCGGCGTGATCCGCGCGGAGACGCTGGCCGAGCTTCTCGACGTCGCCTCCCTGCTGTCCTCCCAGCCGCTTCCCCGCGGCCCGCGAGTCGGGATCCTCACCAACGCGGGCGGGCCGGGGATCATGTGCGCTGATGCCTGCGAGGCGGCCGGCCTCGAGGTTCCCGAGCTCTCCGAGGAGGCGCGCGCCGAGCTGCGGGCCTTCCTGCCAAGCGAGGCCGCACTCGGAAACCCCGTCGACATGATTGCCACGGCAAGGGCCGAGCACTATCGACGGGCGCTCGCCGCCCTCGCTCGCTGGGACGGCATCGACTCCGTGATCGTGATCTTCATCCGCCCGCTCCTGACCGAGGCCGGCGACGTCGCGGAGGCGATCCACAGCGTCGTTGAGGATCTTCCGCGCCGTCTCCCGATTCAAGCCGTTTTCATGTCTCCGGCCGACCATGCCCTCCTGCGGGAGACCGCCGCGGTCCCCACCCATCTCTACCCCGAGGAAGCCGCACGCGCGCTGGGGAAAGTGGTTCGGCACGTGCGCTGGAGAGAACGCACCCCCGTCGTCCCACCCCACCTGATTGGCCTTCGTCGGGTCGAGGCCGCTGCGGTTCTGGCAGAGGGCCTCGCCGAAGGTCGGGAATGGCTCGACCCCGGCCAAAGCGCACGGCTGCTCGATTGCTATGGGATCGCGATGCCCGATTCGCGTGCGGCAGTCGATCCACTAAGTGCTGGCCAAGCGGCGAAGGAGATCGGCGGAACGGTGGTTCTCAAGGCGATCGGATCCCAGATCTTGCACAAGACCGAGGTCGGTGGGGTTCGGGTCGGACTGACCGGCGCCGAGCAAGTCGCCGAGGCCGCGCAGGACATGGACGACGAGCTGGCCCATCGTCGGCTCGAGCGCGAGGCGTTCCTGGTGCAGGAGCAGATCGACGACGGGGTCGAGCTGCTGATCGGCATCGCCAGCGACCCGGTCTTCGGAGCGGTGATCGCCTGCGGTGCAGGCGGTACGACTGCGGAGCTGCTGGGCGACGTCCAGCTCCGCGTCTCGCCTCTCGACGGCGCCGACCCGGAGGGGATGTTGAACGGGCTGGCCATGCGGCCACTGCTCGAGGGTTACCGTGGCGCGGCACCAGCGGACATTGGCGCGTTGCGAGGGGTGATCGCGAGGGTGGGTGCGATGTCCGAAGCCCATCCGGAGATCTTGGAGCTGGACCTCAATCCGGTAGTCGCAACCTCGACCGGAGCAATCGCCGTGGACTGCCGGGTCCGAATACGGGCGAGGCCGCCGCGTCACCCCTGGCCCAGAACCTGGGACTAGCCCCGGCAGCGCATGTCAAGCGCCGATCAAGCGGTGATCGAGCGCATACCGCGTCAACTCCGGGCGGGTGCTGAGGCCGAGCTTCTGCTGGATGTGGGCTCGGTGCGTCTCCACGGTGCGGATGCTGAGGTCAAGCTCCTCGCCGATCTCACGATTGGTGTGGCCGAGCGCCATCAGCCGAAGCACCTCGGTCTCACGCGGTGAGAGCGGTGGGCGCTCCCCGTCATCCGTTGTCTTCGCCAGGCCGACGGCCACCGCCGGTGGGACGTACTGGCGACCCTCCGCCGCGGCGCGAACTGCCTCGATCAACTCCAGGTGTGCCGCATCCTTGAAGAGGTAGCCGAGGGCTCCGTCATCGAGCGCCCGGCGCGCCAGGCTCAGATCGCGCTCCATCGTCAAGAGGACGATCTGGGTCTCGGGGGCGGTGTCACGCAGCTCCGCGACAATGTCCACGGCGAGACCGTCGGGCAAGTTGACGTCAAGCACGAGCACTCGTGCGGCCCTGACGGCGACCTCCTCCTTCGCGGAGGCGAGATCCTCGGCTTCCCCAACCACCTCCAGATCCTCCTGGCCGTCCAGAAGTGCCCGCAAGGCGGCGCGAACGACCGCATGATCGTCGACCAGAACCACCGAGATGACCTCAGCGTTGCCTGTCTCCTCGCTCATCGGGGCAGCGTAGCGCTGGGAATCGACCCCCGGCGGCGTGTGGCGGTCCACGGATGCCGGGGGCCGCGCCTGGACCTACCTTGGCCTCATGGAAGACCGAGCCGCGCTGGCCGCCGAGGCAGTCCAAGCCCCCGAGGAGAACATGCCGGTAGCTGGCCTCGCCGGGCTCCGGCGTGTCATCGTCGGCTTCGATGAGCGCCCCGCCTCGCGAGACGCGCTCGCTCTCGGCAAGGCGCTCTGTGAGAAGACCGCGGCCGAGCTGATCGTCGCCTCCGTTCGTGCCTATTGGCCGGAACTGATCGGGCCGGGCGACTACGCGCGCGTCGTCGCCGAGGACGAAGCCTGGCTCAGTCGCGAAGCCACGAAGGTACTCGGGACGCAACCTTTCTCGACGCACGTCATCGCCGGTGGTCACGAAACTGGCGGCCTGAAAGAAATCGCGGCAGGCGAGAACGCGGACCTGATCGTCCTCGGCTCAACCCATCGGGGCCGGTTGGGGCGAGTCTTGCCGGGAAGCGTCGGTGAGCGAGTACTGAACAACTCTCCATGCGCGGTGGCGATTGCCCCACGAGGGCTCGCCGACAGCAAATTTCAACTCGGTCAGATCGCGATCGCCTACGACGGCAGCAAGGAGGCCGGCGTCGCCTTGAACCTCGCGATCGAACTCGCCGAGCGCGCCGGCGCTTCCCTGCATGTGCTCGGTGCAGTCCCATTGGAGATCGAAACCACCGGGCTGAGCCCGAACAACTGGGACGAGATCGAAGTGGAGCGGATGCGCCGTCACCTCGGGCGGGCAAAGGCGATGGTTCCCACTCACCTGGAGGTCGAAACGAGCCTCCTCCGGGGGGCACCGAACCACGTGATCGTCGAAGCAGCCGAGGGCTCAGACCTCTTGGTCCTGGGCTCGCGGGGTCACTACGGCCCGGCACGCCGTCTCTTCCTCGGCTGCGTCGCCACGCAGGTAACGCGCAACGCACCGTGCGCCACCCTGATCACTCCCGCCGCCTAGCGAGCTCCACCGCCCACCGCAGTCGCTCCCGAGCTCGGCCGCGGCCGCGGCGGGGCCCGCTGCATGGCCTGTCCGATCCAACGCGACCCGCTGAGCGCCGCCGCCACCTGAGAGGAGTCGAAATGCCCACCCAGACCCCTGACCGCTCCGTCCAGCGGGACTTCCTGAGAATCGCCTGCTTTTTCAACAGGCCCGAGGGACTGCGGATCGCCTACGTGGGTGACGGCAACAACGTCGCCCACTCGCTGCTGGAGGCGGGTGCGCTGACGGGGACGAGCGTCTCGATTGCGACGCCTCCGGACTACCGGCCCGATGAAGAGATCGTCGCCGACGCCGCCGAGGTCGCCATGAAGGAGGGCGGATCGGTGCTGGTCACCACCGATCCCGAAGAGGCCGTCGCCGGCGTCCACGCTGTCTACGCCGATGCCTGGGTCTCGATCGGCGAGGGCAGCGAGCGCGAGGAGGTCTCAGCGACTGTGATCGATGGACCGGGCCCTGTGGTCTTCCAGCAGGCCGCGAACCGGTTGCCGACCGAGCTGGCGGTGCTCTCCACTTTGATCGCTGGGGGATCACCTTGAGCGAGATCAGCCCCCGCTTCGACCCCGAGGAGCGCATCGACCTCCTCCTGCGCGACCTCCGAGCCTCCCGAGACGGGCTGTCTCAGCGCGAGGCCGAGCGCCGGCTTCTTACCTTTGGCCCTAACCAGCTAGAGCGCCGCGGTGGCCGGCGCTGGCCCGGTCAGCTCGCGCGACAGTTCACCCAGCCCCTCGCACTGCTGCTGTTCGGCGCCGCGGTGCTCGCCGCGATCGCCGGCATCGCGGCGGTGGCGATTGCCGTCGTCGTGGTGATCGTCCTCAACGCTGCCTTCGCCTTCATCCAGGAGCGCCAGGCGGAGCGCGCGGTCGAGGCGCTGCAGAGTTACCTGCCGCCGCAGGCGGAAGTGATCCGCGCCGGCCGCCAGGTGAGGATCGACGCGGCCAGCCTCGTGCCCGGCGACCTGTTGCTGATCGACGAGGGAGCACGAATTTCCGCCGACGCGCACATCCTCAAAGGCACGATCGACGTCGACCTCTCGACCTTGACCGGGGAGTCGGTGCCGGTCTCGCGCTCGTCGGCGGCCATCGAGGCGCACGTTCCATTGCTTCAGGCTCAGGAGCTCATCTTCAGTGGCACCACCTGCACCGGCGGCGAGGCACAGGCCCTCGTCTACGCAACCGGCATGGGCACCGAGCTCGGTCGGATCGCCGCCCTCTCGCAGCGCGTCGACGTGGAGGAAAGCCCGCTCGAGGGTCAGGTCCGGCGCGTCTCGTGGCTGATCGCCGCCGTGGCGATCGTGACGGGACTAGCGTTCATCCCCCTCGCTGCCTTCGGCGCCGGCCTGCCGCTCTCCGATGCACTCATCCTCGCGATCGGCCTGATCGTCGGGAACGTGCCCGAGGGCCTTCTGCCGGTGATAACGCTGGCTCTGGCCGCAGGCGTGGCGGGCCTTGCGCGCCAAGGCGCCGTGGTCAAGCGCCTGAGCGCAGTCGAGACCCTTGGCTCAACCGACGTGATCTGCACCGACAAGACGGGCACCCTGACCCAGAACCGTATGCGGGTGATCGGAATCTGGAGCGCCGAGCGGACGATCGGCCTCGAGGACGGCGTGCCACTCGCCAACCACGACTCGAGCCTGCTCGATCTGGCCGGCGCGATGGCGGCTTGCAACAACGCCCGCGAGGGCGAGGACGGAGATCTGGTCGGCGATCCGACCGAGACGGCGATGCTGGCGACGGCGCGGGCGCTCGGGGCCGATGGTGAGACGGCGACACACCGGACGGCCGAGTTTCACTTCGACCCGGCGCTGAAGCGGATGTCGACGGTCGACAGCCAGAGCGGGCGGCTCTGGGTCAACACGAAGGGTGCGCCAGAGGCGGTCCTCGGAGTCTGTGACCAAGTCGTCGCGCAGGACGGACCGGTGGCACTCGACGCAGACCACCTTGCCGACGTGCAGAAAGTGGTCGACGCGTACGCCGACGAAGGGCTGCGGGTCCTGGCCGTAGCTCGGCGCCCCGCGGGGGCTAACACCTCCTCCCGGGCGGAGGCCGAGCGAGGTTTGACGCTGCTCGGCCTGGTGGCGATGTATGACCCGCCGCGGGCCGAGGTCGCCGAGGCGGTCGCCCGCTGCCACGAGGCCGGCATCCGGATCGTCGTCATCACCGGCGATCACCCGCGTACCGCCGTGGCAATCGCCAGGAAAATCGGCATCGCCCGGGGCAATCCGACGGCAATCGCCGAGGACGAGCTGGAGCGGATGAGCGATGCCGAGCTCGACACGGCTCTGCGCGAGGGCGGCGAGCTGATCTTCGCCCGCTCGACGCCGGAGGCGAAGCTGCGGATCGCCGATGCCCTGCGCGCTCAGCGCCACGTCGTGGCGATGACCGGCGACGGGGTCAACGACGCACCCGCTCTGCGTACCGCCGACATCGGCGTCGCTATGGGCCGCTCCGGGACCGATGTGGCCAGGGAGGCCTCGACGGTGGTCCTCACCGATGACAACTTCGCGACGATTGTCTCCGCGGTCGCGGCGGGCCGGCAGATCTACGACAACATCCGCAAGTTCATCCTCTACATCTTCGCTCACCTGACGCCGGAGCTGGCGCCCTTCATCGTCTTCGGCCTCGGCGGTGGTGCGATCCCCCTGCCACTTACGGTCCTCCAGCTCCTCGCGGTGGACGTCGGAACCGAGACGCTCCCGGCGCTTGCCCTGGGGCGGGAGAAGGCCGAGCCGGGGATCATGAGCCGCCCCCCGCGCCCGCGCTCGCAGAACATCATCACGCGCCCGCTGCTTTTCCGCGCCTGGCTCTTCTTGGGCCTGATCTCCGCGGCTCTCGGGATGGGTGCCTTCTTCTACGTGCTGACGCGCTCCGGCTGGCACCTGGGCGATCCGACTGGCGCTGGAACGCCTTTGCACCACGGCTATCAGCAGGCGACGACCATGACCTTCCTGGGTATGGTCGCCTGCCAGGTTGGCACCGCCTTTGCCGCTCGCACCGAGCGCGTATCGCTGCGCTCGATCGGCGTCTTCAGCAACCCGCTTCTGCTCTGGGGCGTGGCCTTCGAGCTTGCCCTGACGGCCGCCTTGATCTACGTGCCTGTGTGCCAGGCGCTGCTCGGTACGGCGGCTCTTCCCGCCAAGGACATCCTCCTGGTCCTGCCCTTCCCGTTCATCGTCTGGGGAGCCGACGAGCTCAGGCGCTGGGTGATCCGCCGTCGCGAGATGCGACCTGGGTCCCGGCATCACCGTGAACTATCCGCTCAGCATCCGCAAGAGCACCGACCGCAGCTCGGCGGCCAGTAGCTTCGACGAAGCGACACGCGGCCTCGACCTTTGGGGCCATCGAGCCCGAGGCGAAGTCGAACTGCCGAAGCTCCTCCGGGCTCGTGGCATGCAGGGGGCGAGCCTTCTCCGTTCCCCAGTCGAGTTGAACCGCGGCGATGTCGGTGAGCATCAGCAGCAGGCCGGCGTCAAGGCGGCGGGCCAGAAGCGCGGCGGTCAGGTCCTTGTCGATCACGGCCTCGACGCCTCGCATCGTTCCGGCGCCGTCGAGGGTCACGGGGATTCCGCCTCCTCCGACGCAGATGAGCAGCGCGCCGCTGTCGATCAGGACGCGAAGGCTTCGCAACTCGGCCACCGCGTTCGGTTCCGGCGAGGGCACCAGGCGGCGATAGTCCCCGCCATCGCGCCCCACCGTCCATCCGCGCTCTTGGGCGAGCCGCGTGGCCTCCGCGGCGGAGTAGACGGGCCCGATCGGCTTCGAGGGCTTCAGGAAGGCGGGATCGTCGGGGCTGACGACGACCTCGGTCAGAACCGTCACCACGTCTCGATCCGGCAGCGCGTTTCGCAGCGCCAGCCCGAGCATGTGCCCGACCATCCCCTCGCTCTCGGCGCCGAAGACATCCAGCGGGTAGGGCGGGACCTCTCGGCAGCTCTCGCTCTGCAGGGCGAGTAGACCCACCTGGGGGCCGTTGCCGTGGGTGATCACGAGCTCGTGCTCGTGGGCGACCGCCGCCAGGCCTTCCGCCGCCGCCTCGACGTTCTTTCGCTGGGCGTCGGCACCAGCCGACTCGCCACGACGAAGCAAGGCGTTCCCGCCCAAGGCGACAAGTATCCGCATGCTTCATAAGCTGACTCAGGCGGGCGGGCCTTCCATCGGCCCTAACCCACATTTCGATCTGCGGCTTCGCATCTCCCGAGTCCTGACACACTCCCGCAGCGAGACGCATGCAGGCCGATCAACAGCAGATAACCATTGTCTTGGCCGACGATCACAACGTGATCCGTGCTGGTCTGCGGACCATGCTCGAAGCACAAGCTGACCTGCGGGTCATCGGCGAGGCAGCGGACGCGCCAGCCGCATCCAAACTGGTCGAGGACCGGCGGCCCGATGTCCTGGTGCTCGACCTGCAGATGCCGGGAGCCGATCCCCGCCTGGACATTCCACGACTTCGCGACAGCGCTCCGGATATGGCGATCGTCGTCCTCACCATGCAGAACGATCCGCGTGGGGCCCGCGACCTGCTCCGGGCGGGAGCCGCCGGCTACGTGCTGAAGCAGGCTGCCGAGCGTCAGCTGGGCGAGGCGATTCGCTCCGCCGCCCGTGGCGACGCCTACGTCGACCCGGAGCTCGGAGGCGCACTTGCGAAGCTGGAGGCCGACCCACTGGAGGCGCTCGGCGAGCGAGAGCTGGAGCTGCTTCGTCTGGTGGCCCTAGGGTTCACGAACCGGGAGATCGGCGAGCAGCTTTTCCTCAGCGTCAGGGCGATCGAGGTGAATCGGTCCAAGCTCTTCGAGAAACTGGGGATCGAATCGCGCCCGGAGTTGGTGCAATTCGCCATCGCCAACGGCGTCATCGAGCCCGGCGGGGAGGCCGAAGCCTGAGGCTTCAGCCGCCGCTGACGGGGAGGGTGGCGACCACCTCGGTGCCCTTCGCGAGCTCTGAGTGGACGTCGATCTCGCCACCGAGGAGAGCGACGCGCTCGCGCATCCCGCCCAGACCGCGCCCTTCGCTGCCCACACTTGTCTCGAAGCCCGAGCCATCGTCCTCGACGACGATCCGCACCGAGCCGCCGTCCAGTTTCGCGCTCAGGCTCGCGTGCTTGGCGGCAGAGTGCTTGACGACGTTGTTGAGCGCCTCCTGGGCGAGGCGATAGACGACCCGCTCCTGCTCGCCGGTGAGCTCACCGGCGAGCTCGATATCGGCCTCCACGTCGAAGTTGCCGCGCCGACCGCAATCCTCGACCAGGGCCTCGAGCGCGCCGGCCAGGCCGAGTCGCTCAAGCGGAGCGGGACGCAGGTCGTTGATCAAGCGGCTCAGCTCGTTGATCTGGCCCTCGAGGCGATCGACGGTCTGCTCCGCCGCGCCGGCGATCTTCTCGACCCGGTCGGGCGCATCGCTCTGCAGTGCCGTAGCCAGGGATATGCGAATCGCCGCCAGGCCCTGGAGGGTCTCGTCGTGCAGCTCACGTGCCCAGCGCCGTCGCTCCTGCTCGCCGATCTCGACCTGTTGCTGCAAGCGGTCGGACTCGACCGTCTGTGCGGTCGCCACAGCCGTCGCGGCGCTGGCCGCGAACGCCTGCAGGAGCCGCAGGTCCTCCTCGTCGAATTCGCTACCCCCCGCTTCGCGATCCAAGGCCACCAGCGCGCCCACGGCTCGGCCGCGGAAAAGCAGCGGGACTACGAGGGCCGCCTCGGCCCCCAGGCGCTCCCGCACCCGAGCCTTCGAGGGGGGCGAACCGCGTTCGAGGTGCTGGGCGACCCTCTCCTGCATCGCCGCCTGGAACATGGGATCCTCGCTCGGGATCGTCAGCCGCTCCACCTCCGGGCCGACCTCTCCGGCCTGCGCGGCAACGACCAAGCGCCCGCCTTTGTGCAAGAGGACGAGCAGCGTCTTGGCCTCCACCAGCGCCCGGGCACGCTTGACGATCAGGTCGAGCACCCGCGCGACGTCGGTCTCCCCGCCCACGGCACGGGCGATGTCGACCGAGGTCTCCGCGCGATGCAGCGCCTGCTCGACCTCCGCCTCGCGCTCGCTCAGAGTCGTGTAGAGGCGGGCGTTCTCGATCGCGATCCCAGCCCAGGTGGCGAGCGTGCGTGCCGCCTCCTCGTCGGCCTCGTCGAATTCCGATGCCCCCTGCTTCTCGGTCATGTAGAGGTTGCCGTAGGCCTCGTCGCGGATTCGGATCGGCACGCCGAGGAAGGAATGCATAGGCGGATGGCCGGGCGGGAAGCCATAGGCGTGGGGATGCTGGTTGACGTCGCGTAGGCGTAGGGGCGAGGGCTCGCGGATCAGCTCTCCGAGGATTCCGCGACCGCGCGGCAGGTTGCCGATCGAGCGTTTGGTCTCGTCATCGATCCCCAGGTAGATGAAGCGCTCGAGCTCTTTGCCGCTGCGGTCAAGCACTCCCAGCGCCGCGTACTCAGCCCCGGTCAACTCCCGGGCGGCCTCGACCACCGAAAGCAGCACCGACTCCAGGTCGAGCTCGGAGAGGACCGTGGTGCCGATGTCGATCAGCCGTCGGGAGCGATTCTCCCCATTCCCGTCTGCAGAACGGTTAGGAGGGTTCATCCATCCAATATCTCACTTTGCAGCAGGAAGACCGCCCCGCTCAGGCGGAAATGTCGCGGCCATCGAACAGCCAGCTGCCGATTGCGGCGAGGACGACCGCGGCGGCGGTGACGCCGCAGAAGGCAAGCGGATCGATGCCGTCTTCGATCGCGTTGCCGTAGTACTTGAAGACCGAGACGTAGCGGACCCCGGAGAGGCCCGGATCGAGCTTGCCGATCAGGTCGATCACGTACATCGCCACCAGCACCCCGGCGACCGAGCCGGTGACGACGCTGGTTCGCAGCGAAAAGCCGCAGGCGACGATGCCGAGGCCGGCGAACAAGAGCGCCAGGGGCCAGACGCTGGCAAAGCCGGCCAGCGTGGGACCGGCGGCAAGATCGGCGCCGGAGAGCACACTCCCGAGCCCCGTCAACAGAGCGTCGACGGCCAACACCGCGGCCAGCTCGATCGCGGTCGCCAGGAAGCCGGCCGCGCAGAGCCGGCCGCGCGAGAGCGGGGAAGAAAGCAATACATCGAGACGACCGGATTCGGCGGCGCCTGAGAGACCGCTTGCCACGGCCCGAACCGCAAGGTAGCCGGCGGCCAACGGCACGATCAGGCTCAACATCTCCGCATGCAGGTATTGCTCGACGTTGGAGAGCTCGCCGATCCCGAAGGCTTCCTTCAGCCCCGACGGGTATTTCTCGATCGCCTGCGACAGCGCGCCTTGGACCGACGGGAAGATCGCGACGATGAAGGCTGACATCAGGCCCAGGGGCAGCCCCCACGCGAGTACTGACCGTCGCCGATCCGACAGGTGGGCACCGACGAGAGCGGCGAGCTGAGAGCCCATCACTCGCCCTCCTCGCGGTAATAGCCGAGGAAGACCTCCTCCAGGCTCGGATGGACTGCCTCGAGGTCGAGGACGTGGTGGGGCGCGAGCGTTCTCACCACGCCGTCGAAATCGCCGACTACCCGGAAAGTCGCCTGGGTGCCGTCAATCTGAAGCTCGCTGACACCTTCGAGCCCGCGAAGCTCCTCGAGTCCGCTCGGATCGGCAACCCGGACGGTGACCTTTCGGCGTGCCTTGCCGAGCAGGTCGGCCATCCGCTCCACCGCGATCAGCTTGCCAGCGCGGACGATGCCAACCCGGTCGCAGACCCGCTGCACCTCATCGAGATCATGCGAGGAGATGAAAACCGTGCAGCCGCGCTCGCGCTCCTCCGCGACCAAGGCCAAGAACTCCTCTTGCATCAACGGATCGAGTCCACCGGTCGGCTCGTCGAGGATCAGCAACTCGGGTTCGTGGAAGGTCGCGAGGATGAGTCCGACCTTTTGGCGGTTCCCACGCGACAGCTGGCCCAGCGGCCGGTCGAGGTCGGCCCGGAAGCGCTCCGCCAGGGCCTCGGCGCGACCGCTCCCATCGATGCCGCGGAGACGAGCCAGCAGCCGTACCGCCTCGCGTCCGCTCGCCTCCCTGCCGTAGCCGAAGTCGCCCGGAAGATTTCCAAGCCGGGCCCGGATCGCGACGCTCTCGCGTTGGCTGTCGAGACCGAAGATCCGCGCCGTGCCGCTGCTCGGATGGATCAGATCGAGCAGCGTCCGGATCGTCGTCGTCTTGCCTGCTCCGTTGGGACCGAGAAAGCCGAAAACCTCACCGGCCTCGACCGCGATCGTCACCTCCTCGATCCCACGGTGGTTGCCGTAGATCTTGGTCAGGCCCTCGGTCTCGATCACCGGCATAGCGCCCATGCTCTCAGCAACCCGCGAACGGCAGAGAGACAGTTCAGACTCCGAGCAGGAGGCTCAGCACCAGCATCACAGCGGCGCCGGCCACGATGCCGGCGCTGGGCGCCGCACGAGACGGTGGGGTGTATGCCCGCGGCAGCATCTCGATGACGATCAGGGCCAACATCGCCCCCGCTGCGAAGGCGAACGAGACTGGCAACAGGCCGCTCACTTCCTCGACGGCGAGGTAGGCGATCACGGCTCCGAGTGGCTGAGGAGCGCTGGTCGCGACCGCGGTCCAAAACTGGCGGGCGTGGCCAAAACCGGCTTCCTCCATCGGGATCGCGACGCTCGTGCCCTCCGGGATGTTTTGGATCGCGATCGCGAGGATCACGAACAGACTCAACCCGGCCCGTTCGGAGGCAAATGCCGTGCCCACCGCGAGCCCCTCCGGCAGGCTGTGGACGAAGAGAACGAGGAAGACCAGGGCGGAGGTGCGCGTCCCGGGTCCCGTGCGACCCATAAAGCCGGTGTCTGGCCCAAAGCGACGACGCGCCACTGCGAGGAAACCGATCCCGAGCGCAAGGCCCGCGACCACTTGCGCCGTGGAGCCTTCGTCGGCCGCGGGAATGAGCAGGCCGACGAGCGCGGCGACTCCCATGACCCCGACCGCAAATCCGAGTAGGAGCGGCCCCAGCCCCTTCGCCCGCTCGCCGAGCAGGAAGACGGGTATCGCACCCAGCCCAGTGGCGAGTGCCGTCCCGCAGGCGGCGAGCAGCAAGACGACGATCTCGGGCATTGGCAAACTCATCGTCCGGTGGATGGCAGTGTCGGCCATCGGGGGCTCACCCTTCCATCACTGTGGAATTCCCCGGATGCCACGGACGGCGGCCGAGCCTAGATTCGGGCCATGAGAGTCCTTGTGGGGTTCGACGGCAGCGCTGGAGCTCGAGATGCGATCGAGCTGACCAGGGTCTTCTGCTCAACCGAGGGAGATGAGGCCCTCCTCGTCAACGTACTGCCCTACGGTGGGCCTCTTCCGGTCGCCTACAGCCTGCTCGGCTATGAGGACTCCGTCGAGGTGCGTGAGTTCTTCACCGATGCTCGCGTGGCGCTGGCCGGTATCGCCGTGGAGACCCGCACCTATACGGGCGACTCCGCCGCCCACGTCATCACCGATCTGGCCGAAGCCGCAGACATGGACCTGGTCGTCGTTGGTTCTCCTCATCGCGGCGCCGTCGGCCGGACTCTGATCGGCAGCGTCGCCGAGAGTCTGTTGCACGGAGCCTCGACTCCCATCGCCGTCGCCCCTCACGGCTATGCCGCGAGGGGCGGCCTCGAGGTCGTCGCGATCGCCTATGACGGCAGCGCGGAGTCCAAGCTGGCACTCAAGCACGCCGAGGCGCTCGCCGGCTCGGTGAATGCCAAGCTTCGGGTCCTGACCGTTGTCTCCCCTGCCGTCCCGGTGCCCGGCGTCGTCGCCTATACGCCACCGATCGGCTTTGATGCCGGCGAGCTGATCGAAGAAGCGGTTGCAGCGGTCGACTCCGGCGTCGAGACCGAAGGGCGGCGCCTGGCTGGACCGCCTTCCTCGGCGCTCTCTAAAGCCTGTGCAGATGGCGTGGATCTACTCGTTGCCGGCTCGCGCGGCTACGGACCACTGGGCAGAGCCTTCGTCGGCTCGGTCACCTCCCGCCTAATCTGCAAGTCACCTTGTCCCGTCCTAGTAATTCCTCGCTCGATGGCTCGCGCAGGGAGCTCCAGCGAAGCCCAGTCGCGGGATCGTGATGCGGAGCAAGCGGTCGAACCTAAGCAGATCGGCAAGCGATGAGCCAAGAGCTCGAATGCCCGCGATGCCGGCAGCCGGCGATGGGGCCGGCGAGAAGGCGCGGGCGCTGCACGGCCTGCGGATCCAGTCTCCTCGCTACCAGAGGCCCCAAGGAGGCCGATGTTCGTGCCTATCTCCACGGCCCGCGGTCACTCGCGCCGCTCAAAGTTGGCGCCGAAGCAGATAAGAGCGCGCTGCGATGAGCGGCGCCGACCCCACTGGCGCGCGCGTGCGGCTCGCTCGGCCCGAACACTTCGCCAACCGCCGCGACGCCGGTCGCCGGCTGGCCGAGCACCTGAGCGGATTGGCCGCAGCCGATCCGGTCATCGTCGCGCTCCCGCGCGGAGGAGTACCGGTCGCCAGCGAGATCTCCCTGGCCCTCGGCGCCCCGCTTGAGATCTTCGCGGTGCGAAAGCTCGGAGCGCCCGGCAATCCCGAGTATGGCGTCGGCGCGATCGCCGAGGACGGGACTCGCGTGATCGATCCGGAAGCCACGGCCGTGCTGGGCATCAGCAATGGTGAGCTGGAGAGGATCGCCGAGCACGAGCGTGCCGAGCTATGGCGCCGGGTCCAGGCGTACCGGGGCGATCGCCCGCCACCGAATCTCCGCGGGCGCACGGTCATCATCGTTGACGACGGCGCCGCCACGGGGCTCACCGATGCTGCGGCGATCCGCGCGATACGTCGCCAGGAACCCCGCTGGGTTATTTTGGCATTGCCTGTCTGCTCGACCGAGGCTCTGGAACTTCTGCGTGGCGAGGCGGATCAGGTCGTCTGCCTACGCGCCCCCCGAATGTTCTACGGCGTCGGCCATTGGTATCGGGACTTCACCCAGGTCACCGACCAGGAGGTGATCGATGCTCTCCACCAGCCGACGAGCGCCGCGGCTTGAGGCAAACGCGATCACCGGCGCCAGCGGCGATTACGACGGTCTGCTCGAGCTGATCCGCCTCGTGGAACCTGCGCGACCGGCACATGGCCGACACCCTCGCGCGGCTTGGCGCCCACCTTGCCCGGCACGGAACCCTGCCGAAAATCGTCGTCTGGGAGCACAACTCCCATATCGGCGACGCGCGCATGACCGAGATGAGCCACCGCGGCGAACTGAACGTCGGTCAGCTCACCCGCGAACGTCGGCCCGAGGATGTCTTCCTGGTCGGTTTCCACCGAGGCTCGAGCGGGCGATCGGGGTCATCTACAGGCCAGAGACCGAGCGCCAGAGCCACTACTTCCGCGCCGAGCTCTCCGGGCAGTTCGATGCCGTGATCCATATCGACGAGACCCGTGCGGTGGAGCCGCTGGAGCGCACCCCTGGCTGGGAGCTCGGCGAGCCGCCGGAGACGTACCCGACGGCGCTCTGAACTTCGGAACAGGATCCGAGGCGGGGGTCGCGTCAGGGTCTCGCCACTCGACGACTGCGGTGTTCTTCGGATCTCACCCAAGTCTCGCCGCCATAACTTCGACGGAGAGCTAATGAACCCCGGCTGAGTCGGGCAGAAGGAGAGAAGTCATGGCGAAAACGAAGGATGCGAGCGAGCGCGAGAGGTTCACCTCCCCGACGTCGGCGGCGCCGGTTTTGGTCGGTTTCGACGGTAGCGAGGGTGGCCGCGACGCGCTCGAGCTTGCGCGCGTCCTCAGTTCGATCCGTGGTACCCGTTGCGTAGTCGCGAGCGGCCTCACCTACGGCCCGGTCCCGGTCCATCGTGCGCTCGGCGACGAGGAGAGCGCCGAGGTCGAGCCCCTCTTTGAGGAGGCGCGGGCGAGCCTCGAAGACCCCGAGGTCGAGACCCACGTCATTGGCGCCCGCTCGCCGGCCAGGATGCTCGTCGAGTGCGCCGAGCGCGAGAGTGCCGGCACGATCGTGGTCGGCTCGCCCCAACGCGGAAAGATTGGCCGGGCCTTGCTGGGAAGTGTCGCCGAGCAGGTTCTGCATCATGCGCCGTGCGAGGTGGTCGTGGCGCCCCACGGCTACGCCGCCGAGCACCACGAGGGGTACACGAAGATCGCGGTCGCAGTCGACGGGACCCCCGAGTCGAAAGTCGCCCTCACGCGGGCAGAAGATCTCGCGCGCCAGGCGGGCGCCACTATCGAGATCCTCGTCGCCTCCGATCCGGTCGTCTCAGGCATCGAAGCCGAATTCCCGTCGGATGCACCATCCTCGATGTCAGATGTGCTGGAGGCAGCGCTCGGTTCCGTCGACCCTGCGCTCGCTCCAACCGGGAAGAAGGTGGACTCCGGCTGGCGCCAGGTCGTCCGCACGATCGCCACTGCGCTGGCCGAGGGCTGCGGACCCGACGTCGATCTCCTCGTCGCCGGCTCCCGCCGACCGATGGATCGCTTCCTCCTAGGCTCGGTGACCAAGCATCTGGTGACCGAGGCGCCGTGTCCGGTCCTCGTGGTCTCCCACGCGGCGTAGGTGCGACGTGTACCGAAAGATCCTCGTCGGCTTCGACAACACCGAGCAAGGCCGTGATGCGCTTGCGCTCGGCAGGATCCTTGCGCAGGCAAATGGCGTGGAGATGCTGATCGTGACCGCTCCCGGGCAGAGCTGCCCACCGAGGCACGGGCGCTACCGGTCTTCCTGCGCGGCTTCGCGGCGGACGAGCTGATCAGCGCCGCCAAAGCCGGCGTTGACCTGATGGTGCTTGGGTCCCGCTCGGGAGGCCCTCTGCGCCGCATGTTCCACAAAAGCGTCTCCAGCATCGTCATGTCCGAGGCGAGCTGCCCGGTGCTGATCTCTCCCAGCAACGTGACGATGCCACGGGCAGCTTTGGCGTGACCGCCGACCACCTGCTTCACTCGTTGTCGGTGCCCGAGCTGAGCGAAGCGCAGCTGGATGACCTCGTCGGCTACTGGGAGGCGGCCAACTAGCGTCCCGACTCCCGGCTCGATCCACGAGGGCGGCGAGCTCGGCCACGCCTTCGCCGCCGCTTTCGACAACCCGGACCTGCTGGTCGCCTGTGTGATCGGAGACGGCGCCACTTGAGGCTCATGGAAGGGCGTGCGCTTCCTCAACCCCGCCCGCGACGGTGCCGTGCTGCCGATCCTGCACCTGAACGAGAACAAAATCTCCGGCCCGACCGTGCTGGGGCGACAGCGCGACGGAGAGAAATAGTGCTGCGCACACCGAAGGGCTGGACCGGCCCCAAGGAAGGCGAGATCTGCGGCGACGTCGATCTCCCGCAGACCTCGGTCGAACTCGACGCAGTCGAAGACGTACAGGGGGCCCACGGCGGGGAGAATCACGTGCTCGGCCCGAAGGTCTCCATGGCACTCGCGGATTCGGCCCGCCTCGGCACGCGCCGCGAGCTGCTCTCGCCCACTCGCGAGAAAGGCGGCCGTAAAGGCTTCGGCGGCTCGCAGGCGATTCTCGTCGATCACTCGACCCGCCACGGAGCGAAGCGTCGCCAGGTTGTCCTGCAGGGAGACAGCGAGGCGGTCGAGTGCCCGGCGCTCCGGCGGAACGATCGGCGCGCAGGCGTGGAAGCAAGCGATGCGTGTCGCGACCGCTGCGATTTGCGAAGCGTCAAGGGCACCCCTCGCCGCCAGGGCTTCCAGACTCCGATCCTCCTCGACGGCTCGCATCTCGACCGCGCACTCGATCGCGGCAGGGTCGTGCGCCAAGCCCAGCGCGTAGCCGTCTCCCCGCGGGATGATCCCGACGACACGGAGGTAGATGCGGGGGGGGCGAGACGTCGGTTCAGCCGAACCTCCTCGAAGCACATCCGCCGGCGCTCCTGCAACGTCCCGTAGTCGAGAAATGGAAGTGTGATGGGCTTCTTGACCTTGTAGGCGAGGCCGCCGGCCCGGAAGACCCAGGAGATGTGGGTCTCCCTGAGCTCGACCGCTCGAGGGTGATGTGGATAGAAGCCTGGGTCGAGCATGGCCTCCACGAACGCCGGCGACGGCGCGACGGCGACGGTCATGCGCCGTGAGCCCCAGAGGTAAGTGCCCGGCCGGCGCCACGACCTGGATGCCGATCCGCGCGAGCGACTTCGCGCTGCTCAACTTCCGGCTGGTCGACCTCTGGTGAGAGGGCATCCCCCGGTCGCTCTTGGGCCTCACTGCGTACGCCTCCGATCAGGCAGAGCCCCATGCCGGCGAAGCCGGCGTCGCGGAGGCCGACCGCGAGCAACTGCAAAGCGTCCGGCGCGCCCTGGGTCGCCGCGACGACCGCCTCGGCCACGAACGTCATCAGCAGCTGTGGGGTCGAAAAGCCGCCCCGCACGGCCTCGATCAGGTCGCTCGCGAAGTAGACAACGGAGAAACCGAGTGCGGCCGTGCCAAATAAGCCGATCCGAGAATTGCGGGTCATCCTCGCCAGCTTCCTCCGCCGCGTCGGCGGCGCCATCAGGGACGCACCGCACCGGCCCTGCGGGTTTTCACCGATGGCGCATGAGCTCCCGCGGGCGAGGAGGAATCCCCTAGCCCCGTGCTTGGCCGCCACGAGCTCGACGACCTCTACAGCGTCTCGGCGACGACCGGCCTGGTGAGCGATGTCACTCTTCTGACCGGCGAGCGCCAGGATGGCGTCTTGCCCGCGGAGACCTACGAACGGCTGGCCCGCGACCTGCGGGCCAACGGCCGCACCGTGCTCGCCGACCTCGCTCGGGGGCCCCTCAACGCCGCCGCCGCCTCGTCGCGGAACTGCGGAAGTCACCCCGATCCCGGCAACTGAGGTTCAGCAAACCCATACGAGGAGATCCACCGATGCCCGACGAGACGATCACCCTGACGATGTCGAAGCCGGACGCTGAGGTGCTTCTGGGCGTGCTGTCATCAGAGCGCTACAACGCCGAGGCCGAAGCAGTCTGTGACGCGGTGCGTAAGCAGATCGACGAGAGGCTGGCCGAGCTGGGCTGACGATCGGCATCCGGCTCTGTGGCTTTCCACGGATGACGGGAGCGAAGGCCGCGCCTAGATTTGACCGGACAACCGAGTAAGGAGGCCAAAGTGGAGAGTCCGAGAAAGGCCCGCCGGCCGACCCGGATCCTGGTCGGCTTCGACGGAAGCAGCGGGGCTAATGACGCGGTGGCCCTAGCTCGGAATCTGGCGCCTGGCTCGACCGCAGTGCTGGCCTACGTCCTCCCGCACGAGGATCCGCTTGCACACCACTACCAGCTGCTTGGAGACGATGACTCACCCGCGGCGCAGGGCTTCTTCGACGAGGCGGTGGCTACGCTCGATGGCATCCAGACTGAGGTGCGTTCCTACGTCGGCGCCTCCCCTGCCCACGTGCTCTGCGATCTCGCCGAAAACGAGGATTTCGACCTGGTCGTCGTCGGCTCACCTCATCGAGGTGTTCTCGGACGCGCCCTAATCGGGAGCGTCGCCGAGGCTCTGATGCACGGAGCTCGTGCACCTATCGTCCTGGCGCCGCGGAACTACGCGAGCGAGGGCCACGACTCCTTGGGAGCCATCGCCGTCGCATTCGACGGCACGCCGGAGTCAGACGCGGCCCTGCGCCAAGCCGAAGGGCTCGCGCTCGCGGCCGGTGCCTCGCTTGAAGTGCTTACCGTGGTGGCGCCGTCGGCGGTGGTGCCCAAAGTGCTGGTCCAGACCCGTTCCCCGACGCCGGAGCCCTACGCCGCGATCGAAAGGGCAATTGACGATGTCGACGATGCGGTGGAGGTGCACGCCCACATGTTGATCGGACCGATTGCAGAAAAGGTGGCCAACGCCTGCAAGGACATAGACCTGCTCGTAACTGGGTCGCGCGACTACGGCCCTCTAGAGCGAGTTCTGGTCGGCTCGGTTTCCTCCAGGCTGATTCACATGGCCCCTTGCCCGGTCCTGGTGGTGCCGCGGCCCACCCAGGCCAAGACTTCCGCCGAGAAGGCAGCGAACGTCGAGGAGTCGACAGCGGCTTAGGACGCTCAGCCGGGCTCGAGGCAGAGCACGTTGTTTCCGTCGTCCCACTGCTCTCGTTCGCTCTCGAACGGATCCTCGCCGGTGGGGTGATCACCTGGACGTCGCCCAGGCCAAGGGCAATCTTTGAGGGCCTCCACAACTCCGCCCCCGAAGGGCTCGATCACCGGCACGTCGGGGTCGTCGCCCGGCCTGATCGACCACGATCGGATCCTCGGCGGCCAGGGCGGTTAACCGCTCCGCCAGCTGGTGGCCGGCATCGCGCCGGTCGGTGAAGGGTGCGGTCCGGGTTGCGGCCCTAGCTGAGGACAAAGCTGACCTTGAGGTCGACTCGGTAGCCGTTGACACTGCCGTTCTCGACCAGCACCTTCTGCTCCTTGACCCAGGCGCCCTTGATGTTCTTCACCGTCTCCGACGCCTTGCCGATGCCCTGTTTGATCGCGTCCTCGAAGCTCTGATCCGAAGTCGCGGTTATCTCGATGACCTTTGCTACCGCCATGCTCGCCTCCTCGTAGGTGCTTATCGTTCCGTCGATTCTCCGGCTGCGGGGAACCACTGGCATCGGGGTTATGCACCTCCTCCCCTTTCGGCTTTCCCCCGATGGCGCCGCCATCTCGTGCCCCTAGGCTCGCTGGCGGCAGGATCGAATCTCAACAGCGAGGCCGAGGCCAGATGAACGAGCGGACCTTTGAGATTCCGGCGCCGCCAGTACATCTTGTCGGCGACCTGACCGTCCCCGCGGACGCCGGTGGCCTTGTTGTCCTCGCTCACGGCAGCGGTTCCAGCCGGGGCTCTTCAGCATATTCGGCCGCAGAACGACGCCCGACCCCTGTCGAGGCGTCGAGGATCAGCTTCTGACGGCCTCGCCGTTGGTTGCGGCCGGTGCGGTCGGCGCCGGGGGAACCTGCGAGGTTGGAGCAGGGGGCAGGTTTGCAACGGCATTCGTCTCTCGGTTGAGGAAGGCCCCGAGCTCCTGGATCGTGCTCATCAGCGGGGCCGGGAAGACGACCGTCGAGTTCTTGTCGACGCCCAGCTCCACCAGGGTTTGGAGGTTGCGCAGTTGGAGCGCCAGAGGGTGCTCCATCATCACGTCGGAGGCACTGGCAAGCTCGCCGGCGGCAAGCGCCTCGCCCTCTGCAGCGATGATCTTGGCTCGCTTCTCACGCTCGGCCTCCGCCTGGCGGGCCATCGCTCGCTTCATGCTTTCGGGCAGCTGGATGTCCTTCAGCTCGACGACGGTGACCTCGATGCCCCAGTCTTTCGTCTGGACATCGAGGATCTCGCGAATGTTCTGGTTGATCGTTTCCGTCTCCGACAGCGCCTCGTCGAGCGTGTGGCGCCCGACCACGGCGCGCAGGGTCGTTTGGGCGATCTGATCGATCGCCGATTCGACGTTTTCTATGGCGACGATCGAGGCGATCGGATCATCGACTCGGTAGTAGGCCACCGCGGATACGTCGACGCTGACGTTGTCCCTGGTGATGATCCCCTGGGACTGGATCGGCATCGTGATGATTCGCATCGAGACTCTGGGAACCCGGTCCACAAACGGGACGATGAAGATCACACCCGGTCCGCGGGGACCGCCCCTGACCTTCCCGAGCCGGAACTGGACGACACGTTCGTACTGCTTGACCACCTTGACTGACATAGCGATACCGATCAGAGCGACAACTGCAAGTCCGACAATCACGTAACCGATCATGTCGTTCCTTCCCCGCCGGTGAGCCGGCGCGACGCGCTGCCTCTAGCGGCGCGTAGGTGTCGGCTGTGTGCGGGCGGCCGACTGGCCCGTGGCGGTCGGACGAAAAGCGCCCAGACGGGTCGCCTCGAGTTGACCAGCACCTACCACGCTACTCCTCCCAAGGGTGGGTAACTGGAGGTCAGCGGGTGTTCCGCAAACGCCTCGGTAGTTCCCGCCCCGGCGCTCTGTGGCCGACTCCGGAGAGGAGGCATAGGCCGGAGGCACTCGGTAGGCCTCCCCGAATTCGTACGGCGAACTACGGAAGATCGTCACTGAGAAAGCGCAAAGATCGATCCAGATGATTGCGATCGACCTCGACCACGGCCGAGCCGGACAGCGTTTGGCCGAGGAGGTTCACCTCAACGGGCGCCGTACCCAGCCTTCAGCTGCCGTCTATCCGGCCCACCTCGAAGCCGACCTGGAGTTACGTGACGGCTCGAGCATTCATCTGCGCCCGGTGCAGACCGCGGACCAGCCGGCCATGTTTGCGCTCTTCGCTGATGCTTGCTCACCTGGCTGAGGTGGCGCGGGACAACGGAATCGGCGTCTTTTTCGCCGATGTGCTGCCGCAGAATCACCGCATGATCGAGGTCTTCGAGGACAGCGGCTTTCCGATCGAGACTCGATTTGGCGCGGACGCGATCAGACTCGAATTCCAAACCGCGCTCTCGCCCAGGGTGGCCGAGTGCTTCGCACAGCGCAACCGATCCAGAGCCAAGTAGAGGGGCCGTCTGCGACCGTAGGCGACCCCACTACGAACGGCCCGTCGCCGGTTGCCCTCCAGCCGCCGGTCGACCGGCACCAGCTCTTGCGGCGCGTGGTCGTGGCGCTGGCGCTGGGTGGCCTCATCCTCGGCCTACTGTTTGCGATTCCGCCGCTGCGCCAGGTGCTTCGAACGATCGGCCAGATGAGCCCCAGCTGGATCGCCGCGGCGATCTCGCTCGAGCTGGCCTCATGTGCCGGTTTCGTCGTGATCTTCCGGCTCTGCTTCGCACCCGTCCCGCCTCACCAGGCCCGCCGGCTCGCCTGGACCGAGATGGCCTCGGGGGCATTGCTGCCGGCCGGAGGGGTGGGTGGACTTGCCGTCGGCGGCTGGCTCCTACACCTCTCCGGAATGTCAACGCGCGCCATCGTCCAGCGCTCCAGTGCGTTTTTCTTTCTCACCAGCGCCGTCAACGTTGTGGCGATGATCGCGGCCGGGGTCCTGCTGGCGACCGGCGTCTCGGCAGGCCCAGCCGACTTCCCTCGTGCGGCGCTTCCGATCCTCGCTGGCTGCCTGGTGGTGGGGATCGTGCTGGCGCTGTCGAGGAGGCGCGGCCGATGGACTGCTCGCCCCGGCGGGCCGGCCTGGATCAACGATCTTGTCGAGGGCGCCCGCACGGCCGAGTCCGCAATACGCCGGCCGAGCTGGCGTCTTCTGGGTGCCGTCGGCTATCTGGGCTTCGACATCGCGGTCCTCTGGGCGACCTTCGCCGCAATCGGGGATCGCCTGAGCCCGGCGCCCCTGATCCTCGCCTACGTAGTCGGCTATCTGGCCAACCTGATCCCGATCCCGGGCGGCGTCGGGGTTCTTGATGGCGGGCTGGTCGGAATGCTCGTCATCTACGGCATCTCACCGATCGACGCCGCCGCCGCGGTGCTCGTCTACCACGCGATTGTCTTCTGGGTCCGCACCCTCGGCGGCCTTGTCGGCTTCGCTCTGTTGCGTCGCGAGCTCCCAACCGGCGCGGCCCCCAGGCGGTGATCTGATCGCACGGTCGGAGGAAAGCCAGACCAGCATGACTCGAAGGTGGGGAGCGGAGCCCCGCGCCCCCTTGCTTTACTCAGACGAGTGACTCCTATCAGCGAACGGGAGCTGGATGGGATGGTGGCCTACTGGGAGGCGGCCAACTACCTCACCGTCGCCCAGATCTATCTTCAGGACAACCCTCTGTTGCGCGAGCCGCTGCGCCCCGAGCACGTCAAGCCTCGGCTGCTCGGCCACTGGGGAACCTCGCCCGGCCTGAACCTGGTCTATGCCCAGCTCAACCGGCTGATTCGCGGCAGCGACCAACGGGTGCTTTATGTGGCGGGACCTGGCCATGGCGGCCCCGCGGTCGTCGCCAACGTCTACCTCGAGGGCACCTACTCGGAGGTCTACCCCGAAGTCTCACGCGACGAGGCGGGTCTGCTGCGGCTGGTGCGCCAGTTCTCGACCCCGGGCGGGATTCCAAGTCACGTCAGCGTCCCGACTCCCGGATCGATCCACGAGGGGGGCGAGCTCGGCTACGGGCTCGTGCACGCCTTTGGCGCGGCCTTCGACAATCCCGACCTGCTCGTCGCCTGCGTGATCGGCGATGGCGAGGCCGAGACGGCGCCGCTGGAGGGCTCGTGGAAGGGGATCCGCTTCCTCGATGCCTCGCGCGACGGCGCGGTGCTCCCGATCCTGCATCTCAACGAATACAAAATCTCCGGGCCGACCGTTCTCGGCCGCCAGCGCGATGAGGAGGTGCACACGCTCCTGCGTGGCCACGGCTACGCTCCGCGCACTGTCGCGGGCTCCGATCCGCGGGCGGTGCATCGCGAGTTCGCGGCGGTGTTGGAGGAGAGCGTCGCGGAGATCCACGCGATCCAGGCTCGGGCGCGCGGCGGCGACCCCGAGGCCCGCGAGCAGCCCCGCTGGCCGGCGATCGTGCTGCGAACGCCGAAGGGCTGGACCGGGCCGCGCGAGGTCGACGGCGTGCGGGTCGAAGGCACCTTCCGCGCCCACCAGGTTCCGCTCGCCCAGGTGCGCGAGAACCCCGACCACCTGGCCCAGCTCGAGGCCTGGATGCGCAGCTACCGTCCTCACGATCGCTTCGACGAGCGTGGGCGGTTGATCAAGGAGCTCGCCGCGCTGGCCCCCGGCGGCGAGCGGCGGATGGGCGCGCTGCCGCAGGCCAACGGCGGCCGGGTCACGGTCAGCCTAGACCTGCCCGATTACGCCGACTACGCGCTCGAGGTCTCTCAGCCAGGGCACGCAAAGGCAGAATCCACCCGCCCCCTGGGAGAGATGCTGCGCGACCTGTTCGCGCGCAACGCCGGGCAGGCCAACTTCCGCCTCTTCTGTCCCGACGAGACGAACTCCAACCGCCTCGGGGCGGTCTTCGAGGTGGAGGACCGCTGCCTCCGCGACGGGCACCCCGACGACGAAAGCGTCTCACCTCACGGTCGCGTGATGGAGGTGCTCTCCGAGCACTCCTGTCAGGGCTGGCTCGAGGGCTACACGCTGAGCGGCCGCCACGGCCTCTTCGCGACCTACGAGGCCTTCGCGATGGTCTCCGCCTCGATGGCGATCCAGCACACCAAGTGGCTGCAGGGAGCACGCGGCCTGGAGTGGCGCGCGCCCGTTCCCTCTCTCAACGTGCTGCTGACCTCGACCTGCTGGCGCAACGACCACAACGGCTTCAGCCATCAGGGCCCGGGCCTGATCGACACGATGGTCTCGATGAGCCCCCAGGTCGTCCGTGTCTATCTGCCGCCGGATGCGAACACCGCTCTCTCGGTGCTGGACCACTGCCTGCGCTCGCGCGACTACGTGAACCTGATCGTGATCGACAAGCAGCCCGAGCTGCAGTACCTCGATCTCGAGGCGGCGCGCGAGCACTGCGCACGCGGCGCCTCAATCTGGGAGTGGGCCGGCACGGAGACAGGCGGTGGCGAGGAGCCGGAGATCGTGCTCGCCTGCATCGGCGACGTGCCGACCCAGGAGGCGCTCGCCGCGGCCGCGTTGCTGCGCGAGTACGTGCCGGACCTTCGCACCCGATTCATCAACGTCGTCGACCTGATGGCGCTGGTGCCGCCCGATGTCCATCCGCACGGGATCGCGCCGGAGGATTTCGCCGCGCTCTTCAGCGACGACGCCGACGTCGTCTGCGCCTTTCACGGCTACGCCCGCGCGCTCCATCAGATCCTCCACGGGCGCCCGCACACCGACCGCTTCCACGTCCGTGGCTACAACGAGCACGGTACGACGACGACGCCCTTCGCGATGGTGGTACTGAACCGGATGAGCCGCTACCACCTCGCCCTTGAGGCACTCGCAAGAGCGCCGCGCACTCCGCCGGGAGCGGAGGCGCTGACCAAGTTCTGCCAGGCGCAGCTCACCCGCCACGAGACCTACATCCGCGAGTACTTCGAGGATATGCCCGAGGTGCGCGACTGGACCTGGGAGGGCTGACGGCGGTGTTGGGCGTCGGGAGGGTCCTGGCGGTCAATGTCGGCTCCTCGAGCCTGAAGCTGAGCGTCCTCGACGAGGTCGATACCGTGGTGGCGGCTCACAGTCACGACTTCGGCGGCGGGGAGGGTGAGCTCGAAGAAGCGTTCGCTGAGATTCTCGCCGCGGCTGCACCGATCGAGGCCGCCGGCCATCGCGTCGTGCACGGCGGCGATGCCTTCACCGATCCGGTCGTGATCGACGAGCAGGCCGAGGCCGATCTTGCCCGGCTCGCCGATCTCGCCCCCCTTCACAACCCGCCCGCGGTGAAGGCGATCGCGGTGCTGCGGAGACTTCGTCCGGAATTGCCGGCGGTCGCCTGCTTCGATACCGCCTTCCACACGACGATCCCGGCGGCAGCGTCCACCTACGCCATTCCCACCGATTGGTCGGCGCAGATACCGCTCCGGCGCTACGGCTTCCACGGTCTCTCCCACGCCTACGCCAGCCGGCGGGCGGCGGAACTGCTCGAACGCCCGGCAGCCGAGCTGCGCCTGGTCACGGCCCACCTTGGCGCCGGCGCCTCGCTCGCCGCGGTCCAGGGCGGCAGATCGGTCGATACGACGATGGGCTTCACCCCGCTGGACGGGCTGGTGATGGCGACCCGCTCCGGCTCAGTCGATCCCGGTCTGCTCCTCTGGGTTCAGCGCCACAGCGGCCGTGGGGCCGATGAGATGGAGCGCGAGCTGGACCGGGAGGCGGGCATGCTCGCGCTCTCGGGCCACGCCGACATGCGCGAGGTGCTGGCCGGAGTCGATGCGGGGGACGACCGTTGTCGGCTGGCACTCGACGTCTACCTCCACCGCCTCACCGCGGGCGTCGCGGCGATGGCCGCCGCGATGGGGGGACTCGATGCTCTGGTCTTCACCGGAGGGGTCGGCGAGCATGCGGCGAGGGTGCGAGCGCTCGCATCGGAGGTGCTGGCCTTCCTCGGCGTTGCACTCGACTCTGATGCCAATGCCCAGGCCGACGAGGACGCACTCCTCTCGCCACTCGGGGCTCCCGCCGGCGTCGTGCTTGTGACAGCCAGGGAGGACATCGAGATCGCTCGTCAGGTGCGCGCGGCGCTTTCTTCAAGCTGAGCCGCCCCTCGGGGCGCGAGGTCATCGCACAGCGACCCCCGCCAACGGGGCACTGCCCGGCTGCCGGAAGCGGGCGGCACGTCGTTGCTGATGCCGTCGGTGTCGGGCGCGTGGGGAGGACGGCGTGGGGTCACCTATCAGGGGCCGCCTGCGCGCCCGCAATCTGCGGCCCGGCCGCTACCGTCTGCGCGCCGTCGCGACAGACTCGGCGGGGAACAAGTCGCGCCCGAAACGCAGCCGCTTCCAGATCGTCCGCCGCTAACTACTTCCCGGGGATCGAGCCGAAGCGCTGACCGGGGACTGGTGGCGCGAAAGGCTCGCTTCGCGCTGCGGCCTCGGCTTCAGCGACTGCTGGGCGCCAGGGCGGTGAGTGTTTCGGCCGCCGCGCGAAGCTCGTGAGGGCGATCGGTGCCGATCGCATCGGGAGCGAACTCGAGCACCCGGAGCTCCTCAGCCGGTTGGTTCACAGTGCCGACGTTGACGCTCAGTCCGGCGTCTCGAAGCACCCCGACCAACCGCTCGGAGAGAAGGAAGTGCTCAACCGAGATCCCGTCCACTCCGTTCCGGAGAGCCCAGGAAGCGAGCGCTTCGGGCGCGTAGTCGGCCCAGTTCACGAGACGAGACGGGATCCCGTTTGC
>JAENWU010000124.1 GCA_016649905.1 Thermoleophilia bacterium
ACTCGGTGGTCGTCGGGCCAGGACGCAGGGAGCCCGAATAGCAGCGCTATTTGGGCGACTGAGGACGCCGCACGGCGACCATCCGAGGCCGCCAGAAATCGGTAAACGTTGGTGGTCACACCACTAGGACGAGACGGCCGCGGCCGAGAGGTGCTCGTGGACGAAACGCACCACGGTCGCTCCCTCGCCGACTGCAGTGGCGCAGCGCTTGATCGAGCCCGAGCGGACGTCGCCGGCGGCGTAGACGCCAGGCACGCTGGTCTCCAGCAGGCCGTCGGCGCCGGCTTCCTCGCCGGTCAGGACGATCCCCTTCTCGTCGCGGGCGATGCACTCGCCGAGCCACTCGGTGCAGGGGGAGGCGCCGAGGAAGAGGAAGAGGTAGGAGAGGGGCATCTCGGCGCTGTCGGAGAGGGTGACGGCCTTCAGCTTGCCGTCGTCACCGTGCAGGGCGGTGACTTCACTGCGGTCGCGGATGGCGACGCCGTAGCGGTCGAGGTCCTCGATCAGGTATTTCGACATCGTCTCCCGCAGATCGGCGCGGCGGTGCAGGAGGGTGACGAGGGCGCCGCCGCGGGCGAGCCAGATCGCCGCCTGGGCGGCCGAGTTGCCGCCGCCGACGACGCCGACCCGCTGGGCGCCGCAGAGCTGCGCCTCGGGTGGCCCGGCCGCGTAGAAGACGCTGAAGCCCTCGTACTCGTCGAGGTCGTCGACAGGGAGCCGCCGGTATTCGGCGCCGGTCGAGAGCAGCACCGCCTTCGCGGCGACCTCGACGTCGCCGTCGAGCTTGACGGTGTGCCGGTCCTCGCCCGGCTCCAGGGAAAGGGCGCGGTAGGGGGTCGCGGTCCGCGCCGTGAACTTGCGCGCCTGGGTGATCGCGCGGCTGACCAGCTCGGTGCCGCTGATCCCGGCCGGGAAGCCGAGGTAGTTCTCGATCCGCCGCGAGGTCCCCGCCTGGCCGCCGAGCACCGTGCTCTCGACCACCAGCGTGTCGAGCCCCTCGGAGGCTCCGTAGACGGCGGCGCCGAGCCCGGCGGGGCCGCCGCCGATCACCAGCAGGTCGACCTCCTCGCGCGGCTCCAGCTCCAGGCCGATGCCCAGCGCCCGGGATAGCTCGCCGTTGGAGGGCCGCCTCAGCTCCGGTCCGCCGGGCAGGCGGACCAGCGGGATCTCGTCCTCCGCCAGCCCCTCGAGCAGGGCCGCCGCGTCGGCGTCGGTCCCGGGGTCGCGCCGGGTGTGGGGGAGGCGAAACCGTTTGACGAAGTCGACCAGGCGCCTGGTTTCCTCCAGGTGTGGCGGCCCGATGATCTCCGGTCCGATCCCCTGCAGCTGCTGCAGCATTTCGCGGCGCTGGACGAAGGCGGAGAGGAGCAGGTCCGAGAGCGAGCCGTCGTCGAAGAGGAGCTTGCGCAGGGCTTCGCGGTCGACCGCGATGTAGCGCATCGGCTCCGTCACGACCGCGGTCAAGAAGACCGTCTGGCCGGAGAGCAGGTTCATCTCGCCGAGAAATCCGGCGGCGCCGTGGCGGACGATCTCGTTCCCGGCGGCGTCGCGGATCGAGACTTCGCCCTCGATGATCGCGATGAAGGGGTAGGTCGCGTCGCCGACTTTGAAGAGCTCGTCGCCGACCGCCGCGGTGCGCTCCTCGCCGTGTTCTGCCAGGGTCTTGAACTGCGAGCTGGATAGCACCCGGGTGGCCGGACCGATCACGCCGCCAAGGCTACCCCGTCGACTCCGTCTGCTTTTGGCGCCAGCGGTGCTGGGTAGGGGTTGAGCGGAGGACACGACCGCGAGGAGACCCGATGTCAACGCCGTACACCGTCAAGAGACTGACCGACGTCAAGGATTCGGCCCAGGAGTTCGGGGTCGGTGAGGACATGGAGGTCCGCTTCGCCAAGGACGACCTCGATGCCGAGCGCACCGGCGTCAGCCACCACCGGCTGAAGCCGACCAAGCGCCAGCCGTTCGGGCACCAGCACGAGGAGGCCGAGGAGGTCTACGTCGTCCTCGGTGGCTCGGGCCGCCTCAAGCTCGACGACGAGGTGATCGAGGTCGAGCCACTCGACGCGATTCGGGTCGCGCCCGGCGTCATCCGTGCCTTCGAGGCGGGCCCGGGTGGGCTCGAGGTGCTCGCGATCGGCAGCCGGCACGACGGCGACGGCAAGATCATTCCCGGCTGGTGGAGCGACTGAGGCTCTAGCGCCAGGCCGACCAGTAGGCGCGCAGGCGCTTGCCGAAGGCCTTCGGCTTCGCCGCGTAGATCCGCTCGCCGAGCGCCAGCGCAGCGGCCAGCAGCTCGGCCTGGCGGCGCTCGATCAACTCGCCCAGGAGCGGCTTGCTGCCGACGTCCGCGCGAGCGGCGAGGTCCGCGCCGAGCACGGTGAGGTCGTGATGGTCGCCGAGCAGATCGGCCAGCTCGTGGGTGCGGTCCACCGTCTCCTCCAGCAGCTCCGGCCAGGCGCTGCGGATCAGCCGCAGCTGGTACCAGAGGTCCTTGCAGCGTTTGCGCCACTCGTGGACCAGCTCGGGGTCGGGATCGGCCGCGAGCCGCGCCGCCGCCTTGCGCCCGCGCCTGTAGCTGCGCTCGAGTCCCGGCCCGATCAGGCTCCAGGAGCCGCCGTCGAGGGGCCAGCCATCGCTTGCGTCGCGACCCGCCTTCAATGCCGCGACCGGCGCCGCGAAGGCGTTTGGGTCGGTGCCGCGGGCGGCCGCGGCCTCGTCGCGCTCGCGCTCGAGCAGCTGCCGCCAGCCACCGGCCGAGGCGCTCGGCGCTTCCCTTCCGAAGCGCTGCTCGAGGGCGTCCAGGGTTTCGACCTTGACCGCGGCGTCGCGGCTGCCCGAGAGCGCCCTGCCGGCCTCGCGATAGCGGCTGTTCTCGGCTTCGTAGAGCTCGTCGCCAAGCTCCTCCCGGACCAGGCGCAGGGCCGAGCGGATCTTCTTCAGGTCTTTGCGGGCCGAGTGGATCGCGGCGGCGGGGTCGTCCCGCGCTTCGTGCTCGAGCGCGTGTAGCGCCTTCTCGATGCGGCCGCGGACGATCCGCCGCAGCCCGGCGCCGACCTCCTCCCCGTGCTTCAGTCGGAACGCCTGCGAGGGCTTGCCTCCACCGCAGGACCGTGGCGCCGGCCGGCCGCTTGCGGCCAGCTCCCGGTTCGCGTAGCGCGGGTCGCCGGTGATCTCATCCCCGAGCCAGCTCGGCGGCTGGAACTCCCGGCTGCGCTCGGTTGAGTCGAACTCGACCTCGGCGACGACCAGGCCCTCCAGCTCCTCGTCGTAGACGTCGACCTCGGCTCCGAGCCCCTCGGCGAGCGGCTCGCGCAGCCGGGTCTTGACGATCCGCCGTCCCGCGGTCAGCGGCCAGAGCGAGTCGAAGAGCTCCTCGTCGAGCTCGACCTCGACCTCCTCGCGGACTTCGCCGGCGCCGGTCTTGACCGTCAACAGCGTCCGCTCGCCAGCGCGGCGGAGCCGGATCTCCGCACTCGCGCCGTTGGTCAGGTAGCCCTGGGAGATCCGCTCGCCGTCCCGGCCAGCAAGCCGGCCGGGGAGCTCGCCGAGCAGGAACTTCCGCTCGATCTCACTGCTCATCGATCAAGGGTAGAGGCCGGCGGCCAGTTCGCATAGGATTCGCGCCGATGCCTGCGATAGAGGTCCAGGGAGTCAAGGGAGTGCAGGGTGTGGTCGGCCAGGAGGTCGGCCCCAGCGAGTGGCGCACGGTCACCCAGGAGGACATCAACGCCTTCGCCGAGCTCTCCGGCGATCACCAGTGGATCCACGTCGACGTCGAGCGGGCCAAGACCGAGAGCCCCTTCGGCACGACGATCGCCCACGGCAACCTGACCCTCTCGATGGTCGACGGCTTCCGCGGCGAACTGGTCTTCCCCAGCGGCTTCGACCTCGCCGTCAACTACGGCTGGAACAAGATCCGTTTCCCCGCCCCCGTGCCGGTCGACTCGAAGGTCCGCGCCAAGGTCCTGATCGTCTCGATGGACGAGATCGGCGGCGGCTGGTGGGAGTTCATCACCCGCTTCACCGTCGAGGTCGAGGGCTCCGAGAAGCCCTGCTTCGTCGGCGACTCGGTCGTGCGCGTCATGGCCTCCGCTGGCTAAACCGTTAATTGCGTTGCAGTACCCTGCAAGAGCGTCGAGGATCTCCTCGGCGCTCTTGGTCTAGACGTAGGGCTTGGGGTCCTCGTCAGGTGCGATGAACGCCGCGCGAATCTCTTGTCGGCTTCTCATCTGTAGTGGTGCCCAGCGTCCTGCGTACCGCCTCCAGCGGCACCATGAGGGTCAGCGGCTCGGCGCTCGCCGGCTTGAACCCAAAGCGCGCATAGAAGGCGGCAGCCTGCGTGTCGAGAGCGTGGACGAGGACGGCACGCATGGCGACTGAGCGCGAGGCGTGGTCGGTGCGTCGTAGAGCGTCGAGAAGGAGGCTTCGTCCCAAGCCGGCGTCCTGCTCCGAACGATCGACCGCGAGGCGGGCAATCAAACCGACGGGGATCGGGAAGTGCTTGGAGACTCCGCGTCGCACGCCACTCGTTGCGTTCGCGTGCTCGACCTGCGACGCCACGAGCGTGTAATAGCCGACCACTGCGATCTGCCCTCGACGGCAGACGACGAAGGTGCGGGCAGTGTCTCGACGCTGGCCTTGTCCGGCGTAGGCGCGCAGCCAGCGGTCGAGCTGCTCGCGGCCGCACTCGAAGTTATCGACCTCATGGCGCGGTTCGAGCGGTTCGACCGCCCCGAAGCGGGCGCTCAACCGCCGAGGACGCTGGGACGCTCGGTGAGAGCGCCGAGGCCGACCTCGAAGGAAGCGGGATCGTCAAGCGCAGCGAGGAAACGGCCAGCCTCCTTTGGGCTGAGCGCAATGCTCGTTCGCTCGGCCAGCACCTGCTCGGCCTCACGGCGCGCCGCCTGGCGAACGAACTCGCTGAGCGTCTGGCCCTGGGTGGCAGCGGCGGCCTGCTCTAGGTCGCGCTCCTCGTCGGTCATCCGGATCTCGATGCGGCGGGTCTTGGCGCTCGTCGTGGGCTCCATTCGAAGCAATGTACGGCTTCTGTCCGGACAAAGCAAGCGCCTCACTTGGTCGAGGCTCCGCACGGGATCGCATCGGACAATTCATACAACGACAACAAGATCCGCTTCCCGGCCCGGGTCCCCTCCGGCAGTCGCATCCGCGCCAAGGCCGAGGTCGTCTCGATGGACGAGGTCGGCGGCGGCTGGTGGGAGTTCGTCACCCGCTTCACCGTCGAGGTCGAGGGCTCCGAGAAGCCCTGCTTCGTCGGCGACTCGGTCGTGCGGGTGATGACGGAACCAGACGGTTCCTGACCAAGCAGATCAAGGACGCAGGGAGCGTGGCGTGCTCCGCACGCGAGCGACCGAGGACGCCGAGATGCGCCGGTCAGGGGCCGTCCTCACTTGACGGTCAAAGCCCCTTCCATACCCGCTTCCCTGTGCCCGGGGACCGTGCAGAAGAAGGTGTAGGTGCCGGGTTTGAGGTCGACTTCGACGGAGCCGGAGTCTTCGGCGATCAGCTCGGTTTTGCCGACGTCTGCGCCTTCGGAGTCTTCGATGGCGACGTCGTGGGGGATCGGCTGGGGGTTGGTGAAGTTGACCGTGACTTTGCCGGCGCTCGCTTCGGCGCTTTTCTGCTTGTAGGCAAGGTCGGAGCCGTCGGCTGCTTCGATGTCGACCGCCGAGGCGCTGCCGGCGGTGCCGCCTTCGGCTTCGCCTCCGCCCGTCGATTCGCCGCCCGATTCCGCGGTTCCGCCGCTCTGGGACTGGGTTTCGGCGTTGGTGTCGGAGCTGCTGTCGGAGCCGCCGCAGGCTGCGAGCGCAAGCGCTGCGACCACGAGCGCGAGGGCGACGAGAAGGGCCTTCTTCATGACTGGTCCTTTCGGGAAGCGGTGGGCGTCACAGTTAGAGGATACGTCGAGCGCCCCTCGGGGGTTCACTTACCCGCGAACTCGGCCTTCTCACCGCCGAAGAAGGCGGCGACGCCGGCGCGCAGGTCCTCGGTCGCCATGCTGTCGGCGATCCCGTGGCGCTCGAGCTGCAGATGCTCGGTGAGGCTGTTCTCGATGCTCTGGCCACAGAGCAGCTTCGCCATCCGTACATAGTGCGGCGCCATCGCCGCCAGCTTCTCGGCCTTGGCCCGCGCCCGCTCGCTCAGCTCCTCGGGCGCGACCACCTCGCTGACCAGCTTCTCCGCGAGGGCGTCCTGGGCGCTCAAGTTGGGGTCGTCGAGCAGCAGTTCCAGCGCCCGCGAGGGGCCGACCACCCGCGGCAGGAAGTAGGTCATGCCGCCGTCCGGCGAGGCGCCGATGCGGCCGTAGGCGCAGGCGAAGAAGGCGCTCTCGGAGGCGATCCGGGTGTCGCAGGCGAGCGCCAACGAGAAGCCGGCGCCGGCGGCGGGGCCGTTGACGGCGGCGATCACCGGGTAGGAGATCCGGCGCAGGTCGACGATCGCCTGGTGCAGGGCCTCGGCGCCGCGGCGGACTTCCGAGGGCAGGTCGAGCTCGTCGTCCTCGAGCCCCCGGCGGAACCAGGTGACGTCGCCGCCGGCGCAGAACGCCTTGCCGGCGCCGGTCACGATCAGCGCCCGCAGCGGCGCTCGGTCGGCGAGCCAGGCGAAGGCGACGGTCATCTCGCCGATCATCTCCGGGCTCATCGCGTTGAACGCGTCGGGTCGATCGAGCGTCAGGGTGCCGATCTCACCGTCGATCTCGATCCTCATCGTGTTCAGTTCCGGCGCCTTCATCGTCTCGCTGCTCATCTCCCTCTGCGTGGTCGTATGCATCAAATTTGGCGGAGTGACGGGCAGCCTACCCTTTGCCTTGTGACCGAAGTCGACGCAGATCAGACCCTTTCGCGATCCGAGCGGATCGCCCAGCGGCGCCGCGAGCTGCCCGATTCCCCCGGCGTCTACCTCTTCTACGACCGCGCCGACGAACTGCTCTATGTCGGCAAGGCGCGCTCGATCCGCAAACGCGTCAATTCCCACTTCTCCGGCGGTGAGACCCGCCTCACCTCGCGGGTCGAGCGGATCGAGACGCTGGTCACCGCCACCGAGGCCGAGGCGCTGCTGGCCGAGCAGAGCTTCATCAAGCGCCACCGGCCGCGCTTCAACATCCGCCTGCGCGACGACAAGTCCTACCCGTACGTCGCCGTCAGCCTCGACGAGGACTACCCGCGGGTCTACTTCACCCGCGAGAAGCACCGCCCCCACCGTGCCTACTTCGGTCCCTTCTCCAGCGCCAAGCGGGTGCGTGAGACGCTCGACCTGCTCGGCAAGCTGTTCCAGTTCCGCACCTGCGAGGGCAGCGAGCCGGGCCGGCGCTCCGGCAGCCCCTGCCTCGACTACTACATCAAGCGCTGCGGGGCGCCCTGTGTCGGCCACGTCAGCCAGGAGGAGTACCGCCACAACATCGAGGCGATCGTCGACTTCCTCTCCGGTCGCTACCGCCAGGTCGAGGACGAGGAGCAGGCGAAAATGGAGGCGGCGGCGACGAACGAAGAATTCGAGCGCGCCGCCCTGCACCGCGACCGCCTCAAGGCGATCCGCTCGCTGTTCGAGCGCCAGCGGGTCGCCGGCGGCTCGGTCGGGACCGCCGACCTGATCGGGGTTGCGGTCGAGGGTCCCGACGCCAACGCCCAGGTCTTCCAGGTCCGCGACGGCATCCTCGCCGAGCGCCAGAGCTTCTACCTCGAGAACCAGGCCGAGCGCGAGACGGCCGAGGTCGCCGAGGAGTTCATCGGCCAGTACTACTCGGCCTCGCCCTCGATGCCGCGGACGATCATCGTCGGCCCCTACCTGCGCGATCGCACCGACGTGCTCTCGCAGGCGCTGAGCGAACGGCGCGGCTCGCCGGTCGAGGTGCGGGCGGCCGAGCGCGGCGACAAACGGCGGCTGCGCGAGCTCGCCGAGCGCAACGCCCAGCTGGCCCTCGACCAGGACCGGCT
>JAENWU010000195.1 GCA_016649905.1 Thermoleophilia bacterium
CGTCAGATGTGTATAAGAGACAGGGGCGGGTCGGGCGGAACGTAGCCCCGCATGCCGGGGCTCGCGACCGCGGGGGCGACCACCAGGATGATCCGCACCTCGGCGTTCATCGGCCGGGCGATCGCCTCGGCTCGCCGCACCGCGGCCTTGGACTCCGGGGTGCCGTCATAGGCGACGGCGATTCGCCGAGGGCCGCCGTGCTGCCGGGCGGCGTAGTCGCGCGGCGCGACGACGACGGCGCAGGGGGAGCCGGGGAGCAGGCTGGCGGCGGTGCTGCCGATCAGCGCCCTGCCGATCGGGCTGCGGTGAGAGGAGCCGACGATCAGCAGGTCGACGTCCTCGTCTTCGGCAAGGACGGTGAGAACCCCGGCCGGGGTGCCGCCGCCGAACGCTCGCGCCTCGACGCTGAGTCCCGTCAGGCGCTCCCGCGCTTCGGCGAGAAGCGGCCCGGCCTCCGGAACGTCCTCCTCGCGAAGCTGGATCGCGGGGACCGGCAACAGCCCGTAGGGGATCACCGTCACCACCAGGACGTCCGCTCGGAGCGCCGAGGCCAGGGCCCGCGTCAACTCGAGAGCGTCTCGCCCACCATCGCGACCGTCAAATCCAACCAGGACCCGCATCGGCCAGGCCACCCTACTCCGACGGATATCCGCGGCCTTTTACCGACGCACCCCGCGCTTGCCGCACCTACGCTGCAAAGGATGAGGACCTACCAGCTGAGTGCCTGAGGGCTTGGGCTACCCAATGCCTCTCGAGCCCTCGGAGATGCTGGCGGCAGAGCGCGCCGTCGACCTCGGCGCCGACCTGCTGCGCCGTGGCCGAACCCACCTGGGCTCGCTGATCCCCAAGGGCGAGCGGGACTGCGCAACCGCCGTCGACCTCGAGATCGAGACGACGATCAAGCGCGTGCTGGCCGAGGCCACGTCGGCGATCCCCTTCCTCGGCGAGGAGGCGGGCGGCGCCAGCGTCGAGGCACCGCGGCTCTGGGTGCTCGACCCGATCGACGGCACCGTGAACTTCAGCAAGGCGAGCCCGCTCTGCGGGATCTCGCTGGCCCTGGTCGAGGCGGGCCGCCCGACCTTCGGCATCGTCGACCTCCCGTTGCTCGGCGAGCGCTACGTCGCCGCGGCCGGGGCCGGCGCCTTCCTCAACGGGCGCCGCATCGCCGTCGCCGACACCGGCGACCTCCGCCAGGCGGTGATCGGATTCGCCGACTTCGCGGTCGACTCCCACGCCGACGCCGAGAACCGGATCCACCGCGAGCTGATGCGCCGCCTGGCCCGCGAGAGCCTGCGGGTCCGCGTCCACGGCTCCGCCTGCCTTGACCTGGCCTGGCTCGCGGTCGGCAGGCTGAGCGCCGACGGTGATGCTCTCGAACCTTCCCTGGGACGTCGCCGCCGGGGCGCTGCTCGTCCGCGAGGCCGGCGGCGAGGCCTACGACTACGACGGCTCCGCCTACTCGTCCCGCTCGCTGTTCACGCTGGCCTCGGTGCCGGGCGTCGCGGCCGAGTTGCTGGGGATCGTCACGGAGTCGATCGAGGCGGTCGCCTCCTCCTGGCCTTCGCCGCCTCGGTGAGGGCAAGGGGAACCGCCGCGAGACCGACGACGACGCCCAGCTGGCCGGCGTCGAGGGCGACGGTGCCCAGAGCACCCTGGAGCGGCGGCAGGTAGACCGTCGCCAGCAGCAGCAGGGCCGAGCCCGCGACCGCCGCGAGCAGGAAGGGGTTGGCCGGCTCCCTCCAGAAGGCGCGCTTCGGGGAGCGCACGGCGAAGACGACGGCGAGCTCGGCCAGGGCGACGGTCGCGAATGCCATCGTCTGGGCGACGCCCTCACCGTGATCGCGACCGATCAGGAAGGCGGCGATCGAGGCGACCCCGACGAGCGTCCCGACCAGCCCCAGGGCGACCCAGCTCTCGCGACCGAAGAGCCGGCTTCCGCGCTCGGGGGGACGCCCCATCACACCGGGATCGGCCCGATCGCCCGCCAGCGCCACGGCCGGCAACCCGTCGGTGAGCACGTTGACCGTCAGCACCTGCACGACCGTCATCGGCACCCCCAGGTCGGCGAGCACCGCCACGGCGAAGAGCAGCACCTCGCCGAAGTTGGCCGAGAGCAGGAACGCGACGAACTTCCGCACGTTGTCGGTGATCGCCCGGCCCTCGCGAATGGCCGCCACGATCGTCGAGAAGTCGTCGTCCGTGAGCACGACGTCGGCGGCCTCGCGGGCCGCCTCGGTGCCGGAGAGGCCCATCGCGACTCCGACGTCGGCGCGCCGCAGGGCGGGCGTGTCGTTGACGCCGTCCCCCGTCACCGCGACCACCTCTCCCTGGCTCTGCAGCGTCTCGACCAGACGGAGCTTCTCCCGTGGCGTCACCCGCGCCGAGACGGCCGATGCCGGCAGCTCCAGCTCGCGAGCGATCGCGGTCGCGGTCGCCGGGTGATCCCCGGTGACGATCTGGACCCGGAGGCCGGCGGCTCGGGCGGCTCGGACGGCCGCCGCGGCGTTCGGGCGGAGGGGATCGTGGAGCGCGACGAGCCCCAGCGGCTCGAGCTCGCTCTCGAGCTGCTCTGGATCCCCGGCGGCGGCGGAATCGAGAGTCCTTGCCGCGATCGCGAGCACCCGCAGCCCCTGCGAGGCCCACCTCTCGGCGACGGCCTCGATCTCGCGACGCTCCGGCGCCGTGGCGCGAGCCTGGGCCATGATCACCTCCGGGGCGCCCTTCGAGTAGGCCCGTACCGTCTCGCCCTCGGCATAGGCGACGGTCATCTGCTTGCGCTCGGCGTCGAACGGCAGCTCGGCTACGAGCGCGTTCTCGGCTCGAAGCCGCGCCGGCGAGATCCCCCGCTCCGCGGCGGCCAGGAGAAGGGCACCGTCGACCGGGTCGCCCGCGACGCGCAGCTCGCCGTCCTCCTCGAGGAGGGCTGCCGTGCAGGCGAGGACGGCGGCTTCCAGCACCTCCTTCTCGCCACGGGAGCCGGACGGCGCGATCGCCCTGAGGCGAAGTTCGTTCTCGGTCAACGTGCCGGTCTTGTCCGACGCGATCACGGTCGCGCTGCCGAGGGTCTCGACTGCCGCCAGGCGGCGGACGATCGCGCCGCGCGCGGCCATCCGCCGGGCGCCGTGCGCGA
>JAENWU010000202.1 GCA_016649905.1 Thermoleophilia bacterium
GAGCTCGGCGGCAAGGTCTGTCTCGTCTCGCGCACGCCACTCTCCCTCAGCGCCAGCTTCTGGGCCCAGGGCGGGCTGGCGGCCGCGCTGGAACCCGGCGACACCCCGGCCGACCACGCCGCCGACACGATCGCCGCCGGTCGCGGCCTCTGCCGCCCCTCGGCGGTGCGGGTGCTCACCGACGAGGCTGCGGCGGCGGTCCGGGACCTACAGGCGCGGGGCGTCGTCTTCGACCTCGACCACGAAGGTCGCCTGGCGCTGGGGCTCGAGGGCGGGCACGCTGCCCGCCGCATCGTCCACTCCGGCGGCAGCCAGACCGGTCACGAGCTCACCTCGAAGCTGGCGGCGATGGTGGCGACCGAGAAGCGAATCGAGGTCCTGGAGCGGACCTCGGCGCTGGCCCTCTGGAGCGATGGCGAGCGTTGCCACGGCGTGATCGCCGATTCCGGCCCGATCGTCGCCGCGGCGACGGTGCTGGCAACTGGCGGCGCTGCTGCGCTCTGGCGGCGCACCACCAACCCGCGCGGCGCGATCGGCGCCGGTCCGGTCTTCGCCGCCGCCGCAGGCGCCGACCTCGCCGACCTCGAGTTCTGCCAGTTCCACCCGACCGCGATCTCACTTCCCGGCACCCGCTTTGACGGTGTCCTTATAACGGAGGCGATCCGCGGCGCTGGGGCCAAGCTGCTCGACGCCGCCGGTGAGCGCTTCACCGACGAGCTCGCCCCCCGCGACGCGGTGACGGCGGCGATCCTGAAGCGGATGCGCGCCGACTCCGCCGCCAACGTCAAGCTCGACCTGCGCGGGATCGACCCCGCCCGCTTTCCCAACGTCTTCGCCTCGCTCGCCGAGGCGGGCCTCGATCCCCGCGTCGACCCGGTCCCGGTTGCCCCCGCCGCCCATTACACGATGGGCGGGGTCGTGGTCGACCTCGACGGCCGCTCCTCGCTGCCGGGTCTCTACGCCGTCGGCGAGTCCTCCTGCACCGGCCTGCACGGCGCCAACCGGCTCGCCTCCAACTCGCTCAGCGAGTGCTTCGTCTTCGGCGGCCGCGCCGCCGCCGCGGCGGTGCGGGAGACCCCCGCGGAGCGTCGGCCGGAGCCGCCGAGCTGGCGCTTCGAGCCGCCGAGCGAAGAGACCCGCGACGCGGTCTGGCGCTACGCCGGGCCGACCCGCAACCCCGACGACCTGGCGCGGTTGATCTCCAACCCCTACCCGCTGGCGCGAGCGCTCGCCAGCGCCGCACTCGCCCGGCGCGAGTCCCGCGGCGGCCACCTGCGCAGCGACTGCCCGCAGCCCGACCCGAGCCTCGACGGCGTCCACCTCGTCCTCGGCGCCGACGGCGACGTCCGGCACGAGACCTGGGAGTGACGCCGACCCACCGTTGATGTCGTATTTCTTTCCGCTATGCGGACAGTAATGCGACATCAAGGGCGCTAGCGTCGGGGAATGCTGCTGGGAGTCGACGTCGGCGGGACCTTCACCGACGCCGTCCTGCTTGACGACGGTGCCGTCCACACCGCCAAGGTCCCGACCACCCCCGGCGACGAGTCGACCGGGGTGATGGCGGCGATCGACGCCGTCCTGGGCCGGGCGGGCGCCCAGCCCGCGGCGATCGAGGTCTTCGCCCACGGGATGACCGTCGCCACCAACGCGCTGCTCGAGGAACGCGGCGCCCGCACGGCGCTGATCGCGACCCGCGGCTTCGCCGACCTGCTCGAGATCGGCCGCCAGGATCGGCCCGATCTCTACCGGCTCTGCGCACCGAAGCCGGCACCGCTGATCGAGCCAGCGCTGCGCTTCGAGGCCGACGAGCGCAGCGGGCCGGAGGGGACGATCTCCCCGCTCGGCGAGGGCGAGCCCGAGCGACTGGCGGCGCTGCTGGAGGAAAGCGGCGCCGAGGCGGTCGCGATCTGCCTGCTCTTCGCCTACCTCGACCCCAGTCATGAGAGGCGACTCGCCGAGCACCTCCGCCAGCACCTGCCCGACCTGCACGTCTCCGCCTCGCACGAGGTCCTGCCGCGCTTCCGCGAGTACGAGCGCTGCTCGACGACCGCGATCGACGCCTACCTCACCCCCCTGCTGGCCCGCTACCTCGGCCAGCTGGGCGAGGCGAGCGCCGCGGGCGGACTGCCGCAGCCGCTGGTGATGCAGTCCTCGGGCGGCGTCGCCCCGGCCGAGGAGGCGGCGCGTGCCGGCGCCTGGAGCGTCCTCTCCGGCCCGGCCGGAGGCGCCGTCGGCGCCGGCCTCCTCGCCCGCGCCAGCGGCGACGGCAATGCCCTCGGCTTCGACATGGGCGGCACCTCCTGCGACATCTGCGTGATCGATGACGGCGAGGTCCGCCGGACCGAGTCGCGGGTGATCGGCGGCCGCACGATCCAGCTGCCGATGGTCGACGTCCATACGGTCGGCGCCGGCGGCGGCTCGATCGGCTGGCGCGATGCCGGCGGCGCCCTGCGGGTCGGGCCCCAATCGGCCGGCGCCGAGCCCGGCCCCGCCTGTTACGGGCGCGGCGGCGGCGAGGCGACCGTCACCGACGCCAACCTCGTGC
>JAENWU010000193.1 GCA_016649905.1 Thermoleophilia bacterium
CCTCGAACGGCACTGCCGCGGGGAGAGGCGGCGGCTTTGGAGCGACGAGCCGGCGCGGCTTTGCGCCGTTTCGGCGGCGTCGTGCGTGCCGGCGGCGGCGCCGGCGCGGTGCGTCGTTTGGGGACGGCGACGGCCATCAGCCGGTCTCCTCAGGGGTCGGCAGGCCGATCTTGAGGGCGACGCGAAGATGGGCGGAGCGCGAGCGCGGGTTGGCCTCGACCTCGTCGGGGCCCGGCGAGACGGCGCGGCGGGTAAGCAGCTCGGCCTCGGGCTCGTGGCCGCAGACGCAGATCGGCAGCTCCGGCGGGCAGATGCAGCCGCGCGCCTTGGCGGCCAGGAACTGCTTGACCGGCCGGTCCTCGAGCGAGTGGAAGGAGATCGCGCCGAAGCGACCGCCGACCGGCAGCAGGTCCCAGGCCAGCGGCAGCGCCTCGTTGAGCGCGTCGAGCTCGCCGTTGACGGCGATCCGGATCGCCTGGAAGCTGCGCTTGGCGGGGTGGCCGGCGCCGAAGCGGGCCGAGGCCGGCATCCCGGCCTTGATCGCGGCGACCAGCTCGGAGGTCGTGCTCAGCGGCCGCCGGCGAGCGATCTCGCGGGCGATGCCGCCGGCGTAGCGCTCCTCGCCGAAGCGGCGCAGGACCTGGGCGATCCGCGACTCCGGCCACTCGTTGACGAGGTTGGCGGCGTCGAACTGCTGGCGCGTGTCCATCCGCATGTCGAGCGGCGCGTCGTAGGCGTAGGAGAAGCCCCGCTCCCAGGCGTCGACCTGCATCGAGGACATCCCTAGATCCATGTAGACCATGTCTGGGCGTATGCCTTCGCCGCCGAGGGCCTCAAGCCCTGCTGCGAAGTTTGCAGGGATAAAGAGGGTCCGACAGGGCGCCTCGGCCGCGAAGGATGCAAAACGGGTCGCGGCGGCGGGGTCGCGATCGATCCCGATCAGCGTCCCCGAGGAGCCGAGCTGGGCGGCGACGCGGCGGGCGTGACCGCCGCCGCCGAAGGTGCAGTCGACGGCGGTCTGTCCCGGCTCGGCCGCCAGCAGCGAGGTCAGCTCGTCGGCGAGGACCGGCTCATGCTCCGTCATCAAGGCCTCCAGGCCGATGGGCCTATTTCGGGACGAGGAGTCCCGAAATCGGCCCGTCGGCAGCGGGTAGGTGTGGGGTTGGCGGGCGGCATGCAGTCTCATGATCACGCGGTCCCGGCGCTGGCGAGGCCCTCGGCGATCTCGGGCGCCGCGGCGTCGAGCTCGAGCTCCTGCTTGGCCCAGGCGTCGGCGTCCCAGATCTCCAGGTACTCCCCGGCCCCGATCACGACGCAGTTGCCGTCGAGCCCGGCGTGCTCGAGCAGCGGTTTGGGGACGCGGATGCGGCCGGCGGAGTCGAGCTTCTCGTCGAAGGAGCCGCCATGGAAGCGGCGGCGAAGCTGGCGGGCGTCGCGCCCGAAGGGGCTGTGCGGCGAGAGGAAGCGGTCGGAGAGCTGCTCGAACTCGGCGGTCGTGTGCACCCAGACGCAGGGGTCGAAGCCCTTGGAGAGAACCACTCCATCGGCGAGGGATGCGCGAAACCTCGACGGGACCGTGAGGCGGTCCTTCGAATCGAGACTGTGCTCGTAGAGACCCCGAAAAGCCACCTCGGTGAGTCCTTTCTGAGCGGGAGGGCCGGAGGAAGAGAGTTGGGACCGGAGTGATGAGGTGGGAGGAGCCTCACCACCCCGGTCCTGGGCTTCAACTCGAGTGCCACAATAACCCACACTTCCCCACTTTGCAACACGACCTCCCTCTGCAACCCCATTTGCATCCGCTGCCTGGCGCGGTAGGTTGCGGCGCATGAGCACTCCCGAGGACGCCAGCCCGCCGCCGCCACCGCCGCCGACCCAGGTCCTCGACGACGCCGACGATCTGCGCGGCCACCACTTCAAGCTGCTGATGGGCCGGCCGCTGACCTGGTTCCTGATCGGCGGCTTCGCGCTGATCGGCGCCGCCGCCGGCGCGATCTTCCTCAGCGCCCCGATCGGCGGCGCGGTCGCCGCCGCCGTGATCGTCGCCGGCATCCTGATCGTCTTCGCGATCGCCGACAACCGTGCCGCCGAGGCTTTCTTCACCGCCTACGCGAAGGAACGCGGCCTCGAACTCGGCGGCCGCTCGCCGCTGCCGCCGGCGACGCCACTGCTGCGCAAGGGCGACGACCGCTACGCCGAGCGCACCCTCTCCGGTCCGATCGGCGCGGGCCTGGAGGGAATCCTCGCCCTCTACACCTACGAGGAAGAGTCGACCGACAGCAAGGGCAACCGCCAGACCAACTACTACCGCTACACGGTCGGGCTGGTCAACGTCCCCGAGTGCGTCGACCACATTCCCGAGCTCTACTGCCAGCGCAAGTTCGGCTTCCGCGCCCTGGAGAAGTTCGAGGACGTCTTCCGCGGCTCCAAAGCGCGGGTCAGCCTCGAGAGCGAGGTCCTGCAGGAGAAGTACGAGATCTTCGCCAAGGACAAGCAGGACCCGATCTGGCTGCGCCGCCTCTTCTCACCCACCTTCATCGTCTGGCTGACCGACTCGGCGCCGGAGAAGTTCGCCTTCGAGCTGGTCGGCGGCAACCTCTGCTGCTATGTCAGCGGCCACAAGGAGAAGGCCGCCGACCTCGACACGATCGCCGCCGCCAGCGCCACCGTCGCGAAACGGCTGCGGGAAGAGGCGAGCGAGTAGCGCTTCCGACTTTGAGCTTGCTATAGCGCGCTCAATGTCGGAAGCGACGTCAGTAGCCGGCCAGCAGGGTGCCGGCGTTGGCGATCAGGCCGGCGGCGATCATCAGCAGGACCGAGGGGACGAGGACCAGGGCGACGACGAGCTGGATCTTTGGCGCGGCGCGGGCGGCGCGCTCCTCGACGGCGCGGCGGCTGTCGCGACGCAGGGCGCTGGCCTGGCGGCGCAGCTGGTCGGCGAGCGGCGAGCCGAAGCGGCGCGAGCGCTCGATCGAGGCGACCAGGGTCGCCAGCTCGCTGCCGGGGACGCGGCTGCGCAGGGACTGGAGGGTGGCGCTGAGGGGGCTGCCGCAGGAGAGCTCGGCGACGGCGATCCGCAGCTCGTCCGCGAGCGGCCCCTCCCCCGCCCGAGCCAGTTGCTCGAGACCCGCGGCGGGACCGCGGCCGGAGCCGGCGCTGACCGCGAGCAGGTCGAGCGCGTCGGGCAGGGCGGCGA
>JAENWU010000181.1 GCA_016649905.1 Thermoleophilia bacterium
CGACCTCGCCGCCTCCTACGCCTACTCCGACTCGCTCTCGGACCTGCCGATGCTGCGCGCCGTCGGCAACCCGGTCGCCGTCAACCCGGACCCGCCGCTGGCCCTGCTCGCCAAGGAGGAGGACTGGCAGACCCTCCACTTCGAGCGCCTCGGCCGCCGCCTCGTCGCGCTCGGCGTCACGGCGCTGGCGAGCGTCGCCGCCCTCGGCGGCTCGCGCCTCGTCGCCCGCCGCAGGCGCTCCTGAAGCTAATTCGGTTTCGAGGGGATAAGGTTCCCGGCGTGGAGGCAGCAACCGCCAGGAAGATCCGCGTCGTCGTCGCCAAGCCGGGTCTCGACGGCCACGACCGCGGTGCCAAGATCATCGCCCGCGCCCTGCGCGACGCCGGCATGGAGGTCATCTACACCGGCTTGCACCAGACCCCGGAGCAGATCGCCGAGACGGTGATCCAGGAGGACGCCGACGCCGTCGGCCTCTCGATCCTCTCCGGCGCCCACATGACTTTGGTCCCGAAAGTCGTCGCCCTGCTCCACGCGCAGGGAGTCGACGACGTCCTCGTCACCGTCGGCGGCACGATTCCGGCCGACGACATCCCGGAGCTGAAGGAGCTCGGCGTCGCCGAAGTCTTCACCCCCGGTGCCGGGACCGACGAGATCGTCGAGTTCATCCGCGGCGCCGCCAAAGAGCGCCACCAGCGCGGCGAATAGCCGCCTCTACACCGATCGGTGTATAGGTTCCGGCGTTCCGGGTATCATCCTGATTGACTCGTCAGTCAACCGCTGACGAGCAACCGATAACATGCCCGCCCGCTACGGGCCCGCGAGGCGCAAACCGCAGCCCGCACGACCTGAGAATCGTTCCCCAAGGAGGCTTCAACTTGAAGATCTGCGTCCTCGTCAAGGAGGTCCCGGATGCCGCGGTGCAGAAGCGCATCGATCCCGGCACCATGCGTCTGGACCGCGGCGGCGAGAAAAACCTCAATCCTTTCGATACCCACGCCCTCGAGGCGGCCATGCAGATCAGAGAGGGCGGGGTGATCCCGGTTGAGGAGATCGTCGCCGTGACGATGGGCCCCGAGTCGGCCTACCGTGCTCTGACCAAGGCGGTCTCGCTCGGCGCCGACCGCTCGGTCCACCTCTCCGACGGGGCCCTGGCCGGCTCCGACGTCTGCGCCACCGGCTACTCGCTGGCCAAGGTGCTCGAGTCAGAGAGCCCTGACCTGGTCCTGCTCGGCCAGCAATCCGATGACGGCGAGTGCTACACGATCGGCGCCGTCGTCGCCGATCATCTGCAGATGCCGTCGTTGACCCAGGTGATCAAGATCGACGTCAGCGAGGGCAAGCTCCGCTGCGAGCGCCAGGCCGAGTACGGCTACGACACCGTCGAGGTCGAGTTGCCCGCCGTGATCAGCGTCGGTGACGCGATCAACGAGCCGCGCTACCCGAGCCTGAAAGCGATCATGGGCGCCAAAAAGAAGCCGAAAGACGAGAAGTCGATCGGCGACGTCGGCATCGACGCCGGCATGGTCGGCGCCGACGGCTCGAAGACCACCGTGATCGCCCTCAACCCGCCTCCCCCCAAGGAAGCCGGCGAGATCATCGAGGACGAGGACACCAACGAGACGGTCGAAAAGATCGTCGCCTGGCTTGACGAGAGGAAACTGATCTAGATGGCAGGCATTCTGGTTTACGCCCTCCACGACGACGAGGGCAACTTCAACAAAAACTCGCTCGGGGCGATCTCCGAGGCGGCAAAGCTGGCCGGCGAAGTTGGCGGCGACGCCGCGGCGCTGGTCGTCGGCGACATCGCTGACGACGCCTGCGCCTCGCTCGGCAACTACGGCGCCGCCAAGGTCTACCGGGCCAAGAGCGTGCCGGAGGGCCTGGCCCAGCCGATCGTCGACGCGATGGCGAAGGTGATCCAGGACAACGGCCTCTCTTACGCGCTGTTCGGCGGCGGTCTGCTCGGCTTCGAGATCGGCGCCGGCCTCACCGCCCGCCTCAACGCCGGCGTGACCATGGAGGTCACCGCGGTCAAAGTCCAGGACGGCAAGCTGGTCGCCGAGCGGCCGATCCTGCAGGATTCCCAGATCGCCGACGTCGGTTACGTCGGTGAGCCGGGGATCATCATCAGCCGCCTCAACGCGTTCGATGCCAAAGAGAGCGGCGGCAGCGCCGAGGTCATCGACATCGAGGTCGAGCTCTCGGCCTGGTCGACCAAGGCGACGATGGTGCAGCGCGGCGAGCAGCGTGGCGCCGACGTCAACATCGAGGACGCCGACATCCTCGTCGGCGGCGGTCGCGGCCTCGGTGCGGCCGAGGGCTTCAAGATGTGTGAGGAACTCGCCGATTCGATGGGCGGCGCCGTCGCCGCGACCCGCGCGGTCGTCGACGCCGGTTGGTATCCCTACGCCGCCCAGATCGGCCAGACCGGCAAGACGGTCGCGCCGAAGCTCTACCTGGCGGCCGGCGTCTCCGGCGCGATCCAGCACAAGGTCGGGATGCAGAACTCGGAGAACATCCTCGCGATCAACAAGGACCCGAACGCGCCGATCTTCGAGTTCTCCGACCTCGGCGTGGTCGGCGATCTGCACAAGATCGTCCCCAAGCTGACGGAGGCGATCAAGGCGAAGAAGGGCGGCTGAGACATGCCCGCCGTCGCACCCAGCGAGTTCCCGCCGCCGTTCGATCCGGCCGACGTGATCGGTCCGCCGACCGACGCGCCGGAGGATCGGATCGAGGTGGGAGTCGCGATCGTCGGCGGCGGGCCCGCGGGCCTCGCCTGCGCCAACAAGGTCATGCAGTTGCTCGAGAACGAGCCGGAGCTGACCGAGAAGCTCGGCGAAGTCCCGGTCGCCGTGATCGAGAAGGGCAAAGTCGCGGGAGCCCACCTGCTCTCCGGGGCGAACATGAAGCCCTCGGCGATGGAAGAGCTGTTCCCCGACCTCGACAGGTCGGAGTGGCCGGTCTACGGCGAGGTCAAGAAAGACGCCGTTTACCTGCTTACCAAGACCAAAGCCATCCCGCTGAAGCCGCCTCCGCCGAACTTCCGCAACCACGGCAACTACGTCACCTCGGTCGCCAAGCTCGGCCGCTTCCTCGCCGACAAAGCCGAGGAGGCGGGCGTCTACATCCTCGCCGAGACGGCCGCGACCAAGCTGCTGGTCGAGGACCGGGTCGTCAGGGGCGTGCGCTCGGGCGATCGCGGCCGCGGCAAGGACGGCGAGGAGATGGGCAACTTCGAGCCCGGCTCCGACGTCACCGCCAAGGCGACCGTGCTCGCCGAGGGCACCGTCGGCCACCTCACCTACGCCGCCTACGACTACTTCGACATGCACGGGGCCGACCCGATGCGCTGGGAGCTCGGGGTCAAAGAGGTCTGGGAGGTCAAGGAGCCGCTCGATCGCGTCATCCACACGATGGGCTGGCCGCTGCGCAAGGGTGCCAAGTACAACGAGTTCGGCGGCAGCTTCATCTACCCGATGGGCGAGGACAAGATCTGCATCGGCCTGGTCGCCGGGCTCGACTACACCGACGCCACCTTCTCGGTCCACGACGCCCTGCAGCTGCTGAAGACCCACCCCTTCGTCAAGAAGCTGATCGAGGGCGGCAAGCGCGTCGCCTGGGGCGCCAAGACGATCCCCTCCGGCGGCTACTTCGCAATGCCCAAGCGGCTGGCGGTGCCGGGCATGGTCGTCGCCGGCGACGCCGCCAGCATGGTCAACGTGCCGACCCTGAAGGGCGTCCACTACGCGATGCACGCGGGGATGTACGCGGCGGAGACGATCGTCGAGTCG
>JAENWU010000037.1 GCA_016649905.1 Thermoleophilia bacterium
ACCGTGGTGCGTTTCGTCCACGAGCACCTCTCGGCCGCGGCCGTCTCGTCCTAGTGGTGTGACCACCAACGTTTACCGGTTTCTGGCGGCCTCGGATGGTCGCCGTGCGGCGTCCTCAGTCGCCCAAATAGCGCTGCTATTCGGGCTCCCTGCGTCCTGGCCCGACGACCACCGAGTCTCGCCAGATTCCCGGCAACGTTGCCGGTCACACCACTAGCTACGCGACCAGGCGCACCTCGAAGCTCGGCATCAGCAGGGCGCCGACGCCGCCGAGCAGGGCGAGGATGCGGGTGACGTACGCCTGGGTCTCGGGATAGGGCGGGATGCAGTTGCACGGTTCGACCGCGCCGGGGCCGGCGTTGTAGGCGGCGAGGGCGAGTTCGGGCGAGCCGAACTGACGCAGGAGGTCGGACATGAGATGGGCCTGGGCGTCGATCGCGGCGACCGGATCGAAGGGATTGGTGAGCCCGTAGGAGGCGGCGGTGCCTGGCATGAACTGCGCAATTCCCTGCGCCCCGGCGGGGGAGCCGGCGTTGGGGTCGAAGCCGGACTCGGCCATCAGCTGGGCGGCGAGCAGCGCCGCGGAGACGTTCCAGCGGGTGCTCGAGCGCAGCAACGGCTCGCGGTACTGAGCCGGGACAAAGGAAGGCAGGGTCGTCACCGTATTCGCCACCCCTCCCCCACCCGCCACCGCCGAGTTGCCGGCCGCCGAGCAGGGTGCCGGCGGCTGATTCCAACCAAAATGCCAGGCCTCCCACGAGTAGCGCTTGAGGAAGCCAAACCGTGCCGCGTTCGCGGCCAGCCAGGCGTAGGCGGTTTCGGGTCCGAGGTCGAGCTCGGTTGCGCAGCGGTGCAGCGAGTGACCAGGCGGTGCCACCCACTTGGGATCGGGATGGGCGGCGAAGAGCGCCGCCTGTTCGGCGTCGGAGCGAAAGCCGGAGACGACCATGAGAGTCAGGCCGTCGCCGGCGGCGTCGGCCTTCATCCGGTCGTAGGCGGCGGCGACGTCGGGCCGCATCCCCTTGCCGTCGCGGTAGACGAGTGGCCCGCTATAGCCGCCGCCGGTGGCCATCGTCATGCCGCCAGCGGCTCCGGTAGGTGCCGCAGCTTCCGCCACCGCCGACGCCTCGATCTGCGGGCCTCGTTCGATGCCGTCGATGTGAGCGAGCACGGTTGCCTCGACCTGGACGGGGGCGAACGAGTCGGCGTCGGGGAAGGCGACCCGCAAGCGGGTGGGATCGACGCCGTTGGCGCGACCGGCGTCAATCGCCGCCTGTCTGGCCCGCGCCAGGTACATCGACTTGTCGATGTGGTCCGGGTTCGGGCGTCCATCGGCGAGCGTCGTAGGCGCCAGCAGCTCCGAGAGGTCGTCACGCAGCGAACGCCCGGCGGAGATCGCCGCCAGGTCCGCCGCCCGCTGCGCCCTGCCCTTGCCGGTTATCGCGCCGGCGATCGCGACCAGCGCCAGCGCTCCAGAGATCACCACGATCGCGCCGCCGAGCGCAAGGATCAGCGCCTGGCCGGACTCATCGCCGAGCGATCGCCGACCGTCTTGCCGCTTCCTCTCCGCCCCCACGGTTCCCATGTTTGGAGGCTGGCCGATCAGGGCGCACGCGTGGCGCGCTGAGGGTGACGACTTCGGTGCGGCTAGGACAATTAAGAAAGGTCGACGAGCTCGATCAGATCGCCGAGGCCGCGCAGGTCAGATGCGTCGAGCGTGTACAACGGGATGGCGTGGGCGAGGGCCGTCGCCGCGATCAACAAATCCACCGTACGGGGACCGCGGGGCTTGCGGCCCGTCGCCGCGACGGCCGCATAGACGCGTGCGTACGAGCGTGCACAAGCCGGGTCGAACGGAAGCGATTCGAAAGACGCCTCAATTCGCTGGACGTGCTCCATGCGACGCGCTCGCTCAGTCGGATCTGCGACCGCGACAGGGCCGCTCGCCAACTCGGCGAGGGTCAGCGCGGATACGGCCATTACGGCGGGCAGTCGCTCGACATCGACCTGACCAAGACCGACCGCTACGGAGGTGTCGAGCAATCCCCGCTCAGCCGTCACGCCAGAACCGGGGTGTCGGGTCGTGATCGACAAAGGCGTCGATGTCAGCCCGGAACTGCTCGTAGTCGATGGCGGGCGCCGCAGCGAAGACCTTCGCAATCGTCTCTCGGGGAACGAACTGGCGCCTTCCGATCGGGCGAAGCTCTCCCACAGGTCGCCCATTGCTGGTAACGATGAACTCCTCACCGCGATCCAATGCCCGCATGATCTCTCCGCTCTGGTTGCGCAGCTCTCTCTGGGTCAACTCGCGTGCCATCAGACCCACCGTAGCACGCGTGCGACACGAGCCGAGCGAGCAGCCGCGGCGACAGGCAACCGGCCCCAGCCCCAAGCACCCCGAACAAAGCCCGCCGCTCGTCGACCCAGCTGAGACGCCGCTTCAACACCCCCACCTCCAGCCCCCTGGCCATCAGGTCACGCACCACCAAGGCGAGCAGCGGCCGGTCGGTCGCGACGTCGGCGCGCAGGAGGACGCCGGACGGGCCGAGCCCCCACTCCGCGCTCAGCAGGTCCTGCATCGCCGCCGGCGGCAGATGGATCACCGACAGCGCGCCCCTGGCCACGGTCGCCGCGGCCGCGGCCGCGGCGCACCCGTCCTCGTCCGGCGCCGCAGCGAGGTGGCAGACCTGACCCCGAGCCGCCACTCGCACCCGCGGCAGATGGGACGCAAGCCGATCCTCCAGGGTCCGCGCCGCGGTCGAGGCAATCAGAGTCGGGCGCGGCGCCCGTCCCCCGAGCTCGATCAGCAGCGCGGCGCGGTCGATGTCGGCTCCCGCGCAGGCAAGTGCAGCGGCCGCGCCCCGGGCGCCCTCCGCCGCACCGACTGCGGTGACCAGGACCGTCGGTGCGTCGGGCGCGATCTCGTAGCTGCTCATCGGGCCGGCCTGGCGCTCGCGGCGCTGCTTACGGCCAAGCGCTCGGCGACGGCGCGGAACGGGGACGGTGGGCGCAATCGCACCGTCACCCGACCCCCCTCGACCGCGACGGTGACGTCGTCCTCGGCCCACCCCGGCAATGCAGCGCGGGCCGCCTTGGGTGCCGAGCCCCCGGCGGCGAGCGCAAGTGCGCCGGCCTCGGCGGCACCGTCGGCGAGCGTCAGCGCGTAACCGGCGGCGAGCAGCTGCAGGGCGACCAGGGCCGCGAGCAGCAGGGCCGGCAGCGCCGCGACCAGCTCCACCGAAGCCTGGCCGGACGAATCAGCCACCGTCGGGCTCCAGACCTGAGCTCGCCCCTACCCGCAGCGGCGGCAAGTCCCCGAGCAGGCTCGGCACCCGAACCCGGACCGAGACCACGCCTGCGTCCTCGACCGTGGCCCCAGGCCGCATCGCCGCTGGCAGCGCCCGCCTCGCGACCACCTCGGCGTCGCCGCCGACGAGCGCTGCTCTGGCCCCCGCGCGGGCGGCGACGCTCGCCGACCAGAGCGCATGGCCGGCGAGCGCCGCCTGCGCCACCACGACGACCGCGAACAGCAAGAACGGGATCACGGCGACCAGCTCGACCGACGCCGTCCCATCCTCCCCGTGGCTTCTGCTGGCGGTCGTTGGCGGCACCCGCCAACCGTCCCAGCGAACGACTCACCCGTGGCGCGGAGTTCGCCAGATCTCTGTGCCGCATTCGCCGCGCAAGCTGCGCGGCGCGCCTAGTAGGTGTTGGCCTCGACCCAGACGCGCCAGATCGCCACCACCGCGGCGACCAGCATCACGATCCAGAGCAGGGTGCCGCCGCCGCTCGAGAAGAGCTTGTCGGTGCCCGCAACGAGCAGCGCCAACAGCCCGAAGGCGCCGTACAGAATCGCCCGTCGGCCGTCGCTGAGGGTCGCCAGGGTGAGCTGGTTTTCGCGGCTGAGGACGAAGAGCATCCAGCTGATTCCGGCGAGGAAGCCCATCGTCAGCGCGGTCAGGACCGCGTCGGCGACATTGCCGCCGGAGGGCGCGAAAGCCACCGCCAGAGCGAGGACCAGAATGATCGCGACGTTGCGAGCAGTGCGCACGATCCCAGTGTAAACGCCTACTTACTGGTCATCACGACTATGCCGAAGAGCAGCGCCGCGCCGACACAGGCCAGGGCGATCCCGGCGACGGCGATCGCGCCGCCGGCGGCCAGCGGTCTTTCGTTGCGGCTGAGGTCGCCGAACCTGCCGACCCCCCAGATCGCCACCGAGAAGGCGAAGGTGACGCCGATGCCGCCGATGACCGAGGCGATCACGGTCTCCAGCATCTCCTTTCCCTCGACCAGGGAGGCGAGGATCATGCGCCCGAGGCCGGCACCGGCGCCCCTCGCTGCGCCCGCCGCGCAAACAGCAGGGCGATCAGCGAGAGCGACATCAGGGTCACCAGCAGCGGGCCCAGCGGGCCGGTTCCGAAGATCCGCGTGAAGCCGTAGACGAGGGCCCCGATCGCCGCCGCCGCCGGCAGGGTCAGCAGCCAGGCGGTGACGATGTTGCCGGCCACCCCCCAGCGCACGGCGGAGATCCGCTTGGCGGCGCCGGCGCCCATCACGCCCCCGTTGATCACGTGCGTGGTCGAGAGCGGGAAGCCGAAGTGGGTCGAGGCGAGGATCACGGTGGCGCCGGCGCCCTGCGCGGAGAAGCCCTGGGCGGCGTCCATCTTGATGATCCTGGTGCCGGTCGTTTTGATGATCCGCCAGCCGCCGCTGTAGGTGCCGAGGGCGATCGCCGCGGCCGAGGAGGCGATCACCCAGAAGGGCGGATCGGCGCCGGCGCCGAGGCTGCCGTTGGCGATCAGGGCGAGGGTGATGATGCCCATCGTCTTCTGCGCGTCGTTGGTCCCGTGCGCCAGCGCCAGCAGGCCGCCGGAGACGATCTGCCCGTGTTTGAAGCCACGGCTGACGATCCCCGGCCGCTGCTTGCCGACCACCCGGTAGACAATCCCGATCGAGAGCCCGGCGACGACGAAGGCGAGGACCGGGGCGACGACGGCAGGGACCAGGACTTTCCCGACCAGGCCTTCGGCCAGCACCGCGTCGAAGCCGACCGCCGCGACGGCGGAGCCGACGACCCCGCCGATCAACGCGTGCGAAGAGCTCGAGGGCAGCCCGGACCACCAAGTGATCAGGTTCCAGGTGATCGCTCCAATCAACCCGGCGAAGACGATCGTCGGCGTAATCACGTCGGCGTTGACGACGTCGTTGGCGACGGTTGCCGCCACCGAGATCGAGATGAAGGCGCCGACGAAGTTGAGCAGCGCAGCGAAGCCGATCGCCACCTGCGGCCGCGCCGCCCCGGTCGAGATCGAGGTGGCGACGACGTTGGCAGTGTCGTGGAAGCCGTTGGTGAAGTCGAAGGCGAGGGCCGTGCAGACGACGATGACAAGGATTACGTCGGAGCTCACAGACTCCCACCCCGGCGAATCGCGGTGACGAGGGTCACGAGTTCTTAATTACGATGCCCTCGAGGATCTGGGCGGCGGTCTCGGTCGCGTCGATCGCCTCCTCGAGCACCGCGAACATGTCCTTCCAGCGGATCACGATCATCGGGTCGATCCCGTTCGAGAAGAGCGAGGCGACGGCGTCGCGGGAGATCCGGTCGCCCTCGTTCTCGAGCCGGTGGATCTCGATCCAGTACTTATCGAGGTCCTTGAACTCGGGCAGGTGCTCGAGCCCGGCGGCAAGCTGTTCGCAGGAGGCGACGAGGACCTTGGTCAGCGCCGTCGCCTGCTCCATCGGCGCCTCGATCTTGTAGAGGCCGAGGAAGTCGGCCGCCTCCTCGGCGAAGTCGACGATGTCGTCCATCTGGGTCGCCAGGCCGTAGATGTCCTCGCGGTCGATCGGGGTGACGAAGGTCGAGTTGAGCCGTTTGACGATGTCGTGGGTGATCCGGTCGCCCTCCTGCTCAGCCGCGACCATCTCGCTCAGCAGGCCTTCGTCCTCGGGCCAGGTGTTCATCATCCGGTCGAGCAGGCGCGAGGCGTGAACGTTGTTCTGACCCGCTTCGATGAAGAGGTCGAAGAAGGTTCGATCGCGGGGAAGGAGCGAGAAGCGCGCCACTGACGCCATCCTAGTGGCGGCGGAGGCGCCCGCGGGCTCAGCTGGCGGAGGCGGCGAGCTGCTCGGCGGCGCGGGTGGCGTGGCGCTCGCGCAGCTCCGCCTGGACGCTTCGCCGTTCACCCTCTGGGGCGATGTCGCGGGTCCAGCGGCCGTCCTCGCCGAGCTCCCAGGCGTTGGTGTTGTCGGCGAAGCAGCGCTCGAGCACGTCGAGCATCTCCGCTTTCAGCTCCTCGTCCTCGACCGGCGCGACCAGCTCGACGCGGCTGTCGAGGTTGCGCGGCATTAGATCGGCGGAGCCCATCATCACCTGCGTCTCGCCGCCGCGCTGGAAGGTGTAAACGCGTGAGTGCTCGAGGAAGCGGCCGACGATCGAGACGACGCGGATGTTCTCGGAGACACCGGGGACGCCGGGACGCAGGCAGCAGATCCCGCGGACGTTGAGATCTACCCTGACACCGGCCTTGGACGCCGCGTAGAGCGCCCGAATACAGCCAGCGTCGACCAGCGAGTTCATCTTCAGCGCGATCCGCGCCTCCGCCCCCGCTTCGTGCGCGGCGACCGTGCTCTCGATCTCCTCGACGATGCGGCCGCGCATCGTCGTCGGCGAGACCAGCATTTTGCGGTAGGCAGCCGGGCGACCGTAGCCGGTGAGGAAGTTGAACATCTCAGCGACGTCGGCGCCAAGGTCGGGGTCGGCCGTGAAGAGGCCAAAGTCGGTGTAGAGCCGCGCCGTCTTCGGGTGGTAGTTGCCGGTGCCGATGTGGACGTACTCGCGCACCCGTTTGCCCTCACGACGGGCGACCAGGATCGCCTTGACGTGGGTCTTCAGGCCCGGGATCCCATAGACGACGTGGACGCCTGCCTCCTCCAGCGACTTCGCCCAGTGGATGTTCGCCTCCTCGTCGAAGCGGGCTTTCAGCTCGACCATGCAGACCGCCTGCTTGCCGCGTTCGGAGGCGCGGATCAGCGACGGCACCAGCGGTGAGTCGTCGCTGGTCCGGTAGACGGTGTGCTTGATCGCCAGCACGTCAGGATCGGCGACCGCCTGGGCGACGAAGCGCTCGACCGAGGTGGCGAAGGAGTCGTAGGGGTGGTGAACGAGCAGGTCGCGCTGGCGGATCTCGGCGAACATGTCGACCGGCTCGTCGTCTTCGCCCTGCAGACGCGGCTGGGTCACCGGGGACCAGGGCGCGTAGCGCAGCTCGGCGTGGCCGGGGATGTCGGCGATCGTGCCGATATCGCCGAGGTCGATCAGCCCGTCGATGTCGTAGACCTCGCGGTCTTCCAGCCGCAGCGCCCCGATCAGCTGCTGGCGCAGCTTCGGGTTCATCCCGGCCGCGATCTCGAGCCGCACGACCTCTCCGAAGCGGCGGCGGCGGATCTCGTCCTGGACCGCCTGCAGAAGGTCGTCGGCCTCGTCGGAGACGGTGAAGTCGGCGTCGCGGGTGACCCGGAAATAGCCGTGGTCAACGACTTCGGTGCCCGGAAAGAGGGCGTCGAGATTGGCGGCGATCACCTCCTCCAGCGGCACAAACGCCGTCCCCTCCTCGCCGACCGGCAGGAAGCGGCCGAGCAGCTCCTTCGGGACCTTGACCCGGGCGATGATCTCGACCCCGCTCTCGGGATCGCGCAGCAACACCCCAAGGCTGAGCGAGAGGTTGGAGATGTAGGGAAAAGGCCGGCCGAGCCCGATCACCAGCGGCGTCAGCGCCGGGAAGACCTGCTCGTGAAAGCGGGCGTCGATGTCGCGCCGCTCCGCCTCGGTCGCGTTGCCGAGCGAGACGATCCGGATCGCCTGCTCATTCAGCGCCGGCCGCAGGATGCCGTCGAAGCAGGCGTGCAGGCGGCGGTCGAGCTCCAGCACCCGGGCCTGGATGCGGTCGATCTGCGCGCTTGGCGCCAGCCCGTCGGGGCCGCGGGCGTCGATGCCGGCGTCGAGCTGGTCGAAGAGGCCGGCGACACGAACCATGAAGAACTCGTCGAGGTTGGAGGCGTAGATACCGCAGAACCGCAAGCGCTCCAGGAGCGGCACTTCGGGGTCCTCGGCCAGCTCGAGCACCCGCTGGTTGAAGTCGAGCCAGGAGAGCTCGCGATTGAAGTAGAGAGCGGCGTCGTCGATCGCCGAATCGTACTGCGGGGGAGCTTCCACCCCGCGTCCCTCAGGCAGCCTGGACGAAGTGCTGCTCGGCCACGGCGGGCTCGGCCTCCAGCAAGCGGCGGTAGCCGGCGCCGAGCTGCTCCATCGAGCGCTCCCAAGAGCGGCCGCGGGCGGCCGCGGCGCCGCTGGCGCCGAGGTGGTGGCGCAGCAGCGGCGAGGAGGCGAGCTGCAGCAGTGCCCCGGCGAGGTGGTCGGGGTCGGGGCGGCAGAGCAGGCCGGTGTGGCGGTTCTCGACCAGCGCCGCCGGACCCCCCTCGGCGACGGCGACGACCGGCAACCCGCTCGCGGCCGCCTCGAGGATCACCTGGCCGTAGGTGTCGGTGCTGCTGGCGAAGAGGAAGACGTCAGCGCTGGCGTAGGCCCGGGCGAGGTCCTCGCCGCCGAGCCAGCCGAGGAAGGTCGCATGCTCGCCGAGCCGCTCGCGCAGCTCGGCCTCCTCGGGTCCGCCGCCGGCCAGCAGTAGGTGCAGGCGCGGGTCCGCACCCTGCGCCCGCAGGAAGCTCTCGGCCAGCAAGTCGACCCCCTTCTCGCGAGTGAGACGGCCGGCGTAGAGGACTTTGATCTCGCCCGGGAACTCGTCGCGGCGGGCCTTCGCCGGGTCGAAGCGATCGAGGTCGACGCCGCGCTCCCAGCGCCGCACCCGGACCGGATCGAGGCCGAGGCCGACCAGCGACGCGTCGGCCGCGGGGCTGGGCGAGAGGACGACGCCGGGGACGCCGTAGAAGGCGCCGAGAGCGCCGCGGGCGATCGCCTCGATGCCGCCGTCCCCGCTCCGCAATCCCGCATAGGAAGCGAGCTCGGTGTGGTAGCTGGCCAGCAGCGGCAGCCCGGTGACGCGGCTGAGCAGGGTCGCGGCGATGCCGGCCGGTCCGGGGGCGGTGACGTGGACGAGGTCGTATTCGCCTTCGGCGAGGGTCTCGACCAAGTCCGGCAGCCCGGGCACTCCCAGTTCCATGCCCTCGTAGAAGGGAATCTGGAGCTCGGTGGCGGCGGGCAGGCGGCGGTCGACACCGGGGTCGGTGCCGACCACGTCGACCTCGAAGCCGGGCACGCCGCGCTCGCGGATCTGCTCGATCGTGTGGGTGACGCCGTGCATCGAGCCGATCCCGTCGACGATCACGGCGACCCGCCGCGGCTCGTCGGAGCGGTTGCGCAGGCGGCCGACCTCGGCGCCGAGAAAAGCGGTGGCGGGTGCGTAGGGAAGCGCCGGCAACAGGGCGTCGAAGACGCCGCTCATCGCGGTCGGGAAGTCGCCGGCGGCGACGGCGGCGCTGCCGTCCTCGACGGCGCCGCGCAGGCGCCGATCGTGGGCGCGGCGGGCGCGGCGGTAGAGGCCCGAATGGGAAAACTCGTCGGCCTGCAGATAAGCGATCAGCTCGGGACCGCGCAGGTCGAGGCCGACGCTGCCCAGCCAGGCCTCGAGCAGGCAGCGGGCATCCTCGGGGCCGATGTCGGTCGCCACCTTGCCCTCGCGGGCCGAACCCTCGCGAATCACTCTTTCGGCCATCTTCAGAACCGCGCCGGGGTCGGGAGCGCGGCCGTCGGGCATCCTGGCCGCCTCCTCGCCGAGGGCGCGAGTCGCCAGCGCCATCGCCGCGTGGGCCCACTTGGCGGCGCTGCCCTGGCTGCCCCCCGCCTCGGCCTCGCCGGCGCGCAGGTGACTCAGAAACTCTTCCGGCGTGCTCGCATCGGGCGCCTCGGTGAAGGTGCGGCCGATGTCGACGCCGGCATGGTCGTCGGAACCGCCGATGCCGGTGCCGTCATTGGTCTCGACATAGACCACGGCGGGCATGTTCAGCGCGGCGGCCCGGGACCCGTTGCGGACCTCCCAGATCGGGAAGAGCTCCGCCAGACGACGCCGGTGGCGCCGGCTCAGCGGCGCTCCAACGTCGAAGAAGGGGTGCGCGAGCGCGCAGGTGAGCTCGTTCTCGCGCAGGTACGTGGCGCAGGCTTCGACGTCGCCGGCGTGTGCCCGTAGCCACTCGTGGTCTCCGGGAGTGATCCCGTAACAGAGGATGTGAACCGCCTGGGGCTCGCCGGCAAAGCGGGCGGTCAGCTCCTCGGAGACGAAGAAGTCGGGGCGGTCCGCCAGCTCCAGGCAGCCGCTGATCGTGTCGTGGTCGGTGATCGTCACGAAGTCCATCCCACGCCGCTTCGCCAGCCCGTAGACCTCCTCGGGAGGGGTCGCGCACTCGGGCAACCCGAGCGACCTCTGGACCCCCAGCCTGGAGAGCTGCGAGCCGGTGGAATGGCAGTGCATGTCAACACGGGAAGTCATCGGTGTCTCCCTCTCGCGATTCGTTTACGCCATCCCATAATTCGCGATTTGCAGGGCAAACATGTGAAAGTCCGGCCATTTCCGTGTGAACGTCCGGTGATCGGCAGCGGCGAGGGAGCCGGCAAGCCACCTCACTCGCAACTCGTCGATGGAGAGTCAACGGCTGTCGCCCCGATGGCCTGCCCTCCTCCCGCGCAAAACGTTCGGGGGCTCTCCGCGAGATTCAGGCGGCGAGGCGCTCCGGCGACGAGCCGTTGGCGCTGCCGTTGAGCAAGTCCAATATGACGCCCTCACGCAGGCCGCCCTTGCCGATCTGCAGCGGTTGCCCGAGCAGCTCGGAGACCTTCTCGAGCAGCAGCACGCCGGTGGTGAGGATGCGGACCCGAACCGGGTCGAGCTCGAAGCGGCGGGCGACCTCGTTCGCGGGTTCGCCGCAGAGGACTCGAATCCCCCGCTCCAGGGTCTCGTACTCGAGCACGGTGCCGACCAGGCGCCGCAGCGAGGTGGCGCTGCCGCCGACCGCGACGGCCTGGGCGGGATGCTCGAACTCGACCCCCGCGAAGATGTCGTCGATGCGGTCGCGGACCTTGCGGATCTCCGCCGCCGAGGGTGGGTCAGAGGTAATCAGCTCCTCGGCGAGGACGCCGGAGCCGACGCTCCAGGAGCGCACCTTCTCGACCCCGCCGGTGACGGTGCCGATGATCACCTCGGTTGAGCCGCCGCCGACGTCGACGACGCCGATCTTGCCCTCGACCGGGTGGCCGAGGCCCTTGGTGGCGCCGATGAAGGCGAGCCGCCCCTCCTCCCCCTCGCTGAGGATGTCGACGGGAATGCCGGAGGCCTCCTCGATTGCCCGAGCGACCTCCTCGCCGTTGCTGGCATCGCGGATTGCCGCGGTCGCCACGGCGCGAATCCGTTCGGCGTCGAGCTCACGCGCGAGCCGCACCTGCGTCGCGACCAGCTCGGACACCTCGTCGATCTTGGCCGGCAGGACCTCCCCCTTCTTGCCGAGAGCGCTGTTGATCCGCGTGTAGGCGCGCTGCTCCATCACCTTCTTCAGCTGCCCATCCACCGGCTCGGCGACGAGAACGCGAGTCGTGTTGGAGCCGATATCTATCGCTGCGCAGAGCATCAGGCCGTCCGCTCCATGTTCCCAGACAGCTCGGATCTCACACGCCTGGCGACGAGTGATCCGGAGAGGGGTACCGAGAACGAACACCTCGCCCGCAGGTGCCCCTCCCCGGATGACCCCCGTCAGGCGGGATGAGAGGCGTCCTCGAACTCCCGGAACAACCCGGTGACCACGAAGGCGACCTGCTCGCCGATGTCGACCGCGTTGTCGGCGATCCGCTCGATCGCCCGCGCCGTCAGCAGCATCGTCATCGCCCACTCGCGACGGTCGGCGTCGTCGCCGATCTCCAGCGCGTGGTGGAAGCATTCGCGGTTGAGGTTGTCGACGACGTCGTCCTGGCGCACCAGGTCACGCGCCTGCTCGACGTCGCGTTCGAGGAAGGCCCGCTTGGCCTGGACAATCAGGGTCCGGGTCTGGCGGCCCATCGTCAGGATCATCTTCACCATCTCCGCGTCGGCCGGCGGCTCGTTTCCAGAGAGCGGGATGACCTTGCAGATGTTCACGCACTGGTCGCCCATCCGCTCGATGTTCTTCAGCACGTGCAGCAGCGAGGCGATCAGGCGCAGGTCGGTCGCCACCGGCGACTGCGTCGCCAGCAGCGCGATCAGGCTCTGGTGAACCTCGAGGTAGCGGCCGTCGATGCGGTCGTCGTCGGCGACGACGAGCTGGGCCAGCTCGATGTCCTGATGCTCGATCGCCTCCAGGGTCCGGGACAGGGCGTCGCTGACCAGGTCGAGTCCGCCGAGAGCGCTGTTCTCGAGGGTGGTCAGTTCCTCCTGGTATTCGATGCGGCCTTCGGCCATGGCAGCGAGTTCCTCGCGATCAGCCGAAGCGGCCGGTGACGTAGTCCTCGGTCGCTTTCTGGGTCGGGTTGGTGAAGATCGTCTCGGTCTCGCCGACCTCGACCAGGCGGCCGGGCTTACCGGACTCTTCGAGGTTGAAGAAGGCGGTCAGGTCGCTGGCGCGCGCGGCCTGCTGCATGTTGTGGGTGACGATCGCGATCGTGTAGCGGCTCTTCAGCTCGCCGATCAGGTCCTCGATCGCCAGGGTCGCCACCGGGTCGAGCGCCGAGCAGGGCTCGTCCATCAGCAGCACCTCCGGCTCGACCGCGGTCGCGCGGGCGATGCAGAGACGCTGCTGCTGGCCGCCGGAGAGGCTGAGGCCGGGCTTGTCAAGGCGGTCCTTGACCTCGTCCCAGAGGTTGGCGCCGCGCAGGCTGCGCTCGACCACCTCGTCCTTCTGGGCCTTCTTGATCCTGGTCGCGTTGAGGTTGAGGCCGGAGGCGACGTTGTCGTAGATCGACATCGTCGGGAACGGGTTGGGCGCCTGAAAGACCATGCCGACGAGCCGGCGCACCCGCACCGGGTCGACACCGGAGGCGTACATGTCCTCGCCGTCGAGGGTTATCTCCCCCTCGACGGTGGCCCCCGGGGTCAGCTCGTGCATCCGGTTCAGCGAGCGCAGAAACGTCGTCTTGCCACAGCCCGAGGAGCCGATCAGCGCCGTCACTTTGTTCGGCGCGATCGTCAGGGTCACGTTCTCGACCGCGTGGAAGGCGCCGTAGTAGAGGTTGACGTTGCGCGCCTCGATCGTCTTCGCCTTGGCGGCCATCGGCGCCTGCGCCAGGTCGCCCGGCGCCGTGGCGGTGGCGGTCTCGGCGACTTTCTCAGAGCCGGACTCGACCGCGCTCCGCTTCTTGTCTGCGGCTCCCAACATGGCTCTGAACTTCCTTCCTTCCACGGTCAGCGGATCTCGGTTTTATAGCGGCGGTAGACCATGCGGGCGACGATGTTGAGGATCATCACGATCGCGATCAACAGCAGGGCCGCCGCCCAGGCTCGCTCGTAGGAGGCGGCTTTGTCGACACCCGGTGAACGGTACTCGCTGTAGGCGTAGACGGCGAGGTTCTGCATGCGACCCTCGAACGGGTCGGAGTTGATCGAGTCGATCACACCGGTGGTGACCAGCAGCGGCGCGGTCTCGCCGATGATCCGGGCGATCGCGATCATCACCCCGGTGACGAGGCCGGCGAAGGCGGTCGGCAGGACGATCTTGGTGATCGTCTTCCACTTCGGCGTGCCCAGCGCGTAGGCCGCTTCGCGCAGATGGTTGGGGACGATCTTCAGGATCTCCTCGGCGGAGCGGATCACGATCGGGATCATCAGCACCGAAAGCGCCACCGAGCCCATCACCCCCAGGCGAATGCCCGGCCCGAAGAACAGCTCGAACAACGCGTAGGCGAAGAGGCCGGCGACGATCGAGGGGATGCCCGTCATCACGTCGACGAAGAAGGTCAGGGCCCGCCGCAGTTTGCCGCCGCCGTACTCGGTCAGGTAGATCGCCGCCATGATCCCGATCGGGACCGAGATGATCGTCGCGACACCGGTGATCACAAGGGTCCCGACGAGCGCGTGGGCGGCGCCGCCGCCGTTGATAACGCCGCGGGCGTCGTCGGTGATGAATTCGAGGCTGAGACCGGGCAACCCGCGCTTGGCGACCTCGAAGAGCAACGAAGCGAGCGGGATCATCGCCAGCGCGAATGCCGAGGCGATCGCCATCGTCACCACCCGGTCGACCGCCCGCCGCGGCCCCTCGACCGCACGCGACCAGCTGTAGATGGCGACACAGGCGAGCAGCACGCCGAAGACCAGCGTCAGGCCGATCGAGAACGAGCCGGCGGCGGCCAGGACCGCCGCGGACAGGGCTGCGGCGCCGAGGAAGACGCCGTAGGGAGCCCACTTGGGGAGGATGCCGCCGCTGACGAGGGCGCCGCCGGGGTGCGGGGAGATCGCCGACATCGCCTATTCCCCCCTGTTCTGGCGGGCGATGATCGCCCGTGCCGCCATGTTGGTGACCAGGGTGATCGCGAAGAGCACGAGCCCGGTGGCGATCAGCACGTTGACCGCCAGGCCGGAGGACTCGGGGAAGTCGAGCGCGATGTTGGCGGCGATCGTCGAAGGGTTCGACTGGCTGATCAGGTTGAAGGTGACTGCACCGGAGGCGGAGAGGATGATCGTGACCGCCATCGTCTCGCCGAGCGCGCGGCCGAGGCCGAGCATGGTGCCGCTGATCACCGAGGATTTGCCGAAGGGAAGGACGGTCATGCGGATCATCTCCCAGCGAGTGGCGCCGAGCGCCTGGGCGCCTTCCTGGAGCTTGCGCGGGGTCTGCGAGAAGACCTCGCGGGCGACCGCGGAGACGATCGGCAGGATCATCACGGCGAGGACCAGGCCGGCGACGAACATCGTCCTGCCGGTGGCCGAGGCCGGGCCCGCGAAAAAGGGGATGAATCCGAGCTTTTCTTCCAACCACTGCATCACGGGCACGGCCGCGGGCCCGAGCACGAAGATGCCCCAGAGGCCGTAGATGATACTGGGGATCGCCGCCAGCAGATCGACCAGGTAGCCGAGCGTGAGGGCGACGCGGGGCGGAGCGATATGGGTGATGAAGAGAGCCACCGCGACCGCCAGCGGGACCGCGACGATCGCCGCGAACGAGGCGGCGAGAACGGTGCCGAAGGCGAGCGGGGCGACGTAGTCGATGAAAGTCTTGCCACCGGGAAGTTCCGAGGCGCTGTGCGTGAACGCCGGCATGCCCTTGGCGATCAGGAAGATCGCGACCCCGGCGAGCAGGGCCAGGATCGTCACGGCGGCCGCGGTGGCCGTGTTGCTGAACACGCGGTCGCCGACGCGGCGGCGTCCTCCGGACGCCGCCGCGAGCAGCTGACCTGCGTTGGTCGTGGTATCGACCTGGGGCACCGCTTTACCCGGCTTTGATCGCTTCGATCGCGGGCGTGATCTTGGTGGTCAGGGCCTCGGAAAGGGGAGCCGAGCCGGCGTTGGACGCCGCCGCTTCCTGTCCTTCGGGGCTTACTACGTATTCGAGGAACGCTTTGACGACGGCGGCTTCGTCAGCCGAGCCGTACTCCGTGCAGGCCAGCAGATAGGAGACCAGCACGATCGGGTAGGTGCCTTCAGATTCCGTTTTACGGTCGAGTTTGTAGGGGAACATGTATTTGCCCCCCGTATCCGCCGTGTCGACCGGGGACTCCTCGAGGATCTTCGCCGCCGCTTCGGGGCTCGGTTCGACGAATTCTTTGCCGACCTCGATTTTCGCGATCCCGAGTTCGCCGGCCTGGCTGAGATCGGCGTAGCCGATCGCGCCTTCGCCGGCGGCAACGGCTTCGACGACACCGGAGGTGCCCTGCGCGGCCTCGCCGCCTTTGACCGGCCAGTCACCGCTGACTTCGTGATCCCAGATGCTGGGGACGACCTCCGACATGTATTCGGTGAAGTTCTCCGTCGTCCCGGACTCGTCCGACCGGTTCACCGGGGTGATGCGGGTGTCGGGCAGTTCGACGCCGGGGTTGTCGGCGGCGATCGCTTTGTCGTTCCAGGTGGTGATTTCCTGGTTGAAGATCTTCGCCAAAGTTTCCGGGGAGAGCTGGAGCGATTCGACTTCGGGGAGGTTGTAGATGATCGCGATCGGTGAGATGTAGTCCGGGATCTCGATCAGTTCGCCCGGTTCGCACCGTTTGATGGCGCCTTTGATTTCGCCTTCTTCTTCCGTAAGGGCAGCATCGCTCCCGGCGTAGCCAACGCCGCCGGCGATGAACTGCTCACGCCCGCCGCCCGAACCGACCGGATCGTACGAAATGGTCGCGCCGGAGTTGGCGTTCTCGAATTCGGCGATCCAGGCTTCCTGGGCGGCCTCCTGAGCACTGGACCCAGCGCCGGCCACTTCGCCGGACACTTCGGCGCTGCCGCCACCGGATGAGCTGCCCCCGCTACTGCTGTCGTCGCTGCCTCCGCAAGCAGCGATCCCGAGCGCCAGAATCGCGGCCGAGACAATGACCGCAAGCCATCTAGTCCTAGACATCAGTCTCCCTCTATTCATAGGTCGAATACGTTGGGCTTCGACCGTGAGCCGAGGCCTCGGCGGCCAGACTCGCAGCGGGTCACATGGACCTTGTTACCTGCGTGTGTCGAAGATGTGAAAAAGATGTAAAAGACCCCTGGACCGGGGCGAGGGCGCTAGCCATCGGGTGAGAACCGGTAGCCGATCCCGTTATGCGTGTGGATCAGCTGTGCCCCCGGCAGCGCCTCGCCCAGCTTCGCCCGCAGGCGGCTGACGTAGACGTCGACGGAGCGGTCCTCGCGCCGCGGCTCACTCGCCCAGACCTCGGCGAAGAGCTCCTCCCGGGTCATGATCCGCTGCGGGTGCTCTGCCAGCGTGACCAGCAGCTGCAGCTCGCGTACGGTGAGGCTGAGCGGCCGCCCGTCAACCAGCGCCGCGTGCTCCTCCGGCCTGATCTCAAGGCGTCCGGCTGAAATCCGTGAAGATTGCCCCGTTCCCATCGCCATGGTCGCTGAGCATGGCGGGGCAGTCGTAAGTGCCGGTTATCCCGACGTGAAACTGCTGTGAACGACCTGTGAAGTCGAGTCCGGCTGCGGTGCCGCATCGGGCTTGGGGAGGCGCAGCTCCTCCTTGACGATCCCTGCCGGTTCGGGGTCGAAGCGATAGCCGACGCCGAAGTGGGTGTGGATGTAGTCCCAGTTGGGTGACTGCTTCTCCAGCTTCTGGCGCAGCTTGCGGATGAAGACGTCGACCGAGCGATCGCCGTGGGCCATCGCGTAGCCCCAGACCCGCTGGTAGATGGTCTCGCGCTCGAGCACCTGGCCCCTGGCCTCGGCCAGCAGGTGGAGCAGCTCGAACTCGCGGCGGGTCAGGTCGAGGCTGGTGTCGCCGACGAACGCCTGGAACTGGTCGCTGCGGATTTCAAGCTCGGCGGTGACGATTGGGCCGCTCTCGACCTCGCGGCGACCGCGCCGTCCTCGGCGCGAAACCGCTTCGATCCGCGCCATCGCCTCCTCGGGGTGGCAGGGCTTGGTGATCCAGTCGTCGACTCCGAGGCGCAGGCCGCGGACTCGCTGGGCAACGGTCGAGCGACCGGTGCAGACGACCACGCTGAGGTCGGGAAAGGCGCCGCAGACGCGCTCCAAGTAACCCCAGCCGTCGTCGCCGAGCAGAGCGGGGTCGACCAGCAGCGCATTCAGCTTCATCGCCACCAGTTCCTGGGGCGGCACCGCGCCCGTCGCCAGGCGCAGCTGCCAGCCAGCAGCCTCAGCGCGCTTGGATAGGACGGTGACGAAACCGCTGTCGGAATCGATCACCGCGAGCCTGGTCTGCTGTGGGTTCATATTTCGGTACCGCCGGCGGCGCAACTCGGGTGGGCCGGCAGGACATCTGGATTGTATGCAACGGCGACCCCGAATCCCCTGCGTTCACAGGATTTTCACAGCCCTGTCACCCCGAAATTGCGGCCGATCGGGGCTCAGCTGATCGCGCCGCTCGCCGCCAGGGCCAGAACCAGCACGCCCAGGGCGATCCGGTAGACGACGAAGATCCGCAGGCTGTGAGTGCCGAGGTAGCGGATCAGCCAGGCAATCGCCGCGTAGCCGGTGACGAAGGCGACCAGCGTCGCGATCGCCGTCGCCCCGGCCGAGGGACTGCCATTTTCGCCGACCTTGCGCAGCTCGAAGAGACCGCTGAGGACGACGGCGGGAATCGAGAGCAGGAACGAGTAGCGCGCCGCCGCGACCCGATCGAAGCCGCGAAACAGCCCCGCCGAGATCGTCGCACCCGAGCGGGAGACGCCGGGGATCAGGGCAAGCGCCTGGGCAAGCCCGATGAAGAGCCCGTCGCGGCCGTTCATCTCTTTGAGGAACCGGGTCCGCGTCCCGACGTGCTCGGCCAGGACCATCACGAAGGAGAAGAGGATCAGCGCCGAGCCGATCAGATATAGGTCGCGCGCGCCCGACTCGATCTGGTTGCTGAAGATGACGCCGAAGATCGAGATCGGGATCGTGCCGAGGACGATGAACCAGCCCAGCCTCGCGTCCGAGCTGGCGCGCGGGATCGGCGTCCGCAGCTCGCGCAGCCAGGCGATCGCGATGCGCCAGAGATCGGCGCGGAAGTAGATCAGGACCGCGGCCATGGTCCCGAGCTGGATCACCGCCGTGAAGCCGGCCCCTGGGTCTTCCCAGCCCAACAGCGCCGGCACGATGCGCAGGTGGCCGCTGGAGGAGATCGGCAGGAACTCGGTGAGTCCCTGAACGAGGCCGAGGACGATTGCTTCGAGACTTGACATGGACGGGGCATCCTACGGGCGAGCCTTAAGCCCAGATGAGAGCGCCCGGCGTGCCGCCTCGGCGCCGGGCGGGTGCGGTAGATTCCCGGTCGTGAAGCGCTCCGCCGCAGCCCTGCTTTCGATCTGGGCCCTGATGCTCGTCGGTGCCCCGGCGGCACTCGCCGAGAACGGCGTCGGCCTGGCCGGCCCCACCGACGACAAGGTCGTCACCTTCTTCTGCTTCGGCGTGATCGCCTTCTTCGCGATCCTGGTGATCGGGATGTCGCTGCTCCAGGGCAAACTGGAGAAGCGCAAGGAGCGTCGCCGCTCCGACCTCGAGCGCTTCGGCTAGCCGCCAACGGGGGAGATTCCACGCGAGACCGTCGTTATGCACGGTATGCGTGCATCAGAACGGTCTCACGGTTGGGACGCCCAGATTGCGGCTCTCGCGGACCGGCAGCACGGGGTTGTGACGCGGAGGCAGCTGGCTGAGCTCGGGTTGGGACGCGAAGCAATCGGGCGTCGGGTCAGGGCTCGCAGGCTGAATCGCCTCTATGGCGGCGTCTACGCGGTTGGGCACCGGGTGCTTTCACGGGAGGACCGGTGGCTGGCCGCCGTCCTCTCCCGCTGCCCAGAGGCCGTGCTAAGCCACCGGTCGGCCGCGGCGCTCTGGGGCATCCGCGATCACCACGGCGGCCTGATCGACATCGCTTCACCCCGTAAGGCGAGGTCTCAAGGAGCGATCCGGGCCCACCACCTCATGCTGCCACCCGACGAGGTGATGACTGCCTCTGGTCCAGACAGCGCCTGATCGCCGAGCTCGATAGCTGGTCCGCCCACGGCACCCGCTCCGCCTTCCGCGACGACAAGACCCGAGACCGCAAGCTCCAGGCCGCTGGCTACTCGACCACCCGGATCGCCTGGGACCACCTCGAAGACGAACCAGAGACCCTCGCGGCCGACCTCCGGCGCATCCTCGACCCGCGCCGAGCCGAGCCACCACGCAACCACACCTGATCTGGGGTTGTCTGGTGGCTCGGCCCCTACGACAACCGAAATCCCGAGAGCAGGCGTTTCTCGGACTCGCCCTCGATCTTGGCCACGACTTCGAGCTTGCCCTCGAGTGGGGTGCCGCGGATCTTCGTCGCCAACAGGTCGTCGACCTGGAAGATCCCGGCTGAGTTGTTGAGCTCGATCTCGATTCGGACAGGGCGCTCCTCCCCCGCCTCGATCCGCACCTCGTCGATCGCCGCGGCGGAGATCGAGTGGATCCCCTCGTGGCCAGCCTCGATCGGGATCCGCGTCCGACCCTGGGCCATGTCGAGGGCATCGGCGACGCGGACGACACCCGCCTCCAGCGTGTAGGGCTCGCCGCGGCGACGGTGGCCGATGATCGCGTGGAGGATCTCGGAGGCGATTACGGTCCGCGCCGGCTGCGGGTAGACATCGGCGAGCAAACGGTCGAGGGCGCCGCTGGCGAGGAAGAGCGAGTACTCCTCGTGGTCGGTGCGGTGGATCGACATGCCGACGTCGTGCAGCAGGGCGCCGCCGGCGACGACCACCTCGGCGTCGCGGTCGCGCATGCCGTGGTCGCTGACCATCGCCGGCTCGACCCCTGCCTTGACCAGCAGGCGCAGCAGCCGCAAAGAGATGTTGAGGACGATCTGCATGTGGACCCAGGAGTGGTCCGACATGCCGAGGCGCTCAGCGTGGACTTGTGCCATGTACCACCACGCCCGGACCTGCTCATCCGAGTTCACGGCTGCGAGGAAGCTCTCGAGTTTTCGGTTGCCGCGGGTTGGGACGCGGACCTTTGCCTCTTCGATCGCCTCTTTGGGCGGTTTGCGAACGGGGCCAGCGGGATCTGGGGCTGGAACTTTCTCCTCGGTCATGCGGCGGATCGTAGGGAAGGGGTCGGGCCTCCGCTCCGCTAGATCAGCAGACGTGTCAGCCGCAGACGGGCCAGGGGCTGGAGCCGGACCGCGAGTAGAGGAGCGCAGCGCGGTAGTCCTGCTCGATCTCTGGAGCAGCAGCGGGGTCGCCTTGGCCGCCGACGGATTCCCAGGTGCCGAAGTCGAATTGGTATTTGCCGCGGTAGCTGCCGTCAGAGGAGACGACGGTGGGGTCGCCGCCGGACTCGCAGGCGGCGATTGATTCGAGCGTCTCGATCGAGACGCCGCCGGGGAGGGCTTCGAAGGCTTCCTTCTCCTCGCGGGCTTTCTTCGCGGCGCGCTCGACCTTCGCTACGCGGATCTGCTCGGCGACGTCGGCGACCAGCCGGTGGAAGTCGTCGGTCGAGCTTTGCAGGGCGAGCGGGACGACCTTGGCATCGGCGAGGGCCGGGGTGGCGTCACCGCCGCCAGGGTCGGTGGTGGCGAGAGCGACCGCTGGGAAGGCCAGGGCAGCGATTGCGAGCAGGGCAATATGTGAGCGTCTTATGAGCAAGCGTTGAACCGTTGCAGGGATATCGCCCACTGATGTGTGCGCCCAATCACACAGGGTCTTTTGTGGCAGAACCCGGCATCATCTCCGGGATGTCCGAGCAACCGACCTCGCGGCTCCTCCTCGCCTGTCTCGATCGGCCTGGGCTGATCGCGACCGTTAGCGGTTTCCTCGCCGACGCCGGGCTCAACATCGTCGACGTCGACCAGCACTCGACCGCCGAGGGGCGCTTCTTCATGCGGATGGTCTTCGACTCGGTGGGCCCGGCACGGCGGGCCGAGCTCGAGGGCCGCTTCGAGGCCGAGATCGCGCGCCCCTACGAGATGGAGCACCGCTTCGCCGAGTCGGGGCGGCGCAAGCGGGTCGCGGTCATGGTCTCACGCGAAGACCACTGCCTCTCCGACCTGCTCTGGCGCTGGCGCAACGACGAGCTCGGCGGCGAGCTGGTCGGGGTCGTCTCGAATCACCCCGACCACGCCTCGCAGGTCGCCGCCGTCGGCCTGCCCTTCCACCACGTCCCGGTCGACCCTGCCGATCGCGCCGCCGCCGAGCGGCGGGCGCTGGAACTGGTCGGCGAGGTCGACCTGCTCGTCCTCGCCCGCTACATGCAGGTCCTCTCCGACGACTTCCTCGAGCGGCTCGGGGCGCCGGCGATCAACATCCACCACAGCTTCCTTCCCGCCTTCGTCGGCGCCGATCCCTACCGCCGCGCCCACGAGCGCGGGGTCAAGCTGATCGGCGCCACCGCCCACTACGTCACCACGGAGCTCGACGCCGGCCCGATCATCGACCAGGACGTGACCAGGGTCGGCCACGGCGACGAGGTCACCGACCTGGTCAGGATCGGCCGCGACATCGAGCGCCTGGTGCTGGCGCGAGCGGTGATGGCCCATCTCGACGACCGGGTCCTGGTCGACGGCGAGCGCACGGTCGTCTTCTAGCCGGCCAGCCTAGGAAGCCTCGGCGACCTTCGCTTGGACGGCCTCCCACTGGGAGTAGAGCTCCTCGAGGGACCGTTTGGCCTCGGTGTGCCGCTCGCCGGCACGCTCGGCGCGGCCGGGACTCGACCAGGCGGTGGGATCGGCGAGCTCGTCCTCGATCGCGCGCAGCTCGACCTCGGCGCGCTCGATCCGCTGCTCCAGTCGCGCCGCCTTCTTCGCCGCCTTCTCCGCCGGCTTGGTGGCGCTGTAGCGGCCGCCGCCCTTGCCGTTCGACGGCTTCGCCGCGGCGGCGCTGGCCGACGCCCGTTCGTCGCGGCGGCGCTGGTACTCGGCCCAGCCGCTGGCGTGGCTGCGCAGCTTGCCGTCCTCGCAGACCAGGGTGCGACTGCCGACCGCCTCGAGCAGGGCGCGGTCGTGGGAAACGAGGACGATCGCGCCCTCGAACTCGATCAGCGCGTCCTCGAGCGCCTCGCGGCTCTCGATGTCGAGATGGTTGGTCGGCTCGTCGAGGATCAGGACGTTGGCGCCGGAGGCGACCAGGATCGCCAGCGAGAGCCGTCGCTGCTCACCGCCGGAGATGTCGGAGAGCTGCTTCTCGGCATCGGCGCCGGAGAAGAGGAAGCCGCCGAGCAGCGTCCGCGCCTTGGGTCCCGCGAGGCCGGTCTCGCGCTGGGCGGCGTCAAGCACGGTGCCGGCGCCGGCAGCCGTGTCGGCGTGCTGGGAGAGGTAGCCGAGCCGCACGTTGTGGCCGTTGCGAACGCTGCCCGACGCCGGTTGGCGGCGGCCGGAGAGGGTCTCGATCAGGGTCGTCTTGCCGCTGCCGTTGGCGCCGACGAGGACGACGTGCTCGCCGCGTTCGACTTCGAGCTCGGCCCCCGCCAGCAGCGTTCGGCCCGGCACCTCGATCGTCCCGTTGACCAGTTTCAACACCACCCGACCCGGCCGCTCCGGCGGCTTGAAGGAAAAGCGCAAGCGACGGGTGTCGCGGCGTTCGGCGCTCGGCCCGCCTTTCTTCTTCTTCTCGATCTGTTTGACCCGGGATTGCGCCTGGCGGGCCTTCGTCGCCTTGTAGCGGAAGCGCTCGACGAAGCGCTCCATCCGCTCGATCTCGGCCTGCTGCTTCTCGATGGCCTTGCCCAGGGCCATCTCGCGGGCGGCCTGCTCGCGGCGCCAGTTGTGCCACGTGCCCTTGAAGAACCGGGTGCGCCCGGCCTCGACCTCCAGCACGCAGGTGCCGACGGCCTCCAGGAACCAGCGGTCGTGGGCGACGAGGACGATGGCGGCGTCGAGGTCGATGAGGGCCTGCTCCAGCCATTCGAGCGAGGCGATGTCCAGGTGGTTGGTCGGCTCGTCGAGCAGCAGCAGGTCGGGGCGCGAGGCCAGCGCGCGGGCCAGCGAGGCGCGCGTCAGCTGGCCGCCCGAGAACGTGTCGATCGGGCGGTCCATGTCGGCGTCGACGAAGCCGAGGCCGTGCAGGGCGTTGCTGGCCCCGTCGCGCCAGTGGTAGCCGCCGGCGACCTCGAACCGGGCCTGCACGCTGGCGTACCGCTCCAGCGCCTTCTCGTCCCCTGCGGCCATGGCCGTCTCGAGGCGGCCCAGCTCGGCCTCCAGCTCCAGCGGCTCCTTCAGGCCGGACAGCACGTAGTCGCGCAGGGAGACG
>JAENWU010000049.1 GCA_016649905.1 Thermoleophilia bacterium
CGAAGCCCGGGCCGCCGGCCCCGACGGCGAGCTGGGGGTCAGGCGCTTCGCCGACCCCACCTTCGTCACGCTCGGCGCGATGCCGGCGGGGGCGCCGACCGCACTGCGCGTCCCTCTGGACGAATTGGCAGACAAACCCTGGATAGTGGGGATCCAGGCGAGATCATTGAGAGAGCCTGCCCGCTGCCATGAACCTCGACGTCTCGATCGTAATCCCGGCGCTCAACGAGCGCGAGGCCCTGCCCGAGCTGCTGGGCGAGATCGAAGCGGTCTGCGGGAGGGCGGGGTTGCGCTGGGAGGCAATCGTCGTCGACGACGGCTCCCGCGATGGCAGCTTCGGGCTGCTCGCCGAGCTGAGCGGCGCGCAGCCGGCGATCCGGGGGATCCGCCTGCGACGCAACCTCGGCAAGTCGGCGGCCCTCTCGGTTGGCTTCGAACACGCCAGGGGCGCGCGGATCGTCACCATCGACGGCGACGGCCAGGACGACCCCGCCGACATCCCCGCCCTGCTCGACGCCCTCGGCGACGCCGACCTCGTTTCCGGCTGGAAGGTGCAGCGCGCTGTGACCCGCTCCCCCGCCGCCTCGCCTCGCGGCTCTTCAACTTCGTCACCGGGCGGCTCACCGGTGTGCGTATGCACGACACGAACTGCGGCTTCAAGGCCTACCGGGCCGAGTGCGCGCACTCGCTCGAGATCTACGGCGAAATGCACCGCTATCTGCCGGTCCTCGCCGACCAGAAGGGCTGACGCCTGGCCGAGGTCCGATCAACCACCGGCCCCGCGTTCACGGCAGCTCCCGCTTCGGGCCCGAGCGCTTCCTGCGCGGCGCCCTCGACCTGCTGACGGTGGTCTACATCGGCCGCTATCTGAACCGGCCGCTACACCTCTTCGGCGGCATCGGCATCGGCTTCACCGCGATCGGCCTGGTGATCTGCGCCTACCTGACGGTGCTGAAGATCAGCGGCGAGGCGATCCGCGGCCGCCCACTGCTGATCCTCGGCGTGCTGCTGCTGGTCGTCGGCGTCCAGCTGCTCACCCTTGGGCTGATGGCGCAGATGATGGTTCTCAGCCGGCGCGAGGGTCGGCGGGGAGAGCTCGCCGCCGAGGTGATCGAACGGACGGTCGGGTTCCGCCCGGCGGGCCTCAGCGCCGCAGCCGGCAGTGGGCGATCAACCATGGGAGCGAGCGGTCCAGGCTGATCAGCTCGAGCTGATCGGAGAGCAGTGCTCCGAGGCTCTTTGGGTTCCAGTGGTTGACGTGCTCGGGGTGGTCGCCGAGTTCGCGCAGGTATTTGCCGCGCAGCAGGCTGCCGAGCCGAAACCAGGGTTCGTCGGGGACGGAGATGACGAGGTCACGGCTGCCGACCCGCGCCAGGTCGGTCAGCGCCGCGGCCGGATCGGCGACGTGCTCGAGGACCTCGAGGCAGATCACCAGCTCGAATGAGTCGTCGGCGAAGGGCAGCGCCCCGATGCTGGCGGTCCGCACCGAGACCGCCGGGAAGCGGGCCGCGGCGAATCTGACGGCGTCGGCGCTGATGTCGATCGCTGCCACATCGGTGGGCAGGGCGTCGCCGAGGCGGTCCAGGGTCTCGCCCTCCCCGCAGCCGGCGTCGAGTAGTGAGTTGGCCCCGAGGGGCCCGACGATTGCGCCGACCCGCGCGTAAAAGCGATCGATCAGGTGCCGGACCACCGGGTTGCCGGTCTGGAACTTCTCGAAATTGGTGCTCTGTAGGGGGTGCGTAAGATCCATGGGTTGACCGCGAAGGAGAAAGCTACCTCGAAGTCTGACCCGTTGGCGCCTTTCAGCGCGCCCGTGCGGCGCTGGTTCGAGGCCTCCTTCGAGGGGCCGACGCCGGCGCAGACGGGTGGCTGGGAGGCGATCTCCGGTGGGGACAACGCGCTGATCTGCGCCCCGACCGGGTCGGGCAAGACGCTCGCCAGCTTCCTCTGGGGGATCGACAAGCTGGCTCGCAACAAGGAGCTGGGGACCGGGGTTCGCCTCGTGTATGTGTCCCCGCTGAAGGCGCTCTCATACGACATCGAGCGCAACCTGCGGGCGCCGCTGCGGGGGATCGGTGCCGAAATATCGGTCGGCCTGCGGACCGGGGACACCTCGCAGAAAGAGCGCCGGGCGATGGCGAAAACGCCGCCCGATATCCTCATCACCACGCCCGAGTCGCTCTACCTGATGCTGTCCTCGAACGTGCGCGAGATTCTCGCCACGACGGAAGCGGTGATCGTCGACGAGATCCACGCCGTGGCACAAACCAAGAGGGGGGCGCACCTCGCGTTGACGCTCGAGAGGCTGGATGCACTGGTCGCCGCATCGGGGGAGGAGGGGGAGGACTCGCCGTCGCAACAGCGGGGAGGCTCCGTCGAGTCCTCCCCCTCCTCCCGAGACACGCGGCCAGGGGTCCAGCGGATCGGGTTGTCGGCGACGCAGAGGCCCCTCGAGCGGATCGCGCAGTTCCTGGTAGGTCCAAAGAGGCAGTGCCGGATCGTCGATGCGGGCCACAAAAAGGACCTCGATCTGGAGATCGTGGTGCCGGTCGATGACATGGCGGATCCCGGCGCGCCCGCCTACCCGAGCGAGGACGGGCTGCCGCCGACCGATGTCGAGCCCTCCGCCCACATCCGCTCGATCTGGCCGGCGATCTATCCGAAGCTGCTCGAGCTGGTTCAGGAACACACCTCGACGATCATTTTCGTCAACAACCGCCGCGCCTCCGAGCGCCTCGCCAAACGCCTCAACGAGCTCGCCAACGGCGAAGGCGAACAAGAGCTGCCCGCGACCGAGCACGGTGGCCACGGGGACCCTCCGCGCCACGAGGACACCGGGGAGGCCCAGCCCTACGTCGAGATCGCCCGCGCCCACCACGGCTCGCTCTCCCACGAGGAGCGGACGATCGTCGAGGAGCTGCTGAAGTCGGGCCAGCTCCCCTGTCTGGTCGCGACCAGCTCGCTGGAGCTCGGCATCGACATGGGCGCGGTCGATCTGGTGATCCAGGTCGAGTCGCCGAAGTCGGTGACCCGCGGCCTGCAGCGGATCGGCCGCGCCGGCCACGGCCTCGGCGAGGTCTCCAAAGGGCGGATCTTCCCCAAATACCGCGGCGACCTGCTCGAGTGCGCGGTCGTCGCCCGGCGCATGCGCGAAGGCGAGATCGAGGAGACGACGATCCCGCAGAACCCGCTCGACGTGCTCGCCCAGCACCTGGTCTCGATGGCGGCGATGGACGAGTGGGGGATCGACGACGTCGAGCGCCTGGTCACCGCCACCGAGTCCTTCCGCGAGCTCTCCCGCGAGCAGCTGGAGAACGTGCTCGACATGCTCGACGGCCGTTACCCCTCCGACCGCTTCGCCGAGTTGCGGCCGCGGATCGTCTGGGACCGCACCAACGGCACCATGCACGGCCGCAAAGGCTCCCGCCAGCTGGTCGTCACCAACGCCGGCACGATCCCCGACCGCGGCCTCTACGGCGTCCACCTGCCCGACGGCCGCCGCGTCGGCGAGCTCGACGAGGAGATGGTCTACGAGGCGCGGCCGGGCCAGACCTTCCTGCTCGGCGCCAGCACCTGGCGGATCGAGGAAATCACCCGCGACCGGGTGATCGTCGTCCCCGCCCCCGGCGCCCCCGGCGCGGTCCCCTTCTGGCGCGGCGACGGGATCGGCCGCCCGGCCGAGCTGGGACGCGCGATCGGCGCCTTCTCCCGCGAGGCGGTCTCGCGCGAGCCGGCCGAGCTGGCGGCCGAGTACGACCTCGACCCGCGCGCCGCCAACAACCTCGTCTCCTACCTGCGCGAACAGCAGCAGGCGACCCGCGTCGTCCCCTCCGACGAGACGATCGTGGTCGAGCGCTTCCGCGACGAGATCGGCGACTGGCGCCTCTGCATCCTCTCGCCCTTCGGCGGCCGCGTTCACTCCGCCTGGGGCCTGGCGCTGGCGGCGAAGATCCGCGCCGAGCACGATCTCGAGGCCGACGCGATCTGGTCCGACGACGGCATCGTCATCCACCTCCCCGACGCCGACGAGGCGCCCTCCTCCGACCTGGTCCTGATCGACCCCGACGAAATCGAGGACCTGATCGTCAGCGAGCTCTCCGGCTCGGCTCTGTTCGGCGCCCGCTTCCGCGAGAACGCCTCGCGCTCGCTGCTGATCCCGCGCGCCTACCCGGGCAAGCGCACGCCGCTCTGGCAGCAGCGTCTGAAGTCGCAGAGCCTGCTCGAAGTGGCCCGGGACTTCCCCCGCTTCCCGGTCATCCTCGAGACCTACCGCGAGTGCCTGCAGGATGTCCTCGACCTGCCCTCGCTGCGCGACCTGCTCTCGAAGCTGCACGCGCGCCAGATCAGCCTGGTCGAGGTCGAGACCCCGACCGCCTCGCCCTTCGCCTCCTCGCTGCTGTTCGACTACGTGGCGACCTACATGTACGAGGGGGACACGCCGAAAGCCGAGCGGCGGGCGGCGGCGCTGGCCCTCGACCGCGACCTCCTGCGCGAGCTGCTCGGCCAAGAGGAGCTGCGCGAGCTGATCGACCCCGCGGCGCTGGATGAGGTCGAGGAACAGCTCCAGCACCGCACTGAGGCCGGCCGCGCCGGCGATCGCGACGCCCTCCAGCAGGTCCTGCGCAACCTCGGCGACCTCACCGCCGAGGAGTGCGCCGAGCGGGTCGAAGCCGGCTACTCGGCCGCCTCGATGCTGGAGAAACTGGTCGCCGAGCGCCGTGCCGCCAAGGTCAGGATCGCCGGCGAGGAGCGCTACATCGCCGCCGAGGACGCCGGCCTCTACCGCGACGCGCTCGGGGTGCCGCCGCCGGGCGGCCTGCCGGAGACCTTCCTCGAGGAGCACCCCGACGCGATGCGGACCCTGGTCCGCCGCTTCGCCCGCACCCACGGCCCCTTCCCGACCGCGCGCCTGGCCGAGCGCTACGGCGTCGACCCCTCGCCGGCGCTGCGCGAGCTCGAGTCCGAAGGGGCGCTGGTCCGCGGCGAGCTGATGCCCGGCGGCACCGAGCGCGAGTGGTGTGACTCCGAAGTCCTGCGGCGGGTGCGCCGGGCCAGCCTGGCGCGGCTGCGCAAGGAGGTCGAGGCGGCCGACCGCACCGAGCTCGCCCGCTTCCTGCCGAGCTGGCAGAACGTCGACGCCTTCCGCCCCGCCGGCGCCGGCCTCGACCGCCTGCGCGAGGCGCTGGTGCCACTGCAGGGGGTGGCGCTGACGCCGAAAGTCTGGGAGGGGGACGTGCTGCCGCGCCGACTCGGCGCCTACTCGCCGACCTGGCTCGACGAGCTCTGCACCAGCGGCGAAGTCGTCTGGGTCGGCGCCGGCGCCCTCGGTCGCTCCGACGGTCGCGTCGCCCTCTACTTCCGCGAGGACGTCCGCCTCGCCGGGCCGCCGCCCGCCAACGCCAAGCTGGAGCTGCCCCAGGGCGAGGTCCACGAGGCGATCCGCGAGCGCCTCGCCGCCGGCCCCTCCTTCTGGCTCGACCTGCTCGCCGACCTCGACCATCCCGCTGAGGAGCTCCACAACGCGCTCTGGGACCTCGCCTGGAGCGGCGCCGTCACCAACGACGCTTTTGCGCCGCTGCGGGCGCCGCGGCTGCGGGCGGTGGGCTCCTCCGAGCGCCGGGGCCGCCGCTTCGCCCGCCGCCGCTCGACCGCCGGCGCCGCCGTCCAGGGCCGCTGGTCGCTGACCGAGACGCTGTTCGCCAACGCCCCGGGACCAGGGGCCCGACTGCGCGCCCAGGCCGAGCTGATGATGGAGCGCTACGGGATCGTCACCCGCGAGACCGTCCTCGCCGAGGGCGTCCCGGGCGGCTTCTCGACCCTCTACGCGGAGCTCGGCAACCTGGAGCTGCTCGGCACCGCCCGCCGCGGCTACTTCGTCGAGGGCCTGGGCGGCGCCCAGTTCGCCCTCCCTGGCGCGGTCGAGCGCCTGCGCTCGCTGCCCGAAGCCGACGGCTCCTACCTGGTCCTCGCCGCCACCGACCCGGCCAACCCCTACGGCGCCTCGCTGCCCTGGCCGAAACTGGAGGGCGGGCGCCGACCCGGCCGCACGCCCGGCGCCCACCTGCTGCTGCGCGACGGCGAGCCGGTCGTCTTCGTCGAGCGCGGCGGCCGCGGTGTCCTCCGCCTCAAGGCGCTCGAGGAGGGCGAGCTGGGGGAGGCGATGCGGGCCCTCGCCGACGCCGTCAGCGCCGGTCAGCTGCCGAAACTGGCGATCGAGAAACTCGACGGCGAGGCGGTGATCGGCTCCGGGCACGAGGAGGCGCTGATCGGCGCCGGCTTCAGCCGCGGCCCGCGCAAACTGACCGCGTCCGCTTAGCGCCTTCGCCCTAGGCCGACCAGGATCCCAACGCGTTTGGCGACGGATTCGACCGTGTCCGGCGAGGCCTGGCCGACCCTGCGGCCGAGGCGCGTCTTGGCGACGACTCGCACCATCTCCGGCATCGCGTAGCTGACCCTGTCGAGCCCGCCTTCCGGCGGCTCAAGGCGAACGTGCATCTCGGTGCCGCGGTCGGTGGTCGTCAGCGGCACCGCGATCAGGAGCTCCGCGGCCGAGCGATTCATTGCCTCGATTGAGAGCACGAGAAAGGGGCGCCTGCCACCTTGCTCACGGCCGACAACCGGATCGGGATCGGCAACGTAGACATCCCCGCGTTTCGGGTGGGGACGCTTAGTCGTCATCGGGCCAACCGTCGGGAAGAGCCTCCCAGGCCTTCATCTCCTCGCGGATCGCGTCCCCGTGCTTGGCATAGGACTCGTCCATCGAGGTCAGAAGCCGCTGCTCCTCCCACAGGTCGACGGCCGCGTCAAGCAACTCGATCACGCTCGTCCCGGCGAGCTTTGCCTCCTGCGCAAGGCGGCGCTGGGTGCCTCGCCGGACACGGATCGTCGTCGTCTCCACTACGGTCATATCTGCAGTATACACTTCTGTCTACTTCCTCCTTGGTCATACCCCTAGAAGGCCCTCGACGTTGAGTCGGGGGATAATCACCTCCATGGGGAGTGCCGAGAGTCAGACTGCGGTCGAGCTGCTGGAGAGCGTGGCGCTCTTCGCCGATCTCGAGGAGGGCGAGCTCGAGCGGTTCTCGCACGTCGCCGTCCCTCGCACCTTTCCGGCTGGCACCCGGGTCTTTCACGAGGGCGACAGCTCCGACGCCTGCTACATCGTCAAGGAGGGCAGCTTCCGGGTTACCCGCGAGCACTCCGACGGCCGCGCGATCACCCTCGCCACCCTCGGCCCCGGCGAGATCTTCGGCGAGCTGGCGATGCTCGACGGCGATAGCCGCTCGGCCAGCGCCGAGGCGCTCACCGACGGCGAGCTGCTGGCGCTGCCGGCCAACGACGTGCGCTCGCTGCTGGCCCGCCACCCAGAGATCGCCCTGAAGCTGGTCGCCGGCCTCGTCCGCCGCCTGCGCGCCGCCAACGTGCGGCTCAGCCGCCAGTCCTTCCAGACCGTCCCCAGCCGCGTCGCCGGCATCCTCGCCCAGCTCAGCCGCGACAACCGCGACAGCAAAGGCCCCGGCGAAGAGGTGACGATCCGGATGAACCAGACCGACCTCGCCCAGCTGGCCGGGACCTCGCGTGAGAGCGTCAGCCGCTTCCTGGCCGAGCTCGAGCGCGCCGGCGTCGTCCGCTCCGGCCGCGGCCGAGTCACTGTCCTCGACCCGCCGAAACTCAGGAACTACATCTACTAGCGAGGGATCGGCTTCGCTCGATGACTTGACCCGGCTATAGGCGGCTCAACTCGTCGAGCGGCAGACTAGGAGGCATGACCGATTTCGCCGCCCGCCGGGCCGACATGGTTGAGCGGCAGTTGCGGGCGCGGGGGATCGAGGACGAGCGGGTGTTGGCGGCGATGGGGGAGGTGCCGCGCGAGGCCTTCGTGCCGGAGCGGCTGCAGCGCCGCGCTTACGCCGACTCGGCGCTGCCGATCGGCGCCGAGCAGACGATCTCCCAGCCCTGGGTCGTCGCCGCGATCTGCCAGGCGCTGGCGCTGCGCGGCGACGAGCGGGTGCTCGAGGTCGGAACCGGCTCCGGCTACTCGGCCGCGGTGCTGGCGCGGCTGGCAGCCGAGGTGATCGGGATCGAGCGCCACGAGTCGCTGGCCCGCGGTGCCGCCGCGGCGCTCGCCGGGGTCGGCGTCGACAACGTCCGCCTGCTGGTCGGCGACGGCAGTCGCGGCTACCCGGAGCGGGCGCCCTACGGTGCGATCGCGGTCCACGCCTCAGCGCCGGCGCCGCCGCCGGCGCTGATCGCTCAGCTTGCCGAGGGCGGTCGTCTCGTCGTCCCGATCGCCGCCGCCGCCGGCGACGACCTGACGCTTCTGCGCCGATACGGCGACAGGGTCGAGAGCGAGGTGATCGCGCCCTGTCGCTTCGTGCCGCTGATCGGCGAGGAAGGGTTTTAGGAGGGCCTACGGCTCAGCAGCTCAGGGGCTGGGGATCCTGGGGGTCCTTCAGCGCCTCGTCGTTGCCGCCACCGCACTCGATCATCTTGTCGCGCTGGCCGTCGATCGCGTCGATGAAGTCGTTGCCGCCTTTGCCGACGAGCACGTCGGCACCGAGGTGGCCCATCAGGCTGTTGTCGCCGCCGTCGCCGACGAGGACGTCGGGTCCGTCGGATCCCTCCAGGCTCTCGTTGTTGCCGAGCACCTCGTCGAGGCTGCCGCAGCCTTTCGGGCCGCCGCTGCCGCCGAGCGTAACTCGCAAATTGTCATTCGAGCGAGCGTAGGAGACGGTGTCTTCGCCGGAGCCGCCGCTGTAGGTGTGGCCCTGGCAGGTGAGAACCGAGGAGACGAGCAGGTCGTTGCCGGGGCCGCCGTCGAGGTTGTCGCCGCCGGGGTCGGCGTAGAGGACGTCGGAGCCGCCGTTGCCGACCAGAACGTCGCTGCCGTTGTCGGGGCTGTTGTAGTTCTCGCCCGCTTCCAGCACGTCGTCGCCGGCGCCGCCGACCACGGTGTCGTTGCCGGCGTTGCCGTTGATGCGGACTTTGGCGTTGGCGGGGACGCTGGCGTCGACCTCGAGGTCGTCGTTGCCGGGCCCGCCGGTGACGACGACCAGCGACAGGGCCGCCGCTCCGGGGCAGGAGGCGACGTTGCCGTTGTCGGGCGGGTTGGCGCAGCCGGCGCCGGCGTAGATCGGCCCAGCGTCGTTGATCGACCAGGCGCCAGCGACGTAGCCGATGTGGATCGTGTCCGAGCCGACACCGCCCTGGATCACCAGGCTGGAGCCGTCGAGGCCCTGGTTGAGGATCACGAAGGACGATCCGGGGGGCGGCGGCTCTTCGGGGCCGCAGGAGTTCTCGACCGCGAAGCCGTTGCAGATGTCGGTGCCGGGGCCGCCGAAGGCTTCGCCACCACCGCCGCCGCTGTCCAGGGTGTCGTCGCCGACGCCGCCGTCGAGCCGGTTGGCTTCGCCGTCGCCGACGATCGTGTCGGCCTGCGGCGAGCCGACGACGTCCTCGAAGCCGCTGAGGTCGTCGTGGCCGTCGCCTTTGGCTTTCTCGGAGGCGAGGTCGACGACGATGCCGCCGCGGGTGGCGCTGGCGTAGGAGACGATGTCGTCGGCGCCGGTGCCGCCGGCGAGGGTGTCGGTGCCGGCATCGCCGCGGACGATGTCGCCGTCGCCGTCGCCACCTTCGGCGTTGTCGGTGCCGGCGCCGCCGAAGATTTCGTCGCGGCCGCCACCACCGTTGAGGTTGGCGTCGTCGCCAGGGCCGCCTTCGATGCGGTCGTTGTCGGGGCCGCCGAGCATCGTGTCGTTGCCCTTGTCGCCGTGCAGCAGGTCTTCGCCACCACCACCGTCGATCTCGTCGCTGCCCTGTTCGCCGTCGATGAAGTCGTCGCCGGCCCCGCCGTCGAGGCTGTCGGGGCCTTTGAAGCCGACCAGGCTGTCGTCGCCGCTGCCGCCGTGCAGGGTGTCGGCGCCTTTGTAGCCGGAGAGCTCATCGTCGCCGGCGCCACCGTCGAGCATGTCGGAGCCGGTTTCGCCGAGCAGCGAGTCGTTGCCCTCTTCGCCCAGCAGCGAGTCAAAACCCTTGCCGCCCTTGATCACGTCGTTGCCGGGGCCGCCGCAGATCGTGTCGTTGCCGTTGCGCCCACCGCTGATCTTGTCGTCGCCGCCGCCGCCGTAGATGACGTCGCTGGCGCCACGGCCGACGATCGTGTCGTTGCCGGGGGTGCCCGTGATCGTCACTTGCTTGCCGGCGCAGGTTTTCGCCGCCGCCTGCGAGGCGAGCGGGATTGCGAGGACGCCGACCAGGACGGCGAGGGTCAGGAGGAAGCTGCGGGTGCGGTTGAGTTGGGTTATAGCCACGGTCCTCCATCGGTTCCGCGCCCGAAAAGCTCGAATCGTGGATCGGACGAACGTCCAGGAGCGGTGGCCGGTCAGCAGTCCAGACACGTGGCGGCGGCGAGAATCACCCGCCCGACCCGGGTCCTATACGCTCGCGGCGCAAATGAGGGGTGGCATCTACGTTCTGAACTTCTACTCAGCGGTCTTCATTGATCAGCTGAAGCGCGGTCGCAAGACGGCGACGATTCGGCTGGGCGACAAGAGCAACAAGTACGAGCGCGGCCAGGTCGTTTGGATCACCGTCGGCTTCCGCCACAGCCCCCGCGAGAAGATCTTCACCGCGGTAATCGACGAGGTCGAGGTAATGCCCGTCGGCGAGCTCTCCCGACGCGACATCGAGCACGACAACCCCGAGTTCCGCCGGATCGAGGATGAGACCAAGTTCCTCGAGCAGATCTACAGCCGTCCGATCTCCGCGGAAGACGTGGTCACCGTGATCCGCTTCTCGCAGATCGTCGAGCCGCCGAGGCCGCACCTCGGCAACGGAGAGACGCCGCACCACAATTAGTTGGTGCAAGGCGGCGCTACCGGATGGCCGAGTACGCATTCCTCACCACCTGGCTGCTGGAGTCCCCGCGTGAGCCGGTCTGGGAGGCGATCCACGATCAGGCCAACTGGCCGAGCTGGTGGCGCGGGGTGGAGGAGGCCGAAGAGGTCACGCCCGGGGTCGAAGGTGACGTCGGCACCGTCTCGCGGATGGTCTGGAAGAGCCTGCTGCCCTACCGGGTCGAGTTCGAGGTAACGACCACTCGGGTGGAGCGGCCGACGCTGTTGGAAGGGCACGCGGTCGGCGAGCTCGAAGGCACCGGTCGCTGGCGCTTCTACGAGCAGGACGGGGTGACCGCCGTCCTCTACGAGTGGAAGGTGGCGACGACGGTGCCGTGGATGAATCGGCTGGCACCGCTGCTGCGACCGGCCTTCGAGTGGAACCACAACTGGGTGATGGCCCGCGGCGGCGAAGGAATCGCGAACTTGCTCGGCTGCCGCCTGCTGGCAGCCGACTAAAAAGTCGGCGCCGCCCTTGACCGGCGGCGTCACATCGCTATCTTTCCTTTCAGTTGGCACTCGGGGTATGAGAGTGCCAAGTTTGCCGAGAGCTTGGAAAGGGCTCTGGCGCGGCGTTTCCCGACTTTTCCCACCAGAAGACACTTACCGATGACGGAGGTATACGAATGAAGCTGAAGCCCCTCGGGGACCGGCTGATCGTCAAGCCGATCGAGGAGGAGGAGACGACCGCAAGCGGCATCGTCCTCCCCGACACGGCCAAAGAGAAGCCGCAAAAGGGCAAGGTCGTCGCTGTTGGCGACGGCGCCATCAACGAGGACGGCAGCCGCCGGCCGCTCGACATCTCGGAGGGCGACGAGGTCCTCTACTCCAAATACGGAGGCACCGAGGTAACCGTCGAGGGGGATGACCTGCTCGTGCTTCGCGAGTCGGACGTCCTGGCCAAGCTCGGCTAGACCCTTCCGCCAAGACTTAGAACCAAGGAGGACTGATTTCACATGGCTCATAAGGAGCTGAAGTACGCAGAGGAGGCCAGAGGGGCCCTGCAGGCCGGCGTCGATTCCGTCGCCAACGCCGTCAAAGTCACCCTCGGCCCGAAAGGCCGTTACGTCGTGCTCGACAAAAAGTTCGGCGCGCCGACGATCACCAACGACGGCGTCACGATCGCCCGCGAGATCGAGGTCGAGGACGTCTTCGAGAACCAAGGCGCCCAGCTCGTCCGCGAGGTCGCCACGGCGACCAACGACGTGGCCGGAGACGGCACCACCACGGCGACCCTGCTGGCGCAGGTCATCGTCCGCCAGGGGCTGAAGAACGTGGCCGCCGGCGCCAACCCGCTGGCCCTGCGCCGCGGCATCGAGAAGGCTGTCGACGAGGTTGTCGAGAACCTTCGCGAGAAGCAGTCCAAAGAGGTCGCGGGCAAGGACCAGATCGCTCGCGTCGCCGCCATCTCCGCCGGTGACGACGAGATCGGCAACGTGATTGCCGACGCGATCGAGAAAGTCGGCAAAGACGGCGTCGTCAACGTCGAGGAGGGCCAGACCTTCGGCATGGAGCTGGAGTTCACCGAGGGCATGCAGTTCGACAAGGGCTACATCTCGCCCTACATGGTCACCGACCAGGACCGCATGGAGGCCGTGCTCGAGGATCCCTACATCCTCATCGCCAACCAGAAAATCGGCTCCGTACGGGACATCCTCCCGGTCCTGGAGCAGGTCATGCAGGGCGGCAAACCGTTGCTGATCGTCGCCGAGGACGTCGAGGGCGAGTGCCTGGCGACCCTGGTCGTCAACAAGCTGCGGGGCACCTTCACCGGTGTCGCCGTCAAAGCCCCCGGCTTCGGCGACCGCCGCAAGCGGATGCTCGAGGACATCGCCGTCCTCACCGGCGGTGAGGTGATCACCGAGGAGATGGGTCTCAAACTCGAGAACACCCAGATCGCTCAGCTCGGCAAGGCCCGCCGTGTCGTCGTCTCCAAGGACACGACCACGATCATCGATGGCGCCGGCGCCTCCGACGACATCAAAGGCCGGATCAAGCAGATCAAACAGGAGATCGAGAACACCGACTCCGACTTCGATCGCGAGAAGCTCCAGGAGCGCCTCGCGAAGCTCGCCGGAGGTGTCGCCGTGGTCAAGGTAGGCGCCGCCACCGAGACCGAGATGAAGGAGAAAAAGCACCGCGTCGAGGACGCGCTGCAGGCGACCCGCGCCGCCCTCGAGGAGGGCGTCGTCCCGGGTGGCGGTGTGGCACTGCTGAACGCGCAGGCCTCGCTGGACCCGGACAAGCTCACCGATGACCCGGACGAGATCACCGGCGCGCGGATCATCCACCGCGCGCTCGAGGAGCCAGTCCGCCAGATCGCCGAGAACTCCGGCCTGGAGGGCTCGGTCGTCGTCAACAAGGTCCGTGACCTGAAGACCGGCGAAGGCCTCAACGCGGCCTCCGGCGAGTACGGCGACCTGATCAAAGCCGGCGTCATCGACCCGACGATGGTCACCCGCTCGGCGCTGCAGAACGCGGCCTCGATCGCGAAGAACATCCTCGTGACCGAGGCGATCATCGCCGAGCCGCCGGAGGAAGGCGGCGCCGGTGGTGGCATGCCCGGCGGTATGCCGGACATGGGCGGCATGATGTAAGCACCCCTCTCCACGAGGGAGCTTCGAAAAGGGCCCGGCTCACGCCGGGCCCTTTTTCGTGCGCCACCCGTCACCCCCGGCGCGCCACCCGTGCGCCCACCTCCGGCAAGCTTTCACCCATGCCGCGCGCCACCCCCAACCCCTCTGCCGACGGGCCGATTTCGGGAGATATAGGCCCGAAATCGGCCCGTCGACCCTCGGATTGGGCGATTGCGGAGCTGGCTGAGACGCAGCATGGGATTGTTTCGCTGGCTCAACTGGAAAGGCTCGGATTGACGGAGAGCTGGGTTCGCAAGCGGGCTCGCGTTGGGCGCTTGCACCGCATGCACACGGGTGTTTTCGCGGTTGGTCATCCTTGCCGCACTCGGGAGGGCCGGTTCATGGCCGCGGTCTTGGCCTGCGGCCCTCACGCCGTGCTGTCGCACCGCTCCGCGGCCGAACTCTGGGGTCTGGTGGAGGACAGAGAGGGCTTGATCGATGTGACCGCACCGAACCGCCGCGGTCGCGCGCCACTAGGAATCGCCTCCCATCGGGACGACTGCCTGCCTCAGGTTGATCGCACAGTTCTGAACGACATTCCCTGCACCGGCCTGTCGCGAACCCTGCTCGACTTCGCTGGCGTGGCGCCGGTCTGGCAGCTACGGAGAGCGATCGGCGAGGCCGAGGTGCTTCGGGTCTTCGACCACCGCGCCGCTCGCGCATTGATCCGGCGCAGTCGCGGGCGGCGCGGCGTAGCCCGCTTTCGCCTCGTGCTCGACGAGATCCGCCCGCAGACGAAAAGAACTCGCAGCGAGATGGAGCGCCTCTTCTTGCGGATGTGCAGTCGCTTTGAGCTGCCTGAACCCGAGGTAAACGTCAGCCTCGATGTGGGAGATCGACGGTTGCGCCCCGATTTCCTCTGGCGTTCGGCCAGCCTCATCGTGGAAGCCGACAGCCGCCGTTTCCACGCCACCGACACCGCCTTCCGCAGGGACAATTGGCGGGAGCAGCGGTTGCAGCTCGCCGGCTGGCGCGTTTCCCACTGCACCTGGGAGCAGGTCGAGCGCAACCCACGGGAGCTCGCCGAAACCATCCGCGGCCTCCTCCAACTCCAGTCGCCGATGGGCCTATATCGGGAGATATAGGCCCGGAATCGGCCCGTCGGTGGCTATTTTTTCTTTTCTTTGACCGGCAGCGGCGGGAAGAGGGCGGCGTTGTAGTCGGCGTAGGGGAGGAAGTTGGCGCGGCGGATCTTCTGGCGCAGGGTGTTGGTGGTGCGCGGGTAGAGGTTGGGGTCGTACTCGTTGCCGGCGCCGAAGCCGGTGTAGTCGACGAGCATCCGCACCCGCGGGCGCTTGACGACCCAGGAGATGAGCTGTTTGACGAAGCGAGGTTCGTCTTCGCGGGAAGCCGCCCACTCGGTGACAGCCACCGGCTTGCCTTTCCACTGCTTGCCGGCGTAGAAGCGGTTGAGATCCTCCCAGACGGGATATTGCGAGTAGAAGTCGGTGCCGACCCAGTCGACCCAGCGGCTCCCTGGCCAGTAGTTGCCCGGGAAGTTGCCCTTGACCCGCGGCGAGCCGCCCGGCAGCGGGCTCCAGATGATGCTCACCGGCGCCACCGGCAGGCTGGTTGGGTTCGGGCCTTGGGTCCGGTTCAGCGGCGGCAGGCCGATTTCGGCCAGGGTCGCGTCGATCCCTTCCAGGGTCTGGCCGCCGCGGACGATCGCGGAGATCCGGCGGAAGGCCTGTTTGTACCAGCCGCTGGTGTGTTCGCCACCGCGCTGGGTGCCGTCGCAGTAGACCGCCGACCAGGCGTTGAGGCAGCGGTTGGGCTCGCCCAGCGGGCGGATGTAGGCGGGCAGCCCCTGGGTCGCGAAGAAGGTGTTGAGCTGCAGCAGGTAGTCGTCGCCGCCGCCGAGCGCGATCTGCTGCGGGGTGATGATCTCGGCCAGCGTCTGGTCGTCGGCGGTGGAGATGTGGAGGATCGGCCGCGTCGCCGTTTCGCGCCAGCGTTCGTAGGCCTCGTTGAGGCTGTTGCCCCAGGGGTGGAAGGTCTGCAGCAGCGCCGGGTGCTTGCCGGTCAGGGCGGCGAATTCGTTGAACTCCTGCGTCGTGCCGCGGTCGGAGACGCCGAGGAAGAGGTTCGGCTTCGGCGGGGCCAGAGTCAGCGCCCCGGCGCTGGGGGCGGCGAGCAGGGTGGCGGCCGCGACCGCCAACGCTGCGACTGCTTTAGGGACTCTCCAGTACATCGCTCATCCTTCGCGGTTGCACGCCGAGGGCCTGCGCGTCGGCCGTTCCGCGCTCGCTCACCATCGACACCTCCATCAGCTCGGCCTCCTCCCAGGTTGCAAACACGGCCTCGCCGAAAAGAGAGCGGATCGCGATCAAGCCAGAGCGGACCAACGGCAACGGGATGTGGACGAGCGGCCGCGGCCGGCCGGCGATGCGGCTGACCAGGTCCGACATCTGGTCGTAGCTCATCGTCTCCGGCCCGGCCAGCTCGTAGCGCTGCCGCGCCGGGCTGGCGGCGAGCGCAGCGACGACGCAGCGCGCCGCGTCCGCGGCCCAGATCGGTTGGAAGAGCGCCTCGCCGTCGCCGGAGACCGGCAGCACCGGCAGGAACGAGAAGCGGCGCAAGAGCGTGATCCAGGGATCGCTGTGGTCGTAGACGATCGAGGGGGCGAACACCGTCGTCTCGAGCGGCGAGGAGTCGACCGCCTGCTCGGCCAGCCACTTGGCCCGAAAGAAGCGCGTGCGCTGGGCGGCGCCGGCGTCGAGGGCGCTGAAGAAGTGGAAGCGCTCGACGCCGCTGCGCTCTGCGGCCCGCAGCAGCCGCACCGTCGCCAACCCGTTCAGCTCCTCGATCCGCTTCGGCGGCTGGTCGCGGATCGTCGCCGCCAGGTGAATCACCGTGTCGACCCCGCGCAGCGCCTGGCGCACCAGGTAGGGATCGGACATCTCGCCGAGGTCCCCGAGCGCGATCTGCACGTCGACACGCCGCTCGCCCAGCCGCCGCGGCTCGCGGACCAGGCAGCGCACGTCCTCGCCGCTCTCCAGCAGTAGCGGCAGCAGCCGGGAGCCGATGCTGCCGGTCGCCCCGGTCAGCAGCAGCATCGCCGTCGCCCCTGTCGCGTCGTTGATCGCATCGCTGCAGCGAAAGCCTAGTGGCGCCATCCGCCGCGCCACATCCGTAGAATGAGGGTTCGCTTTTGGCGGGGGCCTGAGGGCCTCTGTCCCGGCACCGAAACCGACTTAGTAGGAGATCTCCGAATGACCTACGTGATCGCCGAGCCGTGCATCGGCACCAAGGACAACTCGTGCGTCGAGGTATGCCCTGTCGACTGCATCCATCCGACTCCGGATGAGCCCGATTACGACTCGGTCGAGATGCTCTACATCGACGCCGACGAGTGCATCGACTGCGACGCCTGTGTCGAGGCGTGCCCGGTCGACGCCTGCTTCGCCGAGGACCAGCTTCCGGCTGAGTGGGCCAAATACGCTGAGATCAACACGCAGTACTACAAGTCGAAAGCGGCTTAGTCGGGTCCGACCCGGTAGGGGTTTCGCTTAACTTTTTCGATGGCGGCCGCGGCTGTCCGCGATCGTCAGCCGCCGAAAAAGTACAAGACGCTCCACCCCTACCGGGTCGGGCCCGGTAGGCCGCTTTTCCTTGTCAGCTGGCTAGTAGCCGGTGGGGTGGCGGGCTACGAAGGGGCCGCTTGCTGCTGCGTCTAGGTCTTCGTGCCAGCGGGGGCCGGTGCCGTTGGTGTTGCCGGCGGTGTCCCAGCGGAGGCCGGCGATGATTGCGTAGGCGTGGCCGCCGTTGGCGTAGACCGTGATCCAGCGGCCGGCGCCGGGCGTGCCCCAGCTGGCCATCGGCCCCGAGGGCATCGGGCTGGTGAGGAACTTGCCGCCCCGCAGCGCGAAGCTGACCGCGCCCGAGCAGTCGTAGCCACTGTCCCACCAGCGGGCGTGGCCGCCGCCGTAGATGTAGGGCTTGGTGCGGATCTTGTTCGCCGCGGCGATCACCTTCTTGACCGCCGGCGGCGCGTCGACGGGCGCGATCGCGCGACCGTTGACCAGCATCGCCTTGCCCGCCGCCGTCGGAGCTTCCGTTTCGGTGCTGGCTGGCGGGCTGTAAGTGCTAACCCCGCCAACGGCGGCCTGGGCCGCCGGCAAGCCGGCGATCGGCGCGGTTGAAAGGACTGCCAGGGCACTGCATAAAGCGACCACGCAGGTCGCCCTCTGGGCGAGCGTCATCCAATTTCCTCCTTCGAATGCCTGCGGAGTTAGCTGACGGGCTAGCGCTGAAGGAGATCTGCGCCCCCACCCGAAGGTGGGCTCGCCCCGAAAACGTGGTTCCCCCGCTCCCCGGATTCTTAACCGGGAACTAGGCAATTGTTTGGAAAAGCTAACACAGCTCCCAAACGGGAGTTGCGCCGCGAGCTGAAAGAGGGCCCGACTACTGGACGACGGGCAGCGGCGTGCCGCTCACCGGCGGCGCTTCGGCGGCGTTGGGAACCGCCTGCAGGACCGGCAGCTCCTGCGGGGTCATCGCGATGATCCCGCGGGCCGCCTGGCGGATCGCCTGCGAGGCGGGGGCGTCGGGCTCGGCGGTGACCAGTGGCGAGCCCGAGTCGGCGTGCTCACGCAGCGCCTCGGAGAGCGGAACCTTGCCCAGCAGCGGCACGTCGAGTTCGTCGGAGAGCAGCTGGCCGCCGCCCTCGCCGAAGATCGTGAAGCGCTCGCCGTCGGGGGTCGTGAAGCCGGACATGTTCTCGATCACGCCGAGGATCTCGAGGTCGAACTTGGCGGCCATCTGGGCGCCGCGCCGGGCCACTGACTGGGCCGCGGGCTGCGGAGTGGTGACGACGATGAACTTCGCCTGCGGCAGCAGCTGGGCCAGCGTCATCGAGACGTCGCCGGTCCCCGGCGGCAGGTCCAGCAGCAGGTACTCGAGCTCGTCCCAGGCGACGTCCTCGAGGAACTGTTGGATCGCCTTGTGCAGCATCGGGCCGCGCCAGACGACGGCGGAGTTGTCCTCGACGAAGAAGCCGATCGACATCACTTTGACCCCGCCCGCCGACTCCAGCGGCAGGATCTTGCGCTCGCCGTTGACTTCCGGTTTGTCGTTGACCCCGAGCATGCGGGGGATCGAGTAGCCGTAGACGTCGCAGTCGAGGGCGCCGGAGGGGTGGCCTTCGGCCGTCAGCGCCGCCGCCAGGTTGGCGGTCATCGTCGACTTGCCGACGCCGCCCTTGCCGGAGGAGACGCAGATCACGTTCTTGACCTTGGCCAGTGCGCCCTGCGGGAGCTTGCCGCGGCCGAGGGACTGCTGCAGCGTGCCCTTCTCGTCGTCGGAGAGGACGTCGAAGCCGACGCCGACGCTGGTCACGCCTTCCAGTGGGACGATCTGTTGGGCGACCGCCTGTTCGAAGTGGGAGCGGATCGGGCAGCCGGCCGTGGTCAGGGAGACGATCACCTCGACCCGGCCGCTCTCCTGCACGTCGATCGAGCGGACCATGCCCAGCTCGACGATGTTCTTGCGCAGCTCGGGGTCGATGACCGCGCGCAGCTTCTCGGTGATCTGATCGTTCGTCGGTAGCGCCATTGCGGCCATTCTCGCAAAGCCGGGCCGGCGGCACCCGGCCACCCCGGGGGAGAGTTTCCGCAGCCACTCCCTTGAACCCAGCGTAGGCAGGCGAGCGAACGGAGGCGGGATGTCGGGGACGAGGGGCGGGATCGGTCGGATCGTGGCAATGGGGATTGCGCTGGCGTTGGCGCTGCTGTTGGCGTTGGCGGCCGAGGCGCGAGCAAACAAGTTCGCGGTCGCCCAGTGCGGTTGGTACGTCGGCGCCGACGCCGACTGGGCCGACACCACCGGCGGCGCCAAGTTCCGCCCCGATGGCTACTGCGTGCCTGCCGGTGGTGGCGACCCCTTCGACGGCTCCCACCTCAAGAGCTTCACCCGCGACGGGCAGGGCACCGTCAGCGGCAACCGCTTCGCCCGCTGGCGCTGGACCGCCCCGCCCGGTGCCTGGATCACCCAGGTCCGTGGCACCTGGTGGCATGCCCTGCACGACGGGATCGAGCAGCGGATCGGTGCCATCGACTTCGCCGGCAACTTCTCTCCCTTTCGCGTCGCCGCCGCCACCGACGTCGCCCCGCAGGAGTTCGTCGCCGGCTTCGCGGCGCCGGTCGCGGCACTCGAGGACCGTCTGCTCTGCGCCCGCTCAGACGCCAAGTGGTGCTCGCTCGACGCCGGTTCCTGGTCGGCGCTCCGGGCGCTGACGGTGACGCTGGAAGATCCGTCGGTTCCGGCACCGGCGATCGCCGGTGAGATCACCGCTCCCGGATGGCAACGAGGAACGCGCGGGATCGCGATCTCCGGGGTCGACGGGGGCTCCGGAATCCGGTTCGCCGAAACCTTGCTCGACGGGAGCCGCGCCGCCCTGACCGAGTTCCCGTGTGCGATCGCGCGGATCGGCAGTGAGTGGCGGGGAACGCGAATGCTGCCGTGCTCGCTCGCCGCCGCCGCCACGCAGACGATCGCGACCACTGCCTACAGCGACGGTCCCCACGCGCTGGTCCACTGCGACACCGACTTCGCTGGGAACCTCGGCTGTATCGGTCCGCACACGGTTCTGATCGACAACAACCCGCCGGCCCACCCGCGGTCGCTGAAGATTGCCGGTGGCGAGGGCTGGCGGCGGAGCAACGACTTCGACTTGAGTTGGACCAATCCGGACCAGGGATCGGCGAGCCCGGTCGCCGGCGTCGGCTGGCGCCTGACCGGGCCGGCCGGCTTCGACGGCGGCGTGAGATTCGCCGCCGGCCGAGACCGCGACACGCTGAGCGACCTGGTGGTGCCGGCAGCCGGTTCCTACCCGCTGGCGCTCTGGCTCCGGGACGATGCCGGCAACGAGGCGCCGGGCTCGCCGGTCACGGTGCCGCTGCGCTTCGACGACGTGCCGCCGAGCGTCGATTTCCTCCCCGCCGAAGGCTCGCCGGCGCCGGCGCTCGTCGAAGCCGAGGTCGGCGATGCCCATTCCGGCCCGGCCACGGGCTCGATCTTCTACCGCCGCGCCGATTCCGAGCACTGGAGCGAGCTGCCGACCAAGCTGGTCGCCGGGGCGCCGGGCAGCGCCCGGTTGCGGGCGCCGCTGCC
>JAENWU010000021.1 GCA_016649905.1 Thermoleophilia bacterium
CACCGGGGACTCGCCGGCGGCGATCGCCCGCCGCATCGCGCGCGCCAGCTCCGCCTCGCCGATCGTCTTTCGCAGCTCCTCGGCGGAGACCGGGTTGGCGGCCCGCATCCGGGCGAGGGCATCGGTTCGGCTGTTGCGGATCATCGGGCCTCCTCGGCCGGCCTGGGCATCGCGGCCCGGCCTTCCTGGTCGATCGGTTTCGCGGCGTCGAGTCGCCTCGCGAGCTTGCGGCGGGCGCGATGGAGGCGCACCCGGAAGGCGCCCTGCGAGCAACCGAGGACCTGCGCCGCCTCACGCACGTCGAGTCCGTCCCAGGCGACCAGTCGCAGCACCTCGCGCTCATGCTCCTCAAGCTGCGCGAAGGCCGCGGAGAACGCGTCGCGGAGGGCCAGCGACTCGGCCGGGTCGGAGCCGGGCGCGTCGGCGCGCGCCTCGTGGGCGAGGCGCGCGCCGAGGTCGTGGCGACGACGCGTCGAGCGGTACTGGTCGGCGATCACATTGGCGGCGATCGCGTAGAGCCAGGGCAGAGGGCCATCGGGGATGCAGTCGCGGCGGCGCCATGCCACGGCGAAGGTGTCGGCGACCACTTCCTCGGCGGCCTCGCGCCCGGAGACCCGTCGCATCGTGAAGGCGAGCAGCCGGGCGTGATGCTCGCGGAAGCAGCTTTCGAAGCGGCCGCGGTAGATGTCCTGCGCCTGCTCTGGCGAATCATCGACTGGAGGCATCTACGGGCTAATGTCAGTTAGACGACGGTTGTTACAAGCCGGCGCCGTCATTCTCTCCCCAGCTGCGGTTCGACCACCGCAAGGGCCGTCGACCCTTCAGGCACCCAGCGCCCCCGGCTGGATTCGAACCAGCGACCATCGGATTAGAAGTTCAGCCGGAAGGTGTCCAGCCGGGTGAATCTGGCCTGATAGGGCCAATCACGTCCAAGGAGTTCGGCTGGGTTCGCTGGAGTTGGGGACCAATTTCGGGACCAAGTTTTCGCGGCCCCCGAGGATCCGGTCCCGGCCATTCGGTTAGATCAACCGCGCCGAGCCATCACGCCCATCGGCTACTTTGATCCCGTGAACGACGAAAGCTTGATCGCTGAGGCTGGTCGTCGCCTATCCGAGGCGGCCCCTGATGCTCGGGTCATCCTCTTTGGCTCCCATGCGCGAGGAGATGCCCAGCCGGGGTCCGATCTCGATCTGCTGGTGGTCGAGCCGGATCTGAAGAGTCGCCGCGCTGAGTTCGTGCGGCTTCGGGAAGCGCTGGGCGCAATGGGCGTCCCGATCGACCTGATCGTGGTCAGCTCGGAGCATGCCGATAGGTGGGGCCCCATACCGGGCACGCTGATGCACGAAGCCCTCAGAGACGGCCGTGTCATCGCCGGAGCTTGAGTCGCGTCAACTCGCGGCAATCCTCGCTCGGAAGGCAAGCGAGGACGCCGTCGCCCTGCGCCAGCTCGAGGGCAACTCCGAAATCGCGGACAGCATCCTTGGCTTCCACGCACAGCAGGCGATCGAGAAGTGGCTCAAGGCCGTGCTCGCCAATAACGGGATCGAGTTCGAGTACACGCATGATCTGCGCCATCTGATCGGACTCCTCGAGGGCGCCGGCCTCGCCTTCCCACTCGACATCCCGACGGTGGTGATGTTCACGGAGTTCGCGGTCCCTCTTCGCTATGAGGATCTGCTCGATGCGGAGCCGCTCGACAGACGCGCAACCGTCGCACTCGTTAACGATGTAGACGCGTGGGCGCGGACCATGCTGGACGAAGGCCGCGCATAGGCCCCAAAAGAGTCGGGCACACTCACTCTGTGACGCCCCCGGCTGGATTCGAACCAGCGACCATCGGATTAGAAGTCCGGCGCTCTGTCCACTGAGCTACGGGGGCTCGGCGCAAGCGTAGAGCGCGGCGGGACCTTCGGGCCGGGTCGCGGTGCCCTACGATCCCGGTGTGCCGAGGGCGGGGGTCGCAGGGACCGAGCTTTACTACGAGCGCGCCGGCGCCGGCGAGCCGCTGCTGCTGATCCAGGGGATGAGCGGCACCCGTCTCTCCTGGGGCGAGCCGTTCCTGGCGCCGCTGCGGCAGAGCTTCGACTGCATCAGCTTCGACAACCGCGGCATCGGCCTCTCCGCACCGGTCACCGACCCCTTCGCCATCGCCGACCTGGCGGCCGACTCGCTCGCCCTGCTCGATGCGCTCGAGGTCGAGCGCGCACACGTGCTCGGGATCTCGATGGGCGGCATGGTCGCCCAGGAGCTGGCCCTAGCCGAGCCCGAGCGGGTGCGCTCGCTGGCCCTCGGCTGCACCTACTGCGGCGGCCCCGGCTCGCAGCTGATGGACCCGGCCGAGTTCGCGCCGCTGGCCGAGGCCTTCGCCTCCCGGGATCGCGACCGGGTGCTGCGGGCGTCATGGGAAGTCAACCTCTCCCCCGGTTTTCGCGCCGACGAGAGTCGCTTCGCCGAGTTCGCCGAGATGGCCGCCGCAGCACCGGTCTCACAAGCGATCCTCGGTCTCCAGTTGCAGGCGATCTACGCCCACGACACCAACGCGCGCCTGCCCGGCCTCGAGATCCCGACTCTTGTCGTCCATGGCACCGTCGACAGCGTCCTCCCCGTCGCCAACGGCCGCCAGATCGCTTCGCTTATCCGCGACTCCCGCCTCGAGATCTTCGACGAGGTCGGCCACATGTTCTGGTGGGAGCAGCCCGAGCGCTCCGCCGAGCTGGTCCGCGAGCACGCGCTCGCCGCGGCCTAGAAGGTCGAAACTCCCGTTCAGCCGCTGGCGGGCTTCGGACAGCCGGCCGGGTCGAGCTTGCCGTTGACCTTGAACACGTAGTCGGGCTGGGGCACGATCGTCGGCTCTGCGATGACCAGTTTCAGAGCCGGGTCGTCTTTGACCCAGTTGAAGATCGGGTACCAGAATTCGGCTTCGGGAGAGTCCTGCGTCCAGCGGCTCATGATCAGGTAGTCGTAGTCGCCGGCGTTGATCAGGCGGCGGAAGGTCTCGCAGTCTTCCGGCAGGCGATTGGAGCCATTTGGCCCGCGCACGCCGATGTAGTCGACGTCGTTGTTGAGCTTGCCGCCGTAGAACCCGTACTGGCCGAAGATGATCTCGCTGGAGCCGATGATCCCGATTTTCTGGTTCTCCAGGTGGCGGGCGAAGCTGTAGGCCTCGCGCGGCCCGCCTTCGCCGAGGAACGGCAGCGGGTTGACGTAATGGTTGTTCGCGTACTGGACCTGCTGGGCGCGGCCGAGGGTCACCGCCAGGAGCACCATCGCCACACAGGCCGCGGCGACGACGACGCGACTCATCGAGCCGCGCACCCGGCCGAGGGTGAGCGACGCCGGCAGCCAGACCAGGGCTGCGGTGACGAGCACCGTGCCGACGATGTAGCCCGGGTACCAGCGCGGCGTCGCCAGCACCGTGATCGCGTAGATCCCGGTTAAGAAGAGCAGCGTCTTCCAGGCGCGGCTGTCGGGCGCCCGCAGCGGTCGCGCGATCGGCAGCACCACCATCGCCAGCACCAGGCCCGGGATCAGGTAGCGGGTGTTGGTGAAGAACCCGGTCGGCGAGCCCTCCTGCCCGGCCGCGGTCAGCGGCGTGAAGAGGTAGACGACTGCCGTCGCCAGCGCCGCGGCAGCGACCACCCGCAGGATCTTGTTGTTCGACTTCCAGACGATGTAGACGACGGCGGCGACGGCGATGATCAGGATCAGCGGCCAGAGCGGGCCGAGCGCATTTTCGAGCTCGGGGAAGAACCAGCGGCGGTAGATCGTCGGGTCCGGCAGGTAGTGGGCGACGGCGAAGCGGGGCCGCGGATCGAGCGGCATCTGGTCCGGCGTCGGCAGGTTCAGCGGCCCGAACTTGGTGATCGGGATCGGGTTGCCGCCGGTCTTGATCGCCGCCCGCAGGTACCAGTAGCCGCCGACGATCAGCATCGGCAGCCCGATCACCCAGGTCGTCGTCCAGCGCCGGCCGCGGCCACTGAAGAGGATCATGCCGGCGGTGATCGCGGCGATCGGAATCAGGAAGGTGAACTTGACCGAGCCGGCGAGGCCGGCGGCGATCCCGGCCATGATCAGCGGCCCCTTGTCGAGCAGCGGCGCGTTGGCCTCCGGCGTGTCCTGGACGGCGCCGGCGACCGGCGCCCGGCGCTGGTGGCCGTTGATCAGGAAGGCGACGAAGGCGAGCAGGAAGGCCAGCCCCATGATGTCGTTGCGCGCCTCGCCGGGCTGGGTTTCGATCATCACCCCGGAGTCGAGGACGAGCGCGGCGGCGACCAGCGTCGCCGGCCCGACCTTGTAGGGGCGCCCGCAGCACCAGGCGGCGAGCAGCGCGATCGCGAGCCAGAAGAGGTTCTGCAGCGGCGCCAGCCAGTCGCTCTTGAAGAGGACGATCGCGCCGGCGTTGATCAGCTCGGTGCTCTGCGGGTAGAACCAGGCCGCCAGCCGCAGCGGGTCGGTGAAGTGGAGGTGGACGGTCGATCCGTCCTGGGCCATCGCCGCCGAGAAAGGCATGTGGTACCAGGTGGTGTCGCCGCCGAACATGCCGAAGTCGAGGCTCGAGAACGAGGGGAAGGTCCACTCGGCGACGGTGAAGGAGGCGACGGCGACGGCGATCAGCAGGGCGATCGTCCGCACGCTCGGCGCCTGCACCTCACGCCGCTCGTTAGGCGCTTTCGACCAGCCCAGCCAGGCCGCCAGCAGGCCGATGCCGATGCCGCCGACGACGATCCAGCCGAGCTTGAGGATGCTCAGCGTGCCGAGGATCTCCAGCACCAGCACCAGCAGCGCGACGGCGATCGTGAGGTCGGCGAGCCGGGCCAGGGCGCCGGAGAATTCGGGCACGATCCAGCGCCGCAGCCAGTAGCCGCCGAGGCCAAGCGCGCAGACGATGCCGATCAGGGCAAGGCAGCCGCCTATGTAGGAAGCGAAGGAGGGCGCCACGAGCGCGGGATGCTATTCACCCGCGCCCGCACCGCGGGCCGCGGTCAGGAAGCGGCGGCGGGGATGCGACAGGAGACGCCCGTGCCGGCCAGGCCGCAGTAGCCGTTCGGCACCTTGTGCAGGTACTGCTGGTGGTAGTCCTCCGCGTAGTAGAAGGTGCCGGCGGGCTCGACCTCGGTCGTGATCGGCTCGTGGCCGGCCGCCCGCAGCGACTCGTCGTACGCCTCCCGGGCCATCTCCGCCGTTGCCTTCTGGGTGTCATTGGCGAAGTAGATCCCGGAGCGGTACTGGGTCCCCACGTCGTTGCCCTGGCGCATGCCCTGGGTCGGGTCGTGCTCCTCGAAGAAGACCTTGAGCAGGTCGGCGTAGGAGATCTTCTCCGGGTCGAAGGCGACCAGCACCGCCTCCGCGTGGCCGGTCCGCGCCGAGCAGACCTCCTCGTAGGTCGGGTTCGGAGTGACCCCGTTCATGTAGCCGACCGCGGTCGTGTAGACGCCGTCGAGCGTCCAGAACAGCCGCTCCGCGCCCCAGAAGCAGCCGAGCGCGAAGTAGGCCGTCTCGATCCCCTCCGGAAACGGCGGCTGCAGCGGCGTGCCGAGCACGGCGTGGGTGGCGGGAACCTCGAAGCCGGGCTCGCTGCGACCGGGCAGCGCGTCCTCGGGGGCCGGCAGCTTCGTCTTCTCGGGATTGAGCATCGTCATCAGCTTTCCAAGTCTCGTCATCTGTGTTTCCTCCTGGCGTAGACGTTACGCCAGCGGTCTAACGAGACTGTGAACTACAGAGGCTCGCTGTCGCGAGTCTGCTCTGAGCCGTCATATGTGCGGGTCAGAGCAGACTCGACCCTCACGGCTAGGCACCTAGCCCGAAGCTAACCCCGGTCAGCTCCTCCGAGACCTCCCACAGCCGCGCCGCGGTCGCCTCGTCGCGGCCGCGACGGGCGACGCCGACGACCTTCGGGTAGCCGCGCTGCTCCTCGAACCCGTCGGGGCCGATGAAGAGGCCGCCGTCGAGGTTCGGTCGGGTCGCCGCGTAGAGCTGCGGCAGCGCCCCCATCTCCGAGTTCTGCGCCAGCAGGCGGTTGCTGACCGCGAAGATCGCCCGGTCGATCGCCGGCGGCGCCGCCGTCTGCAGGTTGGTGTCGGCGTAGCCAGGATGGGCAGCGAGACTCTTGACCGCGGAGCCGGCCGTGCGCAGGCGCCGCTCGAGCTCGGCCATGAAGAGGACGTTGGCGAGCTTCGACTGGCAGTAGGCGAACCAGCGGAAGTAGCGGCGCTCGCCCTGCAGGTTGTCGAAGTTGATGCGGCCCAGTTTGTGGGCGGTGCTGCTGACCGTCACCACCCGGGCGTCATCGCGCCCCTGCATCTGGCCGAGCAACAGGCCGGTGAGGGCGAAGTGGCCGAGGTGGTTGGTGCCGAGCTGGAGCTCGAACCCATCCTTGGTCAGCCGCCGCGGCGAGGCCATCACGCCGGCGTTGTTGACCAGCAGGTCGAGGCTCCCGTAGTTGGCGGCGAAGCGCTCGGCGAAGCCACGGACCGAGGCGAGGTCGGCGAGGTCGAGGGTCTCGACCACGACCGACGCATCACCGTGGCGATCGCGGATCGCGGCCGCCCCGGCGTCGGCCTTGGCGGTGTTGCGGCAGGCCATCACCACGTTCGCCCCGGCCGCGGCGAGCGCCGAAGCGGTCGCCAACCCGAGGCCGCTGTTGGCGCCGGTGACCACCACCGTGCGCCCGCTCTGGTCGGGAATGTCCTCGGCCGTCCACTTTTCGCTCATCCCGCTCCTCCTCCTTGCCCAGCTTGGTTACCGAGCCAGCATCGCACTCAGCGAGTCCTTGCCTGGCGCTGGCCGGTGCGGCCGCGCGGCTCGCCGTTGTGGACGAAGTCGATGCTGAGCAGGCGCTCGCAGGCGGAGGGGTCGCGGCCGACGATCGCCTCGCGGTAGAAGCGGCGGACCAGCTCCTTGTTCGCATCGACGGCCATCCCGGCGCGACCGTAGCCGATTCGCCGCCGCCCACGGGCGCTAACTTCCCCGGCATGGGTTGCCTGCTGGTCCTCTTCGCCTTCATCTCGCCGCGGCTGGCGCTGTTTGCGATGTTCCTCTTCAGCGATCTGCTCAGCCGCGCCTTCGACAGCTGGTTCATCCCCTTCCTCGGCTTCTTCCTGCTGCCGTGGACGACGCTGGCCTACGCGGCGATGTGGAGTGTCGGCACCGACCGCGTCTCCGGCTTCGAGTGGTTCATCGTCATCCTCGCCTTCGTGATCGACCTCGGCGCCTACGCGAACCGAAACAAGGCTCGTCGCGCCTGAGTGGGCCGAACCCCCCCCGTCAGCGCGGCCGCTGGCTTAGCTGTGGACCGGGTAGGCGATGCGGATGTGGGACTTGGAGAGGGCGACGAAGGGTCGCTCGCTCACCTTGCCATCGGTGAGCGAAGTGATCTCGACGTTCGTCAACGGCACGAATTCGAGATCGCCGCGGTTGAGTGAGTCCGAGAAGCGACTCTGGTAACCAGCCGGCGGCAAGGTGACGTCGCCGACGACGAGATGGGCGTCGGTCTCGAAGGCCGCACGCTCGATCCGGCGCTCGATCTGATCGCCCTCACCGATCGGTGCGGCCCGGTCGTTGATTCCGTTTAGGTTCATTCCGTTCAAGCTCATTCGGGTTCCAATGTGCAGTCTTATGCCCTCTTTCGCCATTGGACAAACGTCCACGGACCTTTAATCCCGCATTGGAGCGCCAAATAAGCGTAAGGAATTTCCGAACCAGAGTGTTTTTCTGGGAGCGCTCACCCAGTTTTCATTCACTTAAGAGATCCAAATCAGTCGGGGTGCCCGGATTCGAACCGAGGACCTCGGCCACCCAAAGGCCGCGCGCTACCAGGCTGCGCCACACCCCGAACGCAGCGATTGTAGTTAGCGTTAGGGCGATGGCAGACGTGAGGCCCTTCAAGGCGCTGCACTACAACCTCGAAAAGGTCGGCGGGCTCGCGGCCGTGGCGGCGCCTCCTTATGACGTGATCGACGCCGCCGGGCGGGCGGCGCTGCTGGCGCGCTCGCCCTACAACGCGGTGGCGATCGACCTGCCGAAGCCCTTCGATCCGGCCGATCCCGACAGCAACCCCGACGGCGATCCCTACGAGAAGGCGGCCCAGACGATTGAGTCGTGGCGCGCCGAGGGGGTGCTGGTCGACGACTCCGAGCCGGCCTTCTGGGCGCTGACCCAGGACTACACCGCCCCCGACGGGGGCAAACACAGCCGCCACGGGATCCTCGCCCAGGTCCGGGTCGAGGACTACGAGAGCGGCACCGTGCGCCCGCACGAGCGCACTCACCCCGGGCCGCTGCTCGACCGCCTCGAGCTGACCCGGGCGACGCACCTCAACCTCTCGCCGATCTTCTCGCTCAGCACCGCGGACGCCTGGCCGCTGGTCGAACCGGCTCTCGACTCCCAGCCGTGGGGAGAAGTGACGGACGAGGACCGCACCGTCAACCGCGTCTGGCGGGTCGCCGACCCGGCGATCCTGGCCGCGGTCAGCGAGCGCCTGGCCGGCGCCCAGCTGCTGATCGCCGACGGCCACCACCGCTACGAGACCGCCCGCACCTACCGCGACGAGGTCGGCGGCGAGGGCCCGCACAACTACACGCTGATGGCGCTGACCGGGCTCGACGATCCCGGCCTCACCGTCTTCCCCACCCACCGCCTGCTCTCCGGCTTCGCCGCCGACCCCGAGCGCATGCGCGCCTTCGGCGCCGACCTGCGCGAGCTGTTCGACAGCGAGGAGGTCGACCTCGACGCGATCGACCCCGCCGGCGAGCAGGGCGTCGGCGTCTTCGGCCTCTACGACTCCTTCCACAAGCAGGCCTACCGGCTGCGACTAAAGGACGTGGCGGCGCTCGATCGTCAGCTCGAGGGCAAGCCCGAGGCCTACCGCCGCCTCGACTCGGCGATCCTCGAGACCCTGGTCCTCAAGGGCCTGGCGGGGATGAGCGACCACGACATCGACGCCCGCCAGGGCCTCGAGTACGCCAAGAGCGTGCCCGACGCACTCGCCCTGGTCGACGGCGGCGCCTACGACATCGCCTTCATCCAGCGCCCCGTTCCGGTCGAGCAGGTCAAGGCAGTCGCCGAAACCGACGAGAACATGCCACCGAAGTCGACCTATTTCTTCCCCAAGGTGATGACCGGCATGGTCTTCAGCCCCGTCGGCTGACCGACCGCGGCGCGTAGGATCACGCCGTGGTCAAGATCTATACGAAGAAGGGCGACGACGGCTCAACCTCTCTCTGGTACGGAGGCCGCGTCCCCAAGCACCACGGCCGCACCGAGGCCTACGGCGCCCTCGACGAGGCCTGCTCGCAGCTCGGCCTCGCCCGCGCCCTCTGCGACGACAGCCAGGCCGAGCTCGCCGCCGACCTCCTCCGCCTCCAGGACGACCTCTTCGTCGCCGGCGCGGAGCTGGCGACCGCGCCGGAGGCGGCCGCCCGGCTCGAAGACGGCGTCAGCCGCACCACCGAGGCGATGGTCGCCGAGCTGGAGGGGCTGATCGACCGCTACATGTCCGAGGTGCAGCTGCCGCCGAAGTTCGTGATCCCCGGCGGCAACCTGCTCTCCGCCCAGCTCGACGTCGCCCGCACGGTGATCCGCCGCGCCGAGCGCCGGATCTCCGCCCTCAACGAAGAAGGCGAGCTGGCCGGCGAGACCGTGATCCACTTCGTCAACCGCGCCTCCGACCTCGCCTACGCGATGGCCCGCTACGCCGACGTCGACGATCCGGCCCTGTTCGAGGGCCGCGGCAAGGCCTAGCGGGTGAAGGTCGTCGCCCGCCGCATCGAGGGATACGCCCACGAGATCGACCTCGAAGGCGGTCACGAGCTGGTCGTCGACGAGCCCGCCGACCGCGGCGGCACCGACACCGGCCCGCGCCCGACCCAGCTGCTGGCGAGCAGCCTGGCCGGCTGCACCGCGATCACGATCGAGATGTACGCGGACCGCAAGGGCTGGGACGTCGGCCGGCTCGAAGTCGACGTCGAGCTGGGCTACGAGGGCACCGTTCCCAACTCCTTCGCCGTCTCGATCGCGCTGCCGGCGGAGCTGAGCGAGGAGCAGCGCCACCGCCTGCTCGCGATCGCCACCAAGTGCCCCGTCCACAAGGTCCTCGCCGGCGAGGCCTCGGTGACCGTGACCGAGCGACTCGAAGCCGCCTGATGGACCTCGGCCTCGCCGGCAGGACCTGCGCGGTGACCGGCGCCAGCCGCGGCATCGGCCGCGAGACCGCGCTGGCGCTCTGCGCCGAGGGGGCCAACGTGCTCCTGGTCGCCCGCGACGAGCTGCGCCTGCGCGAGGTCCAGGAAGAGGCTGTCGGCGCCGGGCTGAAGGCAGGTGGCCGCGCTGCCGTGCTCGCGCTCGACGTCACCACGGCGGAGGCCGGCGAGCGGATCCTCGCCGTCGCGAGCGAGTACTTCGGCGGCCTCGACGTGCTCGTCAACAACGCCGGCAGCGCCAGCTGGCGCGACCTCGACGACGTCCCCGACGAGGACTGGCGCGCCCAGTACGAGCTCAACGTGATGGCGCCGCTGCGGGCGATGCGAGCGGCGGCGCCGGCGATGGCCGAGCGCGGCTGGGGACGGATCGTCAACGTCTGCTCGACCGCCGGCAAGCGCCCCTCGGCGGCGATGCCCGAGTACTCGGTCGCCAAGGCCGCCGAGCTCTCGCTGAGCCGCCTGTTCGCCGACCGCTACGCCAAGACCGGCGTCCTCGTCAACGCGATCTGCCCGGGCCCGACTGAGTCGGAGATGTGGATGGCCCCGGGCGGCCTGCTCGACCAGTCGCGCGAGATGTCCGGTGCCGAGACTCGAGAGGAGGCGCTGGCCGAAGCCGGCTCCAAGCGCCCGATCGGCCGCCTCGCCGCCGCCGAGGAGATCGCCGGCGCGATCGTCTTCCTCTGCTCCGAGCGCGCCTCCTACGTCGCCGGCGCCGCCTGGTCGGTGGACGGCGGCACGGTCCAAGTAATCATCTAATGGGCCGACGGGACGATTCCGGGCCTATATCTCCCGAAATCGGCCCATCGGCCCTGGGTGAGGTGTTGCTGGCGCCGGAGGAGGCGGAGGCTTCGGCGGGCCCGGGGACGAAGGCGGCGGTGCTGCTGGCCCTCTACGGCTGGCCCGAGAAGCCGGGGCTGATCCTGACCGAGCGGCGGGCCGACCTGCGCCGCCACGCCGGTGAGATCTCCTTTCCCGGCGGCCGGCAGGACCCCGGCGATGCCGACCTGGTGGTGACGGCCCTGCGCGAGGCCGAGGAGGAGATCGCCCTCGATCCGAAAGTGGTCGAGCTAAGCGGCGCCCTACCAGCGGTCTCGACCTTCGTCACCAACTACCGGGTCCACCCCTTCGTCGGCCTCGTCCCCGACCCGCTCGAGCTTGGCCTGGAGCCGAACCCGAGCGAGGTGGAGACGGTCCTCACGATCTCGCTGGAGAGCCTCCGCAGCGCCTACGAGATGCGGCGCCTGGTCCGCCGCGGCGTCCCCATCCGCACCCCCACCTACGAGGTGGAAGGGCAGCTGATCTGGGGCGCCACGGCGCGAATCCTCGGCGACTTCCTGGAGCGCGTCGGCTAGCTGACGACCTTGTCCTTGTCGGGCTGCGGGACGATCCGGATGTAGGGCCGCGGTTCCTCCCAACCGTCCGGGTAGATCTCTTTGGCCTGGTCGTTGGAGACCGAGCCGGCGATGATCACGTCGTCGCCCTGCTGCCACTGGGCTGGAGTCGCGACTTTGTGCTGGGCGGTGAGCTGCAGCGAGTCGATTACGCGCAGCACCTCGTCGAAGTTGCGCCCGGTCGTCATCGGGTAGATGAGGATGAGTTTGACTTTCTTGTCGGGACCGATCACGAAGACGTTGCGCACGGTCTGGTTGTCGGCGGGGGTGCGGTCGCCAGGGTCGCCGGAGACGTCCGCGGACAGCATCCCGTAGAGCTTGGAGACCTTGAAGTCGGCGTCGCTGATGATCGGGTAGTTCGGCCTCGTGCCCTGGGTCTCCTCGATGTCGCTCACCCACTCCTCGTGCTTGTCCATCGGGTCGACCGAGAGGCCGATGATCTTCACGTTGCGGCTGGCGAAGTCGGGCTGGATCTTCGCCATGTAGCCGAGCTCCGTGGTGCAGACCGGCGTGAAGTCTTTCGGGTGCGAGAACAGCACTGCCCAGGAGTCGCCGATCCAGTCGTGGAACTTGATCGGGCCCTCGGTCGTGTTGGCCTCGAAGTCAGGTGCTACGTCGCCAAGTTTCAAGCTCATCGAACCGTTCCTCTCGAGTGTTCGCCATCCAAGATTTGCCTTAATTCCTATCCGAGTTTAGCTATTTGGTCTCGCCGGCCGGCGAAAGTAGCTGCAGAGCCAGACTCGCCATCTCCTCAGACCAGCGGCCGGCCTCGTCTGGTTCCGGCGCGGCGATCGCGACCGGGATCCGCCAGGTGCGCCCAGCGGTGCGGACGATCTCCGCACCTGCCTCGAGCAGGGCTGGATCGACGCTGCCGACCGCCTCGTAGACGAACCCGCGTAGGGGCGTGTCGACCAGGTGTTCCAGCAGCCGCTCGAGTCGCGGCCCGTGAATTGCCGCCAGCAGCTCGTCCTCTCCCTGGGCGGAGCCGAGCAGGTAGTAGGCGACGGCGACGTCGCCGACCAGGTCGAGCAGGGTCCCGGGCCGGTCGGGATCGGCGAGCGCCGGCTCGATCCCAACCGCCTCGATCGCCGCCAGGCCCTCCGCATTGCGGCTGGTTCCGCGCACGGCCCAACCGTCGGCCAACAGCCTCTCCCCCACCATGCGGCCGCGACAACCGCAACCGACTATCAGCGCCCGGGCCACGCCCTGACTCTACGTCGAGCCGTCACTTGAACCCCCTCCGAGGGGGTTCAAGTGACGGCTCGACTGCGCTGGTGGCGCTGGCGCTGCTCGTCGGTGGCGCCCGGGCCGGGGCGGCTGCGAACGTTGGCGGCCTCCACTTCGCCGCCGCAGTGCGAGCAGGTCGGGACCATGTGGAAGCTGTGGTCGCACTCGGCGTGGACGGTCTCCAGCGGCGGCCCGGCGGGACCGGCGGTGTGGGCGTCGCCCCAACGCAGCAGCGCCAGCAGGATCGGCTGCAGCTCGCGGCCCTTCTCGGTCAGCCGGTACTCGAAGCGCTCGGGATGCTCGCTGTAGCGCCGGCGCTCGACGATCCCCTCCTCGACCAGCGTCGCCAACCGCTGGCTGAGCACGTTGCTGGCGATCCCGAGCGAGTCCTGGATCTCGTCGAAGCGGCGGCGGCCGAGGAAGAGGTCGCGCAACACCAGCAGCGACCAGCGCTCGCCCAAGAATGAGAGCGGCCGGGCGACGGAACAGTTCAACTCGGCGAAGGCCTTGATCGACATGAGGTCAGTCTAGCCAGTTACTTGTCTTTTGCAAGCTAGCTGCTACCGTGCCTTGCAAATTGCAAGCGAGTGACGATTGGAGCGGCATGGAGCAGCGTTGGAAGGTTCTCCTGATCACCTCGGTGGGGCTGTTCATGGCCAGCCTCGACCTCTTCATCGTCAACATCGCCTTCCCCGACCTGGCCGCCGACTTCGACGGCGCCTCGATCTCGAACCTCTCCTGGGTCCTCAACGCCTACGCAATCGTCTTCGCGGCGCTGCTGGTACCCGCCGGGCGGATCGCCGATCGGGTCGGCCGCAAGCGGGTCTTCATCGCTGGGCTACTGCTCTTCTCGCTGGCCTCCGCACTCTGCGCGGTCTCCCCCTCGATCCCCTTCCTTGTCGCCGCCCGCGTGCTGCAGGCGGCCGGCGGAGCGATGATGCTGCCGACCACGCTGGGCCTGATCCTGCCGGCCTTTCCGGCCCAGCAGCGAGCGTTGGCGATCGGGATCTGGTCGGCGGTCGGCGGCGTTGCCGCCGCGCTCGGCCCCCCGCTCGGCGGGCTGCTCGTGCAGGTGAGCTGGCACTGGATCTTCCTCGTCAACGTCCCGATCGGGATCGTCACCGCGATCGTCGCCCTGCGTGCACTCGACGAGGTGCGCGAACCCGAAGACGGTCGTCCCGACCTGCTCGGCGCCGCCGCCCTGGCGCTCGGCATCGGCCTGCTGACCCTCGGCATCGTCAAGGGGCCGGACTGGGGCTGGACCGACCCGCGGGCGCTTGCCTCCTTCGCCGGCGCCGCGGCGCTGATCGTCGCCTTCGTCTACCGCTCCGCCCACCACCACGCGCCGGTGATCGAGCTGCCGCTGTTGCGGGTGCGCTCGTTCGCGCTCGGCAACCTCGCCGCCGCGGTCTTCTTCGCCGGCTTCGCGGCGATGCTGCTCTCCGGCGTCCTGCTGCTGACCGAGGTCTGGGGCTACTCCGCCCTCCGCGCCGGCATCGCCCTCTCCCCCGGCCCGCTGATGGCAGCGCTCTTCTCGATCCCGTCCGGCCGTCTCGGCGGCCGCATCGGCCAGCCGCCCCGTCGCCGCCGCGGGCGGCCTCACCTTCGCTGCCGCCTACGCCTACATCCTCGCCAGCGTCGGTCCCAACCCCGAATACGTGACCACCTTCCTGCCCGGCTTCATGCTCGGCGGCGCCGGGGTCGGGATGGTGCTGGGAACCCTGCCGGCAGTCGTCACCGCGGCCCTACCGCCGAGCCGGTTCGCGACCGGTACCGCGGTCTTCGGGATGTCGCGCCAGCTCGGCTCGGCGATCGGCGTCGCCGTTCTGGTGGCGCTCCTGGGCGAGGCCGCGAACGGCGGCGGCGACCTCCTGGCCGGACTCCAGCGCGGCTGGTGGTTCTCCCTGATCGCCGGTCTCGGCACCGCCGCGGTCGCCTTCGCCTTCGGCCCAGTTGGCGCGCCGGCTACCAGTCCTGCTCGAACGGCCCCCGCAGCCGCAACCGCTCGTCCTTAGCGACCTCGGCCTCGAGGTCGGCCGCGGTCATCTCGCGGGCACCGCGGCGCCGGCGCATCTCGTTCTGGGCCTCGAGCATCTGGCGGACGTCGTCGATCTCGTTCTGAGCCTCGACCTCGGGCGAGCGGGTCGGTTCCCAGTGGACCAGCTCGGCGGAAGAGCCCGGGTAGGAGCGGCCGACGAGCACCAGCACGCCGACCATGAACAGCACGATTCCGATCGTCCCCAGAACGAACAGCACCCAACCAGGATACGGTCCAGTGATGACTGGTTTCGAAGAATTGGCCAGTGTCGACGGCACTGTCACCGCGACCGCCGAGGCGACGATCGGGCTCAAGGACGACGGTCTCTACCGCGGCGACGGCGCCTTCGAGGTGATCCGCCTCTACCTAGGGCAGCCGTTCGCGCTCGGCGAGCACGTCGACCGGCTCAGCCGCTCGGCCGCCGCGATCGCGCTCGAGTTCGACCGGGCTGCGTTGGAAGCAGAGATTGCGGCGCTGCTCGAGCAGGCCGGCGCGATCGACGGCCAGCTGCGGCTGATCGTCACCCGCGGCGGCCGCCGCATCGCCGCCACCGAGCCGGTCCCCGCCCATGCCGACTCGGTGCGAGTCGTCAGCGTCACCTACTCGACCACCGGCATCCTCGACCGGGTCAAGTCGCTCTCCTACGCCGCCAACATGCACGCCACCCGCCTGGCCAAAGCGCGGGACGCGGACGAGGCACTCCTGGTGCTCGCCGACGGGACCGTGCTGGAGCCACCGACCTCGACGATCTTCTGGGCCAGCGCCGACGGCGCCCTGCGGACCCCTTCGCTCGACCTGCCGATCCTCGACTCGATCACCCGCGACCGCCTCGTCGCCGCGCTCGACGTCGAGGAGGGAAGCTGGGCGCTGGACGACCTGCTCGCCGCCTCCGAGGCCTTCCTCGCCTCGACCACCCGCGAGGTCCAGGCGGTCTCGGCAATCGACTCGGTCGAGCTCCGATCGGTTCCGGGGCCGCGCACGCAGGAGGCGCAGCGGACCCTCGCCGCGGCCGTCGCCCGCGAGCTGGAGCAGAGCTGATGGCCTTGGTCGAGGTCGCGATCGACGACTACCGCGTCGGCCTGGTCACGCTCAGCAGCCCGGAGACGCGCAACGCCCTCTCGCCGCAGATGAAGGCGGAGCTGATCGAGGCGCTCGAGCGCCTCGACGGCGAGCCGGAGGTTCGCTGCATCGTCATCGCCGGCTCCGACAAAATCTTTGCCGCCGGCGCCGACATCCGGACCTTGGCCGCCCAGAGCCTCGACGCGCCACCGGACCCCCAGCGCGCTGCCTTCTGGACACGGTTGGGGGCGATCGAGACGCCGCTGCTGGCGGCGGTCTCCGGCTACGCGCTCGGCGGCGGTTGCGAGCTAGCGATGGCCTGCGACCTGATCGTCGCTGACGAGAAAGCCCGCTTCGGCCTCCCCGAGGTGACCTTGGGGATGATCCCCGGCGGTGGCGGCACCCAGCGTCTGACCCGGGCGATCGGCAAACACCGGGCGATGGAATACGTCCTCACCGGGCGCCACTTCAACGCCCAGATGGCGGCCGGCTGGGGCCTGGTCACCAAATCGATCCAAAAAGGCGCCTGGTTGGTCGAGGCGGTTGAGATGGCGCGGACGATCGCCGAGCGGGCGCCGATCGCGACCCGGCTCGCCAAGCGTGCGGTGCTGGCCGCCGACGAGGCCGGCCTCGCCGTCGGCCTCGACGTCGAGCGCGACCTCTTCGACCAGGTGATGGCGACCGAGGACCGGGTCGAGGGCACCACCGCGTTCCTGGAGAAGCGCGAGCCCGACTTCAAAGGGCGCTAGCGCCGGTGCTCAGCCGCCGGCGCTGATCCGAAACATCAGTTCGTCGGGGTAGCACCAGCTCCAGTCCTCGCCCGGCTCGGCCGAGCGGATGATCGGGTGCCCCGTGCCCTGATGGTGCGCGGTCGCGTGTTTGCCGACCGAGTTGTCGCAGCAGCCGATGTGGCCGCAGGTCTGGCACATCCGCAGGTGAACCCAACGCATCCCGATCGCCAGGCACTCTTCGCAGCCCACGACCTCGTCCGGCAGGGCGAGGAACTGAACCGAGTCGAGATGGGTGCATTCGGCGGCCGTAGAGCGAAGATACCGCTTCAGGTCGTGAAAAGCAGGACCCAGACGACCGCCGCCAAGACCGAGACCACGATCAGGCGGATGCCAAGCTCCCTGTCCTCCTGCTGGATGTTCAGCAGGCCGAGGATCAGCCCCGCGGGCGGCAGCACGATCGCGATCCCGAAGGGGAAAAGCTGGCTGGCACGCTCACCCATGCCCGCCAACATAAGGGAATTCATCAGCCAGGGACCATCCCCGCCGGCGAACTCGTCCGTCTAAGGAGCTAACTCGACGGGCTCGCCGCCGGGCATCCAGTGCGCCTCGACCGGGGGCGGGCTGTCGCGCAGGAAGCGCTCGGCGTCGAGGGCGCCCATGCAGCCGGTGCCGGCCGCGGTGACCGCCTGGCGGTAGGTGTGGTCGACGACGTCGCCGACGGCGAAGACGCCGCCGAGGTTGGTCCGGGTCGAGCCGGGCTCGGTGACGATGTAGCCGTCCTCGTCGGTCTCGACGATGCCCTTGACGACCTCGGAGCGGGGAGTGTGGCCGATCGCGACGAAGGCGCCGCCCGCCTCGATCTCCTCGGTCTCGCCGGTCTCGGCGTGGCGCAGGCGGATCTTCTCCAGCTTGCCGTTCTCGCCGGCGACGAACTCCTCCGGGATGTACGGGGTCTTGAGCTCGATGTTGTCCTTTTCGCGGGCGCGCTCGAACATGATCTTCGAGGCGCGGAACTCGTCGCGGCGGTTGACGACGGTCAGCTGGCTGGCGTACTTGGAGATGAAGATCGAGTCCTCCATCGCCGAGTCGCCGCCGCCGATCACGATCACCGGCTGGTCCTTGAAGAAGGCCCCGTCGCAGACGCCGCAGGTGGAGACGCCGCGACCGCCGAGCTCCATCTCGCCGGGGATCCCGAGCCGTTTCGGCTCCGCCCCCGTTGCCAGGATCACGGTCTTGGCGCGGTGCTCCTCGTCGCCGAGGAAGACCTTCTGGACGCCGCCGTCGGAGAGCTCGACGCGGTCGACGTCGTCGGTGACGAAGCGGGTCCCGAAGCGCTCGGCCTGGGCGCGGAACTGGCTCATCATCTCCGGGCCCATGATCCCCTCGGGGTAGCCCGGGTAGTTCTCGACGTCGGTCGTGTTCTGCAGCTGGCCGCCCCACTGGAAGCCCTCGAAGACGAGCGGCTCGAGGTTGGCGCGGGCGGTGTAGAGCGCCGCCGTGTAACCGGCCGGCCCGCCGCCGATGATGATTACGTTCTCGACCTTCTTGCTGTCAGTCATATCCGTCATTTCTGCCGTCTGGAGACTATTACTTTACTTTGTATAGTAGCTCGCCGAGACCCGGAAGGCAATCAGTTCATTGCCGGCTCGAGCTCCGATTTCGCCTCGCCGCCGCGGTCGATCGGCAGCCCCTCTGTTTCCCAGCGGTGCACCGTCTTGCGGAGCTGGAAGAAGGCGACGATGCCGAGCGGGATCGGCATCCAGAAGGCGACCAGGCGGAAAATCAGGATCGCCGGGAAGACCGTCTCCTCGGGGACCCCGAAGAGGACGAAGGCGCCGATCATCCCGGCGTCGACGGCCCCGACCCCCGCCGGCGCCAGCGGGAAGAGATTGGCGACCATGCCGAGGAAGAAGCCCTGGACGACGACGGCAAGCGGCACGTGGACGCCGAAGGCGTGGAAGGAAGCCCAGAGCACGCCGATGCTCGCCGCCCAGTAGCCGGCCGCGCCCAGCACGGCGAGGCCGCCGCTGGAGGGATGGGCGAAGAGGCCCATCGCGAAGCGGAACCCCTCCCCCAGCGTCGCCGGCACTTTGGCGGCGGTGTGGAGGAGGTGCCGCGCTTTCTCGCCGCGGGCGAAGGGCTGCAACCGCGGCTCGACATCCTCGGGGATCAGCGCGATCAGCACGCCGACCAGGATCAGCAGGCCGGCGACCCCGGCGGGGATGATCGTCAGCTCGATCGAGTCGGCGCCGTGGAGAACGCCGGTGCGCAGCAGGATCCCGAAGACGATCAGAGCGATCGGGTAGAAGGCGTAGTGGAGGGAGATGAAGGCGACCATGCGGCGGGCGACGTCGCGGCGGCCCATCCCCGCTTTGCGCAGCGACCAGTAGGTGAGGGCGATGCCGCCGGCGCCGCCGGCCGAGAACAGCAGCGTCGCCGCCACCCCGGCCATGTTGACCTCGTAGGTCTCCAGCCAGGTCAGCCGCAGTGCCTGGCCGCCGACCACCGCTTTGAAGAGGGCGATGTAGGTGGCGAAGGCGACGACGTTGAAGCCGATCGCGATCGCGATCCAGAGCGGGTCGGCGTCGCCGAGCTTGCTCATCGCATCGCCGAGCCCGACCAGCTTCGGGAACAGGAAGTAAATACCGCCAAGCAGCAGCAGGACGACGATGACCGTCTGGATCAGCCGCCGCGTGGTGAGGAGCGGCATCTCGACGGTACCGTTCCCCTTCGCCGAGTCTTTCTCAGACACGGGGGAGACGCTACCCGCTCGCGATCCTCTCCAATTGCTGTAGGGCGCCGCTGACCCCCTGCACCAGAGGTTCGGCCAACGACTCGCCACCGCGCACCGCGGCGACCAGCAAACCCCCTGCCAGGAGGTCCGTTACGTAGTGCTCGCCGAGATAGACGAGCCCGAATCCGAGCGTCAGCGCGTAGGTCCAGCCGAGCGTGCCCTCGACCCGGCCCACTTCCGAGAGCGAGAGCGCGGCGCTGACGGAAGTGGCGAAGTGCAGCGAGGGCATTGCCGCCCAGGGGTTGCCGCCAAGCGTCTCGTACATCCGCGGCCAGGCCGGGCCCCAGGTCTTTTCGCCGACCTCGACCATCACCCGCCGCACCTCTTCGCCCTCGGTCAGCTTCTCCTCCGACGACCACCAGGGTGGTGCGGTCGGCACCGCGAAGTAGACGGCGCAGCCGAGATCGAAGACGGCGGCCATCTGCCGCGCCGCCCGCGGGAAGCTGCGCTCGTCGCGGGCGAGGACGACGGCCAGGGCCAGGTAGGGCTCGATGAACCAGAGCCAGTGCGTCCAGGCGAGGAATTTGTCCACCGGCCCTCCCTGCGGAAAGTGCGAGAGCGCCTTCTGCAGGCGGGCATTGGGCAGCTTGCCGCCGCCGATCAGGCGGTCGACGACGATCGGGTAGCGGCTGCGCAGCCGCGACCGCAGCCGTTCAGGGTCGTCGAAGGGGAGCTCGTGGACGACCATGAAGGCGAGCATCTGCAGGGTGAAGATCCCGACGTCGCGCTTCTTCGAGCGCGGTTGCAGCACCGCCAGGGCCAGCGGCGCCGAGTAACAGGCGGCGACGGTCACGGGAGCAGGAATGCGCAGCCGGCGGCGCAGAGCGGGAACCGCCACGGCGGCACCCATCGCCGTGAAAGCGCCTGCCCGGACCGCGAGTCGAAGCCGGCTCGATGGCCGGGAGCGCCGCTTCATAGGGTCGGCGAGTATAGGTCGCCGGGGACGAGGAGCCGCGGCGGCGCCGCGGCTGAATAGAATGGCCGCGCTTTGGCGCCGCACTCCCCTGCCACGGACCAGATCGACACGCTGCTTTGGATCGGCTTCATCGCCGCGGCCATCGTGGTGATCGCGATCAACGTCGCGCTGTTCTACGCGGTCCGCAAGTATCGCTCCGAGCGGGGCACCGAACCGCGTCAGGTTTCTGGCGGCCGCAAGATCCAGTTTCGGGTCGGCGCCATGCTCACCGCCTTCGCCGCCCTCGTCTTCATCGTCAGCGTGATCTTCACCGACAAGGCCCGGGAGAGCCCGACCACCGGCAGCGATGGGCTCGCCGCCGCCAAGAAGGTGCCGCTGCAGATCGAAGCGACCGGCCAGCAGTGGCTGTGGCGCTACGACTACCCCAACGGCGCCTTCTCCTATTACAAACTCGTGGTTCCGGTCGACACCGCCGTCGCCCTCGACCTCGTCACCACTGACGTCATCCACACCTGGAACGTCCCCGACCTCGCCGGCAAGCGCGACGCGGTCCCCGGCAAGACCGCGAAGGTCGTCTTCAGCACCGCTGACGAAGGCTCGTACACGGGCCGCTCGGCGACGCTCTCGGGCCAGGCCTACGCGGCGATGGGGACCGAGGTCGAAGTCGTCTCCGCCGCCGACTACCAGGACTACATCGAGCAGCTGAAGACCGACATCGAGTCGGCCCAGGAACGGGTCGTCAGCCAGATCGAAAGCGGGAACGTGCCATGAGCCAGAAGCCGAGCCTCGAGATCGCGATCGACGCCTTCCCCGCCAAGCAGCGCCCGCGCTGGATCGAGCTGGCCACCAGTGCCGACCACAAGGACATCGGCCGGGTGATGATCGGCGCCTCGTTGGGCTTCCTCTTCCTGGCCCTGGTCGAGCTGCTGATGATGCGCCTGCAGCTGGCGATCCCCGACAACACCTTCCTCTCCCCCGTCACCTTCAACCGGATGCTCTCCGACTACGGGGCGACCGCGGTCTTCCTCTTCGCGATCCCGCTGGTGCTCGGCTTCTTCTACTACGTGGCGCCGCTGCAGATCGGCGCCCGCGGCACGGCTCTGCCGCGGCTCGGCCAGCTCGGCCTGGCGATCTACGCGGCCGGCGCGACCGTGCTCTACGCCGCCTTCCTCTTCACCCCGTCGGAGGCGGGCGTCAACCCGCTGGCGCCGCTGACCGAGCTCGCCTTCCTCGCCAACAACGGCGTCGACGCCTGGGCGACCGCGACCGGCCTGGCGACGCTGGGCTTCATCTTCGTCGCGATCGACCTGCTGACGACGCTGCGCAACATGCGGGCGCCGGGCATGGCCTGGCGCCGGGTGCCGATCTTCGCCTGGGCCGCTGCAGTCGGCTCCTGGCTGATCCTCTTCATCGGCCCGGTCCTGCTGGCGGCACTGACGATGCTGATGATCGACCGCAATTACGACGGCATCTTCTTCGCCGACGGCTCCGGCGGCGCGCCGCTGCTCTGGCAGCACCTCAGCTGGATCTTCTACTCGGGCACCTACATGCTGATCCTGATCTTCGCCTTCGGCGCGATCGCCGAGATCGTCGCCACCTTCTCCGGCAAACCGCTCTTCAACCGCGGTGTCGTGATGGGCTCGCTGGCGGCGATCGCGGTCGTCGGCACCCTGGCCTGGATGCAGAACATGCTGACCGCGCCGATCGGGTCCGGCTGGATGTACTTCGCGATGCTGATGTCGCTGGCGCTGATCGTGCCCTTCGGCCTGATCATCTTCAACCTGATCTCGACGATGGTCGGCGGGGCGCTGCGGATGCGGGCGCCACTGCTGTTCGCGGTCGGGGCGATCTCGATGATCTCGATCGGGCTCGCCGCCGAGATCGAGCACTCGATGGTGGCCACCGCCTGGAACCTGAAGGACACCACCGACGCCACCGCCGCGACCCACTTCGCGCTGGTCGGCGGCGCCGTCTTCGGTGGCTTCGCGGCGCTCCACTACTGGTACCCGAAGATGACCGGTCGGACGATGGGCGAGAGCCTCGCCCGGATCTCCTTCTGGACGATGATCGCCGGCATCCTGCTCGCCTTTGTGCCGCTCTTCTTCGCCGGCGCCGGCGAGGGCCAGGTGATCGACGCCTACAAGTTCTTCAGCGGCGACGGCGTCGACGCCTACAACCTGATCGCCTCGATCGGCACCCTGATCCTCGCGATCGGGATCGTCATGACCCTCGTCAACGCGATCTCCAGCCGCGAGAACGGCCCCGCGGCCGGGCACGACCCCTGGGGCGGCGACACGCTCGAGTGGTTCGCGCTCTCACCCCCGGACCCGCACAACTTCGACGTCCTGCCCGACGTCCGCAGCACCCGCCCGATGCGCGACATCCGCCTCGCGATCGCCCACCGCAGCGGCCGCAGCGAGGAACCGGCTCGCGAGCGCCAGCCGGTAGCCTGACCCGCATGGAATCCGGCGCGCGCACCGCGCCCAGCCCGGCCGCCGCGGCGCTCCCGCGCTCAGCCGCCTCCCAGCTCCTCCGCGATTACCTGACGCTGACCAAGCCGAAGGTCCAGTCGTTGCTGCTGTTCACGACGGTGACGACGATGTACGTGGCGGGCGACCCCTCGATCGGGCTGATCCTGCTGACCTGCCTCGGCGGCGCCCTCTCGGCCGGTGGCGCCGGCGCGGTCAACCACGCCATCGACCGCGACGTCGACCAGCTGATGACCCGCACCGCTGACCGTCCCGTCGCCTCCGGCCGCGTCTCGCCGCGGGCCGCGATCGCCTTCGGCGTCCTGCTCGCAGCCACCTCGTTCCTGCTGATGTCGTTGACGATCAACCCGCTGGCGGCTTCGCTCTCGCTCTCGGGCTTCCTCGGCTACGTCTTCCTCTACACCCTCTGGCTCAAGCGCCTGACCTGGCAGAACATCGTCTGGGGCGGCGCCGCCGGCGCGGTGCCGCCGCTGGTCGCCTGGGCGGCCGTCACCGGTGGCCTCAGCGGCATGGCCTTCTACCTCTTCGCGATCGTCTTCTTCTGGACCCCGCCGCACTTCTGGGCGCTCTCCCTGCTGATGAAGGACGACTACGCGAAGGCCGGCATCCCGATGCTGCCCGTGGTCCGCGGCGAGGCGGAGACGCGGCGCCAGATCATGCTCTACACGGTCCTGCTCTACGCGGTGACCCAGTTGCCCTTCTGCGCCGGCGGCCTCGGCATCGCCTACCTGGTGCCCTCGATGCTGCTCGGCGCCGTCTTCATCTACTTCTCCTACAAGCTGCTGCGGGTCGCCGACCGCACCTGGGCGCTGCGCACCTACCTCTTCTCGCTCGCTTACCTGGCGCTGCTGTTCCTCGCAATGGCGATCGCGGCGAACGTATAGCCAGAGGGCGCCGGACCAAGCGGGACAAGGACGCAGGGGAGACCGAATAGCAGCGCTATTCGGTCGACCGAGGACGCAGTAGCGCGCAGGTCCGGCGCCCTCTGGACCTGATAGAAATCCAGGCGTGGATCGCGAGACCGCACGCAAGAACATGAGCGCCGGCCTGTTCGCCGGCGCCTTCGTCGCCGCCGTCTTCGCCCTCGCCTTCGTCGCCGCCTTCCTCTACATCGCCCAGTAGCCAATGAGCGAGCACCGACAGATCCCGGAGCCAGGCGAGACGATCTACCTGCCGCGGTCGTCCTGGGCGCCCGCCTTCTTCGCGCTCGGCGCGATCGGCCTCGTCTGTGGCATCTACGCCTCGGGCTTCATCTTCGCCCCCTTCATCTACGCGATCATCGGCGCGATCCTCGCGCTTGCCGCCTTCCGCAGCATCGTCCGTGGCGCGATCCGCGACTACTACCGGCTCCCCCGCAAGCAGCACCTGCGCGGGGCTGCTCTTCCCGTCGAAACTATTTCGGCGCCTCCGAAGCCCTGAGGCCGGCGCATATCGGCGTCCTCGGTCATCTCGGCTCGGGTCACGCACAGAGTGCGCTCCCCTCACCTCGCTCCCTGCGTCCTTGATCTGCTTGACCTCAGGGCTTCGGCAGCTCTAGCTCGGGTTCAACGCGACCAGACGGATCTTCGGGGGCTTGATGGGAGGGGTCGGGGTGCCCCTCGTACGAGCGGCGTTAGATATTCGACCCGGCGCTCTCACCTCGGACGGCTGGCGAAGTCCGGGGCGAATATCCCAGCGAAGGTAGAGGGGCACCCCGACCCCTCCCGCCTAACCCCCCGACCAAGTCGTCAGCCGGGAGTCATCCCTGACGTAGCCCCCTCCGACGTCCAGACCCGGACGATGTCGCGCATCGAGAGCACGCCGACCGCGTCGCCGCCGTCGAAGACGACGAGGTGGCGGACGCCGCGGCGCGACATCTCCGCTGCCGCCCGCTCCAGGCTCCACTCCGGCGTGGCGGCGATCACGCGCTCGCTCATGTGCGCTCCGACCAGCTCGACGTCGGGATCCTCGCCGGCGCCGACCGAGATCAGCAGGTCGCGCTCGGTGACTATCCCGGGCTCCGGGGACTCGCCGTCGGAGACGAGGGCCGCGCCGGTTCCTTTCTCGACCATCATCCGCGCGGCCTCTCGCAGCGTGTGCGCGGGGCCCACGGTCAGTGATACCTCGGTCATCCCGTCTCTGACCTGCATGGCGTCCTCCTGGCGGCGTCTGGAGAGTTAGTGCGAATCGCATCGAGGTTACTGAATCGCCGTCGCCTACACGAAGCTTGCGAGGGGCCGCGACATATAGACTCCGCCCCGCTTCCGACGTATGAACCGCCGCTCCAAACTCATCCATCCGCTGCTTGCCCTCGTCGCCCTCGGCGCCATCGTCGTGGTTGCGGCTGGCTGCGGAACCACGACCGCCGACGAGAACCGCGGCCGCGTCCTCTTCGAACAGAAATGCGGCAACTGCCACGCGCTCGCCCAGGCGGGTACCTCGGCCCAGATCGGGCCCGACCTCGACGCCGCCTTCGCCGCCGCCCGCGAATCGGGCCAGAACAGCGACACGATCGAAGGCGTGGTCAAGGCGCAGGTCGAGTCGCCGCGGCCCGACAACGGCAACCCTGCCGTCTCGATGCCCCGCGACATCGTCACCGGCCAGGACCTCGACGACGTCGCCGCTTACATCGGCATGTGGGCCGGCGTGCCCGGCGGGGCCCCGCCCGAAGTCCCCGGCGGCCCCGGCGCTCAGGTCTTCACCAACAACGGCTGCGGCGGCTGCCACATCCTCGCCGCCGCCGGCTCCGGTGGCGTCACCGGCCCCGACCTCGACGAAGTGCTGGTCGCCGGCGACAGCGCCGCCCAAATCGAAGACATGATCGCCGACCCGAACGCGGAAATCGCCCAGGGCTACCCGGCCAACGTGATGCCCGAGAGCTTCGGCGAAACGCTGTCGAAAAAAGAACTTGAAGATCTCGTCCAGTACCTGATCGAAAACACCCCCGCCGGCGAAGGCAAATCCGGCGGCAAGTCCAGCGGCTGATTCGGCGCGGCCCTCGGTCGCCGCAACGGAGCGTCATCTGAGGATGCGGGAACGCTTGAGAAACCGGCTTGAGATCTCGCCGGCGCGCTACGCGCAGGTGACGGCGGTCGCCCTCGCCTCGCTGGCCCTGATCGTCCTCACCGGCGCCGCCGTTCGCCTCACCGGCTCCGGGCTCGGCTGCCCTGACTGGCCCAAATGCTACGGCGGCTCGGTGCCGCCGCTCGACACCCATGCGGTGATCGAGTACACGAACAGGCTGCTAACCGGCTTCGTCGGCATCGCCGTGATCGCCGCCTGCGCCCTCGCCTTCTTCCGCAAGCCCTACCGCTGGCATCTGGCGCTGTTCGGCGGCTTGCTGCCGCTGGGCGTGATCGGGCAGGCGATTCTCGGCGCCCTCGTGGTCAAGTACCACCTCGCCCCCGGCCTGGTGATGTCCCACTTCATCCTCTCGATGATGCTGCTCGACGCCGCCTTCGCGCTGGCCTGGTGCGCGCGCTACGAACCAGGTGAGCGGCGCAAATCGAGCGACCGCCTCGGCGTCTGGGCGGTGCGGGCGCTGATCCCGCTCGGGCAGCTGACGATCCTCGCCGGCACGATCGCCACCGCCTCCGGACCCCACGCCGGCGCCCACGACGAAGAACTCGTCCACCGCTTCGACTTCTACGGCGGCGAGACCCTGGAATGGGTGGTCCAGCGCCACGCCGTGCTCGCCACCGTCTACGGGCTCGCCGCGATCGGCGTCTGGTTCCTGCTGCGCCGCCAGGGAGGCGACAGGAGGGCCCTGAAGCCGCTGACGGTGGTCCTGGGCCTCCTCGCCCTCCAGGGGCTCGTAGGAGGCGTCCAGTGGGGCCTGGAACTGCCCAGCGAGATCGTCTGGGTGCACGTCGCCCTCGCTACCGGCAATTGGCTGGCGATGCTGTGGACGGTCGCGGCGGCGGGTCAGCTGGAGCCGCGCCGCCAGCCGGCGCCGGCAGAGCCCGCGCCGACCGCCGGAGTCGCCTCCGGCGCCGGTTAGGAGTCTGGCCGGGACCGTGCTCCCGTTCTGGCTCTCGATCGGAGCCCTCAGCCTCGTCCAGGCCGCCCTCGTCGCGGCACCGAAAGCCGCGGTCGCGCCGCTGCTCGCGCGGGCTCGCAGCAACTGGTGGGCACTGGCCCTGCCGCTGCCGATCGCCCTCGTCGTCGGCACGATCGCCCTCGACTCGGCCAGCGCCGACTTCCTCACCTACCTGGCCCTGATCGCGGTGCCGCCACTGGCGGCGCTGGCGCTGGCGGCGATCGTCCGTGGCGCCCGGCCGCCATTGGCCCTGCTGGTCGTCCCGCTCTTCGCCGTCGCCTGGGCCTGGAAGGGAGACCTCGGCGGCCACGCGGCGGCGCTGGCGCTCTCGGCACTGGCCTGCACCAGCCTCGGCTGGCTGCTCGTCTGCGTCGTCCCGGCCCGCTGGGTGAAGCTGGGCATCTACGCGCTGGCGGCGATCGACGCCTACCTGGTCGGCAGCAACCTGCTGCAGGAGCCGAACGCCACCCTCAACGCGGCCGCCCCGGCGGCCGGCCTGCCGAAGCTCCAACTCGCCCACTTCGGCACCGCCCTGATGGGCTTCGGCGACCTCTTCGTCGCCGCCACCCTCGGCGCCCTGCTCGCCCACGACCGCCGTCTGCAGCTGACCGGCGCCGCCCTCGCCGCGATCGTCTGCGTCAGCTTCGACTTCCTCTTCTTCGCCGTCGACACCCTCCCCGCCACCGTCCCGCTCGCGCTGACCCTGGCGGCGCTGGAGCTCAGCGGCAGGTCTTGCCCTAGACCTGAGTCGCAATCGCGACGAAGCCCGCGATCATCGCCGACGAAAGAGTGATCGAGCCGAAGATGATCGCCCGACCCAACGAGTCGATGCGATCGTGGATGCGGGGCAGTTCACAGCCGAGCCTGGCGTCGATCCGGTCGAGGCGCTGATTGACTTCACCAAAGCGCCGGTCCACGTCTTCGGAGCGCCGGTCCACATGGTCGAAGCGTTCGTCCATGCGCTTGCCGAATTCGTCCAGCCTCTCGTCGGTCCAGCTCTGCCTCATCACCGCCATGGTGGCAGAGTAGGCGGAAAGATGCGACGTGTTGTCTGCGCTTCGTAAGGAGTTTGTGTCAACTAGCGCGCCGCTTGCGCCGCGCCCAACGAAACCCGTAGACACACCCCGCGATCACCACCGCCAGGCCCACCAGAGCCCCGACCAGCTGGCTCGTCACCAGCGTCACCGCGATCACCACCCCCGCCGCGATCCCGACGATCACGACCCACTTGAACACCGCTCCCTCGTTGAGGCTCATAGCGATTCCGGCTTTCCGATCCAAGGCAGTTTGAAGTATGCCCGTCCCGCGCACGGCCGCGAAAACCAAGCAGGTCGTGGGACGCAGGGAGTGAGGTGAGAGGAGCGCACTTCTAGTGCGTGACTCGATCCGAACGACTGAGGACCGCGAGATGCGCCGGTTTGCAGCGGCCGCCTACAAGATATAGACGGTCACGTAAACGATGATCCACATCACGTCTACAAAGTGCCAGTAAATGCCCGGCACCTCGACACCGAGGTGGTCCTCGGCCTTGGGTCCGAAGTGGCCGCGGAAGGCGCGGATCGAGGCGAAGCTGAGCAGCAGCAGGCCGACGAAGACGTGGGCTCCGTGGAGGCCGGTGAGGCCGTAGAAGATCGAGCCGAAGGCGAGGTCGCGGGCGCTGAAGCCGATGTGCACGTACTCGTTGACCTGGATGAAGAGGAAGGTCGCGCCGAGGAGCCAGGTCAGCACCAGGCCGAGCTTGAGGCCGGCGCGGTTGCCGCGGCGGATCGACTCGAGGGCGTAGTGGATCGTGAAGCTCGAGGAGATGAGGATCGCCGTGTTGATCCCGGCGACCGCGACCGGCAGTTCGTAGGGCTCCGGGGGCCAGCTGGGTGGGTCGACGACGACGCGGAGAAAGAAGTAGGCCGCGAAGAACGCTCCGAAGAGCATCACCTCGGAGACGATGAAGAGGAGGATCCCGAGCACCTGTTTGTCGATCCGCGAGCTCTGGTTGGCCTCGGGCGGGCCGTGGTGCTCCTCGGAGTGGCCGTGGCCGACCGCTACCGTCGCGCTCTCCATCAGGCAGCCCCGCCCTCGGAGGCGACAGCGGCGGCTACAGCGGCAGCGGGCCGGCCGACCTCGATGTGCTCGACCGACTTGTCGGTGATCTCACGCACACGGCCGATCAGATCGTCCTCGAGCCAGCGCGAGTCCTCGCCGGCGAAGGTCGAGATCAGCACCTCGTCGATCCGGTAGTGCTCGATCGCGTTCTTGACCGCGTGGAAGGGATCGGGGCTCATCGGTTGGCCGGTCGCGTCGATCTCGGCGCGGTAGAGCTCAGCCAGGGTGAAGGCGAGGTCGCGGACGATCTCGGCCTCGCTGACCTCGTCGCTGCGCGGGCAGACGATCGTGTAGCGGTGCGGGCTGACCGCCGCCCGCTCCTTGAGCCGGTTGACGAGGTCCGGGGTGGCGACGGTCTGGGTCGCGACGACGAGGGTGTGGATCAGGTCGAGCCTGATCGCGTCGTCTTCGATCCGGACCGGGATGTGGGTTAGCTTGATCTCCGGTTCGATCCGCGCCCGCACCCACTCCACGAGGTCTTTGCGGGTCAGCCCGAAGCGCGAGTCGTACAGGCAGGAGAGCAGCACCTCACCCGGCTGGTGGGCACGGACCGCGTCGTCGATCGCCAGCGCCGGCTCGGGGTCCATCACCTCTCCAACCGAGTCGATCCCAAACTCGCTCAGGACCGCCATCGTCACCTCGACCCGGGCCCGCGCCGCCTCGCGCAGCTCGCCGGCATCGATCAGCTGACCGACCGAGGGCTGGTTCTGCGGCGCCGCGACGACAACGCGGGAATACTGGCCCTGGCGCTCACGCACGGCCTGCAGCAGCTTGCGGCCGCCGGCAACCTCGTTGAGGAAGATCAGCAGCGGACGCTTCTCGGCGTCGGCGCTCATCGGCTGCCCACCACGCTCGGCTCGCCGGCGGGAACCTCGGCTCCTTCGCCAGCCATGATCGCGTGCCGGGCACCGGGGACGCCGAACTCGTAAGGACCGCCGACGACCCGCGGGATCTCGTCGAAGTTGAAGATCGGCGGCGGCGAGGAGACCTGCCACTCGATCGAGTTGCCGCGCCAGGGGTTGGCGCTGGCCTTCGGCCCGAAGCGCCAGCTGACGATCATGTTGTAGAGGAAGACCAGCTGGACGGCGCCG